>DASSQI010000091.1:0-5950 GCA_035702585.1 Anaeromyxobacteraceae bacterium
AGCCGGCGCGCCAGCGCGGTCATCGACCTGATCCGCTCGTGGCAGTCGAGGAGGAGATCCACGACGTCTCGCTCCTGCGCCGCGGCGGGAGGGCCCTTCTTGCCGAGGGTGATCATGCGGGGGTTCTTAGCGGCGCGCCCCCGTTGGTTCCAGTCAGGGGCGGCTGCTACAAGGGGACCCTGCCGCGAGGGAGCCCGCCGCCTTGTCCGACTTCGTCCACCTGCACCTGCACACGCTGTATTCGCTTCTCGACGGCGCGATCCGCATCAAGGATCTGCTCGCGACCGTGCAGGCGAAGGGCATGAAGTCCGTCGCGGTCACGGACCACGGCAACCTCTTCGGCGCGGTGGACTTCTACAAGCAGGCCAAGGCCGCGGGCGTGAAGCCCATCCTCGGGATGGAGGCCTACGTCGCGGGGCCGAAGGGGCGCAAGGACCGCACCGAGCGCGTCGGCCGGCACCTCATCCTCCTCGCGAAGAACGCCGAGGGCTGGGCCAACCTCCGCTACCTCTCGTCCATGGCCTTCGCGGAGGGCTTCTACTACGACCCGCGCATCGACAAGGAGCTCCTGCGCGACCACTCGAAGGGCCTCGTCGGGCTGACCGCCTGCCTCGGCGGCGAGATCCCGCGCCTGCTGCGCAAGGGAGAGGTCGACGCCGCACGCGAGGCGGTGCGCGAGTACAAGTCGATCTTCGAGCCGGGCTCGTTCTTCCTCGAGGTGCAGTCGAACGGGATGGCCGACCAGGTCGAGGTGAACGCCAGGCTCGCCGAGCTCGGCGAGTCCGAGGGCGTCGAGCTCACGGCCACCGCCGACGCGCACTACGTGAAGCGGGAGGACGCGAAGGCGCACGAGGTGCTGATGTGCATCGCGTCGGGGAAGACGTTCTCCGACCCCAAGCGCATCCGCCACGACACGGACGGCCTGTTCATCACGTCGCCGCAGGAGATGCGGGAGGCGCTGCCCGACTTCAAGGAGGCGATCGCGAACACCGTCCGCATCGCGGACATGTGCAACGTGGAGCTCACGCTCGGCAAGAACTACCTGCCGGCGTTCCAGGTGCCCGAGGGCGTCGGCGAGGACGACCACCTCGCGAAGCTCGCGCGCGAGGGGCTCGACCGCCGCTTCCGCGAGATCGACGGCAAGTACCCGCACGACCGCGACGCCTACCGGCAGCGGCTCGAGCTCGAGATCGGCGTCATCCAGCGGATGGGGTTCTCTGGGTACTTCCTCATCGTCCAGGACTTCATCAACTGGGCGAAGCACCACACCGTGCCGGTGGGCCCCGGCCGCGGCTCCGGCGCGGGATCCTGCGTCGCGTGGTCGCTGCGCATCACCGACCTCGATCCCATCCGCTGGAACCTCCTCTTCGAGCGCTTCCTCAACCCGGAACGCGTCTCGATGCCCGACTTCGACGTCGACTTCTGCCAGAACCGTCGCGACGAGGTGATCCGCTACGTCACCGACAAGTACGGCAAGGACAACGTCGGCCAGATCATCACCTTCGGCTCGCTGAAGGCGCGCTCCGTGATCCGCGACGTCGTGCGGGTCATGGGGCTCCCGTTCGCCGAGGGCGATCGCATCGCGAAGCTCGTCCCCGACCCGGTGCAGGGCAAGACGCCGCCGCTCAAGGAGTGCATCGAGCGCGAGCCGCGCCTGAAGCAGCTCCTGGACGATCCGCAGGTCGTGCAGAGCTGGGTCGACGCGCAGGGCCGGCAGCAGAAGGTGACGACGAAGGACGTCCTCGAGATCGCGATGTCGCTCGAGGGCCTGAACCGCCAGGCCGGGCTCCACGCGGCCGGCGTCGTCATCGCCGGCAAGCCGCTGTGGGAGTACGTCCCGATCTACAAGGACGGCGAGTCGGACCAGCTCGTCAGCCAGTTCTCGAAGGACGACGCCGAGGCGGCTGGCCTCGTGAAGTTCGACTTCCTGGGCCTGAAGACGCTCACGGTCATCGACGACGCGATCAAGCTCGTCCGCAAGAACCACCCGGCGATGGCGTCGCTCAGCGCCGACGCGATCCCCATCGACGACCCGGCCGTCTACGAGCTCATCAGCAGCGGCGACACCGCCGGCGTCTTCCAGATGGAGTCCTCGGGCTTCACCGCGATGGTGATGCAGATGAAGCCGAGCCGCTTCGAGGACGTCATCGCGGCCGGCGCGCTCTACCGGCCCGGACCGCTCGACCAGAAGCTGGAAGACGGCCGCACGATGGTGGACGTCTACATCCAGCGGAAGCACGGCAAGGACCGCGTCACGTACGCGCACCCCAAGCTCGAGCCCATCCTGAAGGACACGTACGGCGTCATCGTCTATCAGGAGCAGGTGATGCAGATCTCGCAGGTCCTGGCTGGCTACAGCCTGGGCCGCGCGGATCTCCTCCGCCGGGCGATGGGCAAGAAGAAGGCGGAGGTGATGGCGAAGGAGCGCTCCGGCTTCCTCGAGGGCGCCGTGCAGAACGGCGTCGAGGAGAAGACCGCTGGCGCCATCTTCGACCTCATGGAGAAGTTCGCGGCGTACGGCTTCAACAAGTCGCACTCCGCGGCGTACGGCCTCCTCACCGTCCAGACCGCGTGGCTCAAGGCGCACTACCCCGTCGAGTTCATGGCGGCGCTCATCTCGAGCGAGGCGTCGAACACCGACAAGGTCGTCGCCCACATCTCCGAGGCGCGCGCGAGCGGTATCGCGGTGCTGCCGCCCGACGTGAACGAGTCGTTCGCCGAGTTCAGCGCGATCCCGAGCTCCGGCGAAGCCCCCGCGGGCAACGGCCGTCCGGCGAAGGGGAAGATCCGGTTCGGGCTCGGCGCGGTGAAGGGCGTCGGCGGCGCCGCGGTCGAGGCGATCATCGCGGCGCGCAACGAGGGCGGGCCGTTCACGAGCCTGTACGACTTCGCGTCGCGCGTCGACGCTCGCAGGATCAACAAGAAGGTGGCCGAGGCGCTGGTGAAGTGCGGCGCGTTCGACTTCGAGGGCGCGCCGCGCTGGCGCCTGTTCCACGGGATCGAGGCGGCGTTCAACGCCGGCGCGTCGGCGCAGGCCGATCGCGCGTCGGGACAGGCGAACCTGTTCGGCGCGCTCACCGCCGCGGTGAAGCCGGAGCCGCGCTACCCGAAGGCGGGCGATCAGGTCGGCGACGCGACCGTGGAGGAGTGGCCCGAGCGCGTGCGCCTCGCGCTCGAGAAGGAGGCGCTCGGGTTCTACATCACCGGCCACCCGCTGCAGGGCTTCGAGAAGGAGATGAAGCGGTACGCGGCCTACACGGCGACACAGATCGCGACCAGGCGGCCCGGCGACAAGGTGACGGTCGTCGGCGTCGTCGCATCGCTCCGCGAGAAGGTGAACAAGGAGAAGGGCACGCGCTTCGGCTTCTTCACGCTCGAGGATCTCTCCGGGACGGTCGAGGTGATCTGCTGGGCGGGTCGCCCGGCGCAGGGCATCCGGCCGGCGCAGAAGGGCTGGGCGGACTGGGAGGAGATGGTGAAGCGCGACGAGCCCATCATCGTGCACGGCGAGGTGAAGATGAACTCGCGCGACGAGGAGAACCCGCGCGCGGAGATCACCGCCACCGAGATCGAGCTCCTCTCCGCGGTGCGTGCGCAGAAGACCTCGCTCATGTCCCTGCGCATCGACGCGGACGCGCTCACCGCCGAGCGCGCGTCCACTTTGAAGGCCCTGCTCGCGAAGAATCCGGGAGCGTGCAACGTCGTCGTTCGCGCCGTCATCCCGCGGCAGAGCGAGACGGCGCTCCGCGTTCCGGTGAAGGTCGCGCCGACCGACGAGTTCATCGACTCGGCGCGTCGTCTCGGGTTCGAGGTCGAACTACGCTGACTCCGGGCGCCTAGCCGAAAAGGCGGGGCCGTTGGAATCGCCAACGAATTCGCCGCCTGTGCGACAGCGCACTCCGCGTGATCTTGATCCCGAGCAGCCCTGCTCGGGGATACCCCGAATTCGCCACTCCGGCCCCCCCTCCAACTCCGTACGGTGGCGCAGTGACGCCTGTCGGTGTCACGGGTAGCATGTAGGGCCACACCCGCCGCGTTCGGGGGACCCGGCCATGATTCGCGCGCACCGAGCTGCAATGCCAAGAGGCGCTTCCGCATACACCGACCTGGAGGGACACCTTCAGTGCGACCGTCAGGCGGAGGAGCTGCTCAAGGCATTCTGGAACGACGTCGCCGACGGCTGCACACTGCCGCCGGAGCTGCGAGGTCTCGCGGACGGGGCACAGGGCGGCGCGCCCGGCATCCGTAGATCGCTCACGATGGAGCGGCTCGGCGAGCGCCTGCGCATCGAGGCGACGGCGGTCGGCAAGGGGCGCACCCAGCTTCACCTCTGGCGCGAGGGCGTCGCCCTCCCCGGCACCGAGAACTCCGCGCTGCCGAACGCCACCGATGGGCTGACTCAGCGTGAACGCGAGGTGGCGCTGCTCGTCGCCGAGGGCTTGCGCTCGCGCGAGGTTGCCGAGCGCCTCGGCATCGCCTCGCAGACGGTGAAGAGCCACCTGAAGACGATCTTCGACAAGCTCGGCGTCCGCAATCGCGTGGAGCTGGCGCGCCGCCTCGAACAACGCTGATCCGGCCGTTCCGAGCCAGCCTTGCAGCGATCTCCGCCCGGCGGTAGCGTCGCCGGTCCATGTCTCTCGTCACACTCGCCGACGTAAAGGCCGCACGCGACCGCATCCGCGATCACGTCTACATGTCACCCTGTGCCCGCACCGAGACGCTGTCCCGGTTGTCCGGCGCGCACGCGTACCTGAAGCTCGAAAATCTTCAAATGACGGGCGCCTACAAGGAGCGCGGCGCCCTGAACAAGCTGATGACCCTCTCGCCGGCGGAGCGCGAGCGCGGCCTCATCACGGCGAGCGCCGGCAACCACGCGCAGGGCGTCGCGTATCACGCCGGACGCGTCGGAGTCGCCGCGACGATCGTCATGCCCGAGGGCACGCCGATCCTGAAGGTCGCGAACACGCGGAGCCACGGCGCGCGCGTCCTCCTGGCGGGCGCGAACTACGACGAGGCCTACACCGAGGCACGCAGGCTCGAGCAAGCCGAGGAGCTCACGTTCGTCCACCCGTTCGACGACCCGGCGATCATCGCCGGCCAGGGGACCATCGGTCTCGAGGTGCTGGAGCAGGTCGCCGACGTGGGCGCGATCCTGATCCCGATCGGCGGAGGCGGCCTCGCGTCGGGCATCGGCGCGGCGGTGAAGGCGCTGCGACCGGGCGTGCAGATCATCGGCGTGCAGACCGAGGCGCTGCCGTCGATGGCGGCGTCGGTTGAGGAGGGCCGGCCGATCACGGTCGAGACCGCCACCACGCTCGCCGATGGCATCGCCGTGAAGCGACCGGGCGAGCTCACGTTCCAGCACGTCCGCGAGTACGTCGATCAGATCGTGACGGTGAGCGAGGAGGAGATCGCGAGCGCGATCCTCTACCTCCTCGAGAAGGAGAAGACCGTCGTCGAGGGCGCGGGCGCGGTGTCGGTGGCGGCGCTGCTCAACCGCAAGGTCCGCCTCGACGGCCAGCGCGTCGTCTCGATCGTGTCGGGCGGCAACATCGACGTGAACGTCGTCGCGCGGGTGATCGAGCGCGGCCTCGTGAAGGACGGCCGCCTCATCCGCGTGAACGTCGCGCTGCTCGACAAGCCGGGCCAGCTCGCGAAGGTCTCCGCCATCGTGGCGAACCATCGCGCGAACGTCATCGAGGTGCACCACACGCGCGCGTTCTCGAGCCGCTTCGGCGACACGACGCTCCAGCTCACGATGGAGACGCGCGGCCCCGACCACGTCGAGGAGATCCTCCGCGCGTTCCGCGAGCGCGGCTACCAGGTCGAGAAGGTCTGATTTAGCAGCGTCTTATCGGGGCCCGTTCATCATGACTCGTGCGTTCATGGCAGGTCTTGCGGGAGTCACCGCTCTGCTCCTCGCCAGCATCGGGGCGATCTCGTACATGGC
>DASSQI010000092.1:0-5307 GCA_035702585.1 Anaeromyxobacteraceae bacterium
AGGCCCCGCGTCGCCGCCCGGGACACGGGGAAGCGCATCGGCGCGCTCGAGTCGCTGAAGCAGTTCGTGAAAGATTACCGAGCCGCGCTCGCCAAGCGACGCGCGGGCGACGCCAGCGCTGTCTTCCCAGCCGGCACGTACCTGATGCGCGTCGCGCACGGCGTGCCGTGCGTCGGCTGCGGGTAACGCGCCGCCCGTCCAGCACCCCGTCGTTTCCTCCGAAAACCAGACTGCAGCTGCGTCGTCCCGGCGCCTGCGGACAGGCTCGTCCTGAGAGGCCTACCGCGGCGGCCGCTGGCGGCGGCGTGCTCGACGTTCACGGATAGTGACGCCGGACTCTCGGTCCGGTTCAGCCGCCGATGGCGAGGCGCTTCATCTTGCGCCAGAGCGTGGTCGACGAGACGCCGAGCTCTCGCGCGACCTGGGCGAGATCTCCGGAGTTGCGCGCGAGGGCGCTCTCGATGACGCGCCGCTCGGCGTGATCGACGGCCTCGGCGAGCGTCATCGGCGGGCTCCCCACCGAACCGTCGCGCGGCGCGCCGTCGAAGCGGATGTCGGCGGGCCCGAGCACGTGGGTCGTCGCGAGCGCCGCCGCCTGCTCGATCATGTTCTCGAGCTCGCGGATGTTGCCGGGCCAGTCGTAGTCGAGCAGCTTCTGGATCGCCTCGGGCGAGAGCGACCGGCGCTCGCCGGTGCGCTTCGCGAACCGCTCCGCGAAGTGCTCCGCGAGCAACGGGATGTCCTCGGGGCGCTCGCGCAGCGCGGGGATGCGCAGAGGGACGACCGCGAGCCGGTAGTAGAGGTCCTCGCGGAAGCGCTTCTCCGCGACGGCGCGCTTCAGATCCTGGTTCGTGGCGGCGATCACCCGCACGTCCACCTTCACCGGCAGCGACTCGCCGACGCGGCGGATCTCGCCCTCCTGCAACGCTCGGAGCAACTTCGCCTGGAACCCGGGCTCTGTCTCGCCGATCTCGTCGATGAAGAGCGTGCCGCCGCTCGCCTCCTCGAAGAGGCCCCTCCGCGCGCGGCTCGCGCCGGTGAACGCACCCTTCGCGTGCCCGAAGAGCTCCGACTCGAGCAGCGTCGCCGTGATCGCCGCGCAGTTCACCGGCACGAAGGGCTTGTCCGCGCGCCGCGAGCCGAGGTGGATCGCGCGCGCGATGAGCTCCTTCCCCGTCCCCGACTCGCCGGTGACGAGCACCGTCGCGTCCGTCGCGGCGACGCGCACGACACGATCGAGGAGCTCACGCAGCGGCGCCGAGCGGCCGATGATGTTGGCCTGGCTCCAGCGGTCGCGCAGCTGCCCCGCCAGCATCGAGACCTCGTGGAGCAGCCGCCGGCGCTCCACGGCCTTCCCGACGCGCAGCAGCAGCTCGTCCTCCTTGAACGGCTTCGCGATGTAGTCGTACGCACCGCGGCGGATGGCCTCGACCGCGGACTCGATCGTGCCGAACGCCGTCATCACGATGACCTGCGTCGTGGGAGACGTCTCGGCGATGGCGCGGAGCACCTCGAGGCCGTCCATCGCGCCCATCCTGAGATCGGTCAGCACGACGTCGAAGGTCTCCGCGGTGACCATCTGGAGCGCGGCGGGGCCGTCCTCCGCCTCGCGGACGGCGTAACCGCCGTCGCGGAGGATCATCGCGGTCGTGGCCCTCATGTTCTTCTGGTCGTCGACGACCAGGACCTTTGCGCCCGCGACCGTCGCGGCGATATGGCGCACCTCGGGAACCGGCAGCATCCCCCTGAGTCCTACTACCCGCGCGGGGCCGGCTCAACCGCCTCACTTGCGGCTCCCCCGACGGAGAGCGGGAGGTGGACCACGAACCGGGTGCCTGCACCGTCGCCAGCGTCGACCCGGATCGTGCCCCGGTGGTCGTCGAGGATGCGCCTCACGACCGCGAGCCCGAGGCCGGTGCCGGTCGGGCGCGTGGTGAAGAACGGTTCGAAGATCCGGTGCCGCACCTCTTCGGGAATGCCGGTTCCGGTGTCGCACACGTCGATGCGTATGGAGTCGCCCTCGAGGTGAGCCGCGACCGACAGCGTGCCCCCCCGCGGCATCGCCTGGACGGCGTTGGTGAAGAGGTTCAGCAGCGCCTGCCGGATGAGGCGCGCGTCCATCGGCACTGGCGGCAGGTCGGGCGCGACGTCTCGCTCGAGCCGGATGCGCGCGTCGATCCCGGCGGATTGCGCCGCGTCGTCGATGACGCGGTCGATCGGCTCGGGCCGGAGCGCCACCGGCGCCGGCCGCGCGAAGTCGAGCAGGTCGCCGACGATGCGGTTCAGGCGGTCCGCCTCCTCGCCGATGATCTCGAGGAGCATCTTCGGATCGCCGCGCGGCTGGAGCATCCGCCTCAACGATCCGAGGGAGTTGAAGATGACTCCGAGCGGGTTGCGGACCTCGTGCGCGATGACGGCGGCGAGCTGCCCGAGCGCGGCGAACCGCTCCTGCTGGATGAGCTGCTCCTGCGCGCGCCCCAGCGCGGCGTAGCTGCGCTTCACGTCCTCGTACAGCCGCGCGTTGTCGAAGGCGACGCCGAACTGCACTCCGACCGCCGAGAGGAGCCGCACGTCCTCGTCGGTGAACCTGTCCGTGGATCGGCGCCCGACCACGAGGCTGCCCAGCGTCCGATCCTTCGCGAGCATCGGCACCGCGACCGCCGACTGCACCCCCTCGCGGTCACGGAACCAGCGGTTGCGGGGCGTCTCGGGCGCGTCTCCCGGCCAGCGCACCGCGCTCTTTCGCGCGACGGCCAGGTCTGGCAGGTCCTCGCCCGACGGCGGCGGCGCGCTGTCGAGGGTGCCGACGAGCCCCACACGCGCGGCGACTACCCGGGTCCCCTCCTGGACGTATCCGAGACCGACGTCGGCCCCGACCGTCGCGACGACGCGGCGCAGCGCGCTCTCGAGCAGCAGCGCCGGATCGAGGACCACGGTCTCCGCGGCGATGTCGTTGAGCAGCGTCAGCTCGGCGATCCGCCTCCGCCGGCTCTCCAGGAGGTTGTGGTTCTCGATCGCGGCCCCGAGCTGTCCGCCGATCGCGCCGAGCAGGTCGTTGTGGCACGAGGCCGCGGCGCGCCGGTCCTTGAAGAAGACGGCCATCGCGCCCACCGGACTGCCGCGGAAGCGCAGCGGCACGACCGCGGCGGTCTGGAGGCCAGCCGCGACGAAGCGGGCTGCGACGACGGGCGGGATGTTCTCCGGATGGTCGATGCGGACCTTGCCCTCGCGCAGGACCTCCCTGAACAGTGGATACAGCGGCGCGTCACGCAGGACGCTGGCGAGATCGCCGTCGCCACCCGACATGTGGACGGGCCTGGGCTCGCCCGAGGTCTCCGGAAGGACGACGATCCCGACCGCGGCCGCGCCGGTGGCCTCCATCACGACCGCCGTCGCCGAGTCGAGCACCGGCGAGAGCTCCTCGGCACCCGACGAGAGCGCCGCGAGCTGGTTCAGCGCCGCGAGCTCCGAGTTCCGCTCCTGGAGACGCGCGACGACCTCCGCCGCGTCCAGCGCCGCGCCGAGCTGGGTCGCGAAGAGGCGGAACGCCCCGAGGTCCTCCTCCCGGAGCCACGCGCCCGTCGCGAACAGCATGAGACCCGGAGCGCCCGCCTCGTTCACGCGGACGCCGATGCCGCGCGTGAACCCGCCCTCGCCGATCTGCTTCAGCAGCTCTGCCAGCGGCGCGCTCATGAAGAGCGCGACCTCCTCGGGCCACGCGTCGGTGTACGCGCTCCCTTCGTTCCACACGCGCTCGAGCCACGGCGTGAGCGGGCGCACCGGACCGACGATGGGAGCACCCATCGCCTCCTCGATGTCGCCGAGCTGCTCGCCGAGGTGTACCTCGTGCACGCGCACGCCGCCGTCGGTGGGGTAGGCCAGCGAGCACTTCAGGCCGAGCGCCGAGAGAGACTCGCAGGCGCAGCGCAGCGCATCGGCGCGCGACAGCTCCCGCTGCACGCGCGCTCCCGCCCGGGCGAGCTGGCTGAGCAGCTCGGTCCGCGCCGGGACGTCGCGTGGCGTGCCGCTCATCCGGCCTGGCCGCTCCGCAGGACCCGCTTCTCGCCCACGCGCAGCGTCACCTTCTCGCGATCGAAGTACTCCGCGAGCGGGATGACGTGCTTGCGGGAGGCGCCGACGAGCTCCTTGAACTCCTGCGTCGTGATCTCGCGCTGCGCGCGCAGGTGCGTCACGAGCCGGTCGCGGAGCGCGTTCACCGCGCCAGCGTCGAACCACATCTCGGACGAGACCCTCACGACGGCGCCCTCGGTCAGCAAGAGCTTCAGCACGGCCGCGACCGCGTCGGGCGTCGCCTTGACGAGCGGCGCCAGCTCGTACAGCCAGGGTGGCGTGAGGCCGCTGTTCGCGAGCACCTTCGCGATGTCGGCCTTGAGCGCGCTGCCCGCACCGCTGCCCGCGGCCTGGTGCGTCGGGAGCCGGACGAGATCGCCGTCGAGTACGAGCGCGCGGCGGTCGACGAGCTGCGCGAGGATGCGCTGGTACAGCCGAGGATCGGTGACGGGCGGCAGCTTCGCCTTCAGCTCCTCCTTGCCGATCCCGGCGGCGAGCGGCCGGTCCCGGTGGAACGCCGCGACCCCGGTGAGGAGCCGGTCCTGCAGCTCCTTCACGACCGCGCCCGCGGCCCACGTCCGGTGCTCGCGATCGAACAGCAGCGCGCCGCTGCGGGCGCCGAGCCGCTCCAGGCCCGCCGCGACCGCCTTTGGCGACAGCGCCGTGCGGCCGGGGAGGGCGCTCTCCGGCAGCCCCGCCGGTCCGGCGATGTCGAGGACGGCGCCGAGCCGTGCGTCGGCGTCGCCGCGCGCGAGGAGCTCGAGTTGCGCCAGCTCCTCCTGTCGGCCGCGCTTGCGCCGTCGCGCGGCGACCGCGAGGACTCGCCCGCCGCCGAGCGTCTTCCCACGGCCCTCGAGCACGGCGAAGCCGCGCAGGATGAACCGCTGCCCCGGCACCGCGGCCGCCGGCGTCGAGAGGCGGAGCTGCGCCGGCGCGGTGTCGCCGGGCGCGAGCTCGCCACGGTCGAGCAGCGCGACCTGCACGGGGACCTGCGCCGTGCCGAGGTGCAGGAGGAGCTTCGCGCGGTGCTTCATCGGCTTCGGCGCCGCGGCGAGGAGCGTCACCTCGGCGTCGAGCAGGCTGCTCCGCGGCACCGCGCCCACGTGCGCGAGGACCTGGCCGCGGTGGATCTGCCCGGGCTCGATGCCGGGGAGGTTCACCGCCGTCCGCTGCCCGGCGAGCGCGCGCGGCGCCGGCTTGCCGTGGACCTGCACCGTCCTCACGCGGAGATCCGCC
>DASSQI010000093.1:0-7756 GCA_035702585.1 Anaeromyxobacteraceae bacterium
CCGACACCTTCGACCGCCCGCTGCCGGACGGCGCGGCGCGGTTCGCGCGCGCGGCGCCGGCGATCCTGAAGATGCTCGGGACGGATCCGGGCAAGACGGCGCAGTGACGGAGCCGCCGCTCAGGCCCGCTCGAGCACCGTACCGACGCTGCCGGGCTCGAGCACCGCTCGCTCGAGCTCGCCCGGGCGGAGCTTCCCGACGATGACGACCGACTTCGCGCCGCCGGCGAGCACCGCGAACGACTCCTCGAGCTTCGGGATCATCCCGCCGGAGATCGAGCCGTCGGCGACGCCGCGCTGGAACTCCGCCTCGGTCATGCGCGCGACGCGCGAGGCGGGGTCCTTCACGTCGCGGAGCACGCCCGGCGTGGATGTGACGAGCACCAGCGCGTCGGCCTTCAGCGCGCCCGCGAGCTGGCTCGCGACGGTGTCGCCGTTGATGTTGAGCAGCTGCCCGTGCTCGTCGCAGCCGAGGCACGCGAGCACCGGCACGAAGCCCATCTCCTGGATCTGCGAGAACAGCGCGAGGTTGAAGCCGGTCACGTCGCCGACGAGCCCGAGATCGATCGGGTCGGGACCGGCTCCGGTCATCACTCGCGGCGGTCGCCGCCGCGCCCGGATCGCCTGCCCGCTCGCGCCGTGCAGCCCGAGGCCGACGACGCCCGCGGCGAGGAGCTTCGCGCAGAGATCGGCGTTCACCTGCCCCGCGACGACGTACTTCATGACGTCGAGCGCCGCCTCGTCGGTCACCCTCTTCCCGGCGACGATCCGCGGCTCCTGACCGAGGCGCTTCTGCAGCGCGGTGGCCTGCGGGCCGCCGCCGTGCACGACCGCGACGCGGTGCCACTCCTGCACGAGCGCGCGGAGCCCTCCCGCGATCGCGTCCATCTCAGGGGATGCGACCACCTCCCCGCCCAGCTTGACGACGACGTTCTTCATGGCGGCCACGGTCCCCTGTCCTCGAGGCTCAGCGTCTCGGGCAGGCCGAGCACGAGGTTCATGTTCTGGATCGCCTGCCCGGCGCCGCCCTTCACGAGGTTGTCCGTCGCGCCGAAGAGCGCGACGGTCCGCTTCCCCTCGTACGCCGGGCCGGCGGCGACCCCGACCTCGGCGTAGTTCGAGTTCGACACCGCCGCGACCTCGGGCAGCCGCTTGCGAGGGACGCGCACGAACGGCTCGGCCGCGTAGGCGTCCTCGTACAGCTTGCGCAGCCGCGCCTCGGTCCAGTCCTCCGGCAGCTCCACGAAGGCGGTCGTCAGGATGCCGCGCGACAGCGGCCCCGACACCGGCACGAACCGCAGCTCGACCTCGGGCGCGCCCGCGTCGGCGAGCGTGTCGAGGATCTCGGGGATGTGCTGGTGCTCGAGCGGCTTGTAGGTGCGAAGGTTGTTCGCGCGGATCGGGTGGTGCGTGCCCGGCGAGGGCGCCACTCCGGACCCGGAGGACCCGGTGATGCCCTGGACGTGGACGACGCCGCGCAGGAGCCCGGCCCGCGCGAGCGGCAGGAGCGACAGCTCGATCGTCGTCGCGAAGCAGCCCGGCGACGCGACGAAGCGCGCGGCCCGGATCTTGTCGCGGTTCAGCTCGGGGAGGCCGTAGACGAAGTCGAGCATGCGCTCCGGGAAGGGGTGAGCGTGGCCGTACCAGCGGGCGTAGGCGGCGGCGTCGCGGAGCCGGTGGTCTCCGCTCATGTCCACCACCTTGGCGCTCGTGCCGTCCGCGATCTCGGGCACCTTGTCGGCGGTGACCCGGTGCGGCAGCGCGAGCAGGACGACGTCCATCCCGGCGGCGGCCTCGCGCGGCGCCATCTTCCGGAACGTGAGCGGCACGCCCTCGAGCGACGGGTGCGCGGCTCCGAGCGGCTCGTCGACGAAGTCGACGCTCGCGACGAGCACGAGCTCGACCTCGGGGTGGATGAGGAGGCGACGGATGAGCTCGACACCGCCGTACCCTGACCCGCCGATCACCGACGCCCGAAGGCGCTTGCCGTGCCCCATGGCGCTCTGTATATCGCCGGCGCGCGCAGCTTTCACCGCCGACGGAGCGACCTTGGCATCCTCGGATCGAATCGCCGTGTCGAAGGAGCTCGACGCCGCCCTCGCGTGGCTCGCCTCGCGGCGTCCGTCGATGGAGCAGCTCCTCGCCGAGGTCGTGCGGCAGAACTCGTTCACCGCGAATCGCGACGGCGTGAACGCCGTGGCGAGCGTCTTCGAGGCGGAGCTCGCGCGGCTCGGCCTCGCGGTGGAGCGCGTCCAGAGCGAGCGGTTCGGCGATCACCTCTACTTCGAGAGCAGCGCAGGCGACGCGCCGGTGTTCCTCATCGGACACACCGACACGGTGTTCCCGCCAGGCGCATACCCCGACGCCGACACGTGGCGCGTCGACGGGGACATCGCTCGCGGCCCCGGCTGCCTCGACATGAAGGGCGGGCTCGTCATCGCGCTCTTCGGGCTCGCGGCGCTCCGCGAGGCGGGCCTCCTGTCGCGCGTCGCGGTGCGCGGGATGTTCGTCGGCGACGAGGAGGTCGGCTCGCCGGAGTCGCAGCCGCTCCTGCGGGAGCGCGCGCGCGGCGCGGCGTGCGGGCTGGGCTTCGAGTCGGGGCGAGCGAAGGACCTCATCGTGACGGGCCGCAAGGGGACGGCGTCGCTCGTCGCGCTGGCGACCGGCGTCGCGGCGCACGCCGGCGTCGAGCCCGAGAAGGGCCGCAGCGCGATCTGGGCGCTCGCGCGCTTCGTCGACCGGGCGCAGCAGCTGTCGGCCCCCGCGCGCGGCGTCTCGGTGACCGTCGGGACGTTCTCGGGCGGGACGACGAAGAACACCGTCCCGGACCGCGCCCGCTGCGAGGTGGACCTGCGCTACCTCACGCCCGAGGACGGCGAGGCGCTGTTCCGGGATCTGGAGCGCATCGCGGAGGACGTCGCCTTCGAGGGGACGCGCATCGCGCTGGAGCGCAGCAGCCATCGGCCGCCGCTCGTGCGCACGGACGCGTCGGCGGCGCTCGCGGCGGAGTACGGCGCGTGCCAGCGCGAGGCCGGCCTGGGCGACGGGGAGGCGTCGCTCACCGGGGGCGGCTCGGACGCGGCGACCACCGCCGCGGTGGGCGTGCCCTCCGTCGACGGCCTCGGCGCGCGCGGGATCGGCTTCCACACGCCGAACGAGCAGATAGAGCTGTCGTCGCTCGTGCCGAAGGCGGAGGCCCTCGTCAGGTTCCTCGCGAGGCGCGCGCGATAGCGCGCTCAGCGCCCGCGCGCCGGCACCGCCCCCGTCCCGGGCTCCACCTCCGCGACGCCCCAGCACGAGAGGATGCGCGAACCGGCGTGGACGCGCGCTTCCTCGTCCGCCTCGGTGAACCGCGCGAGCGAGAACCGCGGCGGCTCGGCCGGGACCTGCCGGAACGACGGATCGATCGGCACCCACCGTCCGTCCACGTGCAGCTCCGCCCACTCGTGCCACGAGAAGGCGGCGCCGTCCCACGCGATGCCCACCACGTGCCTGCCCTGCAGCCCGGCCGCCTGGGCGACCGCGAGGTAGCGCGTCGTCTTGTCGCGGCAGTTGCCGCCCTCGGGCCACTCTCGCGGGACCGCCGGCGCCGCGAGCGGGCGCGGGTCGGCGGGGATGCCGCAGAAGCGCAGCCGCGGGTGCGATCCGCCGAGCGCCGCCGCCAGGTGCGGCCGCGCAGCGTCGTCGACGCGGACCTGCGACCCGAAGAGCCGCGGCGCCGCCACCGGGACCGCTGCGTGCGCGTCCGCGACGTAGCGCATCCGCTGATCGGGGATGAGCACCTCCTCGGGCGCGGCGTCGGGACGCACGCGGGCGCGGAAGTTCTGGCCGAGGACGGTGCCCTCGATCCAGGCGCCTACCCGCGTCGCGCATGCGTCACCCTTCTTGCCGCTCTGCTCGTCCCGCACCGCGATGCAGCGGTGCTCCCCCTCGTCGAGCGACCCGAGCACGATCTCGGCGAGCGTCACGGGCACCGGACCCGCGTGCGACTCGAGGACGCGCTCGCCCGACGTGTCGCGGACGACGACGTGGACCCGGTGCGCGAAACCCTCTCTCGACGCGGCGATCGCGATGTTCCGCTCCACGAGGCCGCCGCCGGACTCGGCGGGCGCGCGCAGTCGGCTCTCCCAGCGAACGTCGCAGCGCGACGTCTCGCAGGAGACCGCGAGCGCGGCGTACCCGACGTGCTCCCCGCCGAGCTCGACGCGGTAGCGCTGGCTCGCCCCCTGAGGCAGCGTGCCGAGCGCCAGCGCGAGCAGTACCGCGGTCATGCGCGCCTCCCCCTCCGGCGTGCGATCGCGAGGGCCCCCTTGCGCGCAGCGAAGGCGAGCACCAGCGCGACGAGCACGACCGTCGCCACGGTAGTGTACCGCTGCAGCAGTCCGATGAGCTCGGGGAGATTGTGCGCGAGGAGCGCACCTGCGGCGAGGAGCGCGCCGTTCCACAGCGCAGCCGACACGCCCCCGAACACGAGCACGTCGCGCAGCGGGACGCGGCAGGCGCCAGCAGCGACGAACACGAACGCGCGGAGTCCTGGCATGAACCGGTTCGCGACGAGCAAGAGCGCTCCGTAGCGCCGATATCGCTCCTCGAACCGCGCCAGCCGTTCCGCCGTGAGACTCCCGGTCGCGGCAGAGCGCGCCTCCGCACCCTTCTCCAGCTTCGACCCGAGCCATCGTCCGATGCGCCAGTCGATCCCCGCGCCGGCCACCGCGCCGGCCGTCACGGAGAGGAAGGTGACTGGCCAGGAGAGCGCGCCCTGGACCGCGTACCACGCGCCCAGCAGGACCAGGAGATCCCCGGGGAACGGCGGGAACACGTGCTCGACGAAGCTCGCGAAGACCAGCACCACCGGCGCGTACGGGCCAGTGTGCGCGACGACGTCCGCGAGGTGCGCTGAGATCTCGTCGGGCGAGAGCACGGTCGGGCGAGCTTATACCCGCGTGTCGGCGCGCGATCCGCCGCGTCGCGCTCCGGACGGCGCCGGGAACCGTCGGGGTGCCGGTGTTCTCGCCCGCCGCGCCGCGCCGGGGTACCTTCGGACCGCCCGATGACCCCTTCACCGCGCCTCCCGCGCTGGACGCCGTACGCGGTCGCAGCGGCGCTCATGCTCGCCGGCTGGCTGAACCTCGTCCGCGGCGCGGCGCACCCAGGCGTGCCGTACCGGCCGTGGGCGTTCGACCACCACAGCTACTCGGACATCCTCGCGATGGGCGGCGATCGGTACTTCCACGGCGGCCGCCCGACGCCCTTCCTCGACGACCGCATCGAGTACCCCCCGCTCCTCGCGCTCGCGCTGTGGCTGCCGTCGTTCGTGTCGCGCGACCCGGCCTTGTTCTTCACCGCGACGTACGTCGCGCTCGCGGCGCTCGCGCTCGCGACCGTGTGGGCGCTGTCCCGGATCCCTGGCGCGAACCCGTGGTGGTTCGCCGGATCGCTGGCGCTCGTCCACTACACTGGCCTGAACTGGGACCACCTCCCCATCGCGCTCACCGCCGCGGCGGCCCTCGCGACGACCCGGGGCCACCCCGCGCGCGCTGGCGCCTGGCTCGCGCTCGGCACGTCCGCGAAGCTGTTCCCGGCGGCGCTCCTGCCCGGCGTCCTCGGCGCGCTGTCGCGACGCCGGGCGTGGGGCGCGCTCGGCGCAGGCGCGGCCGCGTTCGTGGGCGTCACGCTCGCCGTGAACCTGCCCGTCGCGATCGCGTCGCCTCGCAACTGGACGTGGTTCTGGCGCTTCAACGGCGGCCGCCACGCCGAGAACTCGATCTGGGAGGTGCTGCGGCACTTCCCCGCGCTGAAGCCGCTGGCGCTCGACGCCGCGTTCCTGAACGGCGTCACGTTCGCCCTGCTCGCCGCGGCGTCCGCCTTCGCGGCGTGGGGCGCCTGGCGCGCGAGCGGTCCCGGCGCGCCGGATTCCTCCGGCCCGCGCGCGGTGTGCCTCGCGCTCGGCGTCGTGCTCGTCACCTGGGTGGCGACGAACAAGGTGTACAGCCCGCAGTACGCGCTCTACGTCGCGCTGGCGGGCGCGCTCGCCGCCGCGCCCACGCGGCTGTTCTGGGCGGTCTCGGTGATCTCCGCGATCGACTACCACGTCGCGTTCGAGACGAGAGCGTCGCGGGGTCTCATCCGGTACTTCGACGCGGTCTACACGACGGAGGAGGTCCTGCGGACCGCGATCTTCGTCGCCGTGCTCGCCTGGCTCGCACGCGAGCTCCTCGCGCTCGGAAGGCGTTCGGCGGGCGCCGCGTGCGGCGGGTCCACGGAGCTCGCCTCGTGATCCGCGGCGGTCGCGAGCGGGTCGCGGCGCTCGCCTCGCGCGCGGACCTCGCGCTCGCGCGGCTCGCGAGCTGGCGCGCGGTGACGGTGCTCGTCCCGCTCCTCGTCTGCGCGTTCCACTGGCGCGCCGCGCGGCCGGGCATGGCGTTCGTCGGCGCCGATCTCCGCTACTTCTTCTTCGGCCTGCGCGAGGCGGTCGCGGAGGCGCTCCGGCACGGCGCGCTGCCCGGCTGGCAGCGCGGCATCTTCGTCGGATACCCCCTCGCCGGCGACCCGCAGTCCGCCGTCTTCGACCTCGGCACGCTGCTCACCCTGCCGTGGGACGCGCCGCGCGCGCTGACGCTCTCGACGCTGCTCCACCTCTGCGTCGGCGGGTGGGGCATGGCGTTCTGGATGCGTGTGCGCGGGCTCTCGCCGGCGGCCGGTTTGCTCGCGGCGGTGCTGTTCTCGCTCGGCGCGA
This sequence comes from Anaeromyxobacteraceae bacterium, assembly GCA_035702585.1. GTDB lineage: Bacteria > Myxococcota > Myxococcia > Myxococcales > Anaeromyxobacteraceae > DASSQI01. Next base: position 6,736 of record DASSQI010000093.1, read on the forward strand.
AGCAGACGGTGCACCTGCAGCACTGGATCTTCGCGGCGTCGTGCGCCTGGTGGCCGTGGATGCTCGCCGGGCTCGACGGGTTCGCGCGCCGCGGGCGGGGCCGCTTCCTCCTGCTCACCGCGATCGCGTCCGCCTGCTCGTGGTTCGGCGGCGCGGCGCAGATGGCGTACTTCGGAACGCTCCTCGCCGGCGCGCACGCGCTGGTCCTCGCGCCGTCGCTCTGGCGGAGACGCCCGGCCGACGCGCTCCTCGCGCTCGCGGCGGCGCCGCTCGGGCTGCTGCTGGCCGGGCCGATGTTCCTGCCGGTGCGCGAGCTCGCGTCGCTCGGCCCGCGCGGCGCGGGCGTCGACTACGCCTTCGCGACGAGCTGGAAGTGGCCGTCGCGCTGGGGGTTCGCGCTGTTCGTGCTCCCTCGCGCGTACGGCGGCGGGTGGCGCCTCTCCGAGATGAACCTCTGGGAGGCGACGGGGTACCTGGGCCTCCTCCCGCTCGGCCTCGCCGCCGCGCTGTCGCTCGTGCGCCGGGGCATCTGGCACTTCGCGCTGCTCGCCGTGGTGAGCGTCTGGCTGTGCTTCGGCGAGGACTCGTGGCTCGGGCTGCACCGGCTCTTCTACGACTGGCTCCCGGGCTACGGCTCGTTCCGGAATCCCACGCGGTCGCTCATGGTGACGTCGCTCGTCTCCGCGCTCGTCGCCGCCGAGGGGCTGGAGGCGCTGCGCGCGCCGGCGGTGGACGCGCGCGATCGCGCCTGGCGCAAGCTCGCGATCCGCGCGTCGGTCGCCCTCGCGTTGCTCGGGGCCGCGGCGGTCGTCCTCCCCGATCTGAAGGGCTTCCCGTTCAACGCGGGTCGCGCGCAGGCGAACGCGCGCGTCGCGGTCGGCCTGGTCGTCGCCGCGCTGCTCTGGATCGCCGCCGCGGCGCGCTGGCCGCGGGTGCGCACCGGCGCGGCGTGGGCGCTCGGCGCCGCCGCGCTCGCGTTCGCCGACTGCTACCTCGCGTTCGGGGACCCGGGCGACGCGTT
>DASSQI010000094.1:0-5969 GCA_035702585.1 Anaeromyxobacteraceae bacterium
TGCCCCTCGTCCGGCCGGTCTCCGCGGCCGCCGACGGCGGCGTCGTGCCCTGCAGCGACTGCGGAGTGCCGATGTCCGGCGCGCAGTGCCCCGGGTGCGGGGCGCGCCGCGACTCTTCTCGCTGACCCGACGCGCTTGCGATCAGGTGCGGCTCCCGGCAAAGTGGCGGACCCCCTATGAAGATCTTCACCGATCCCGAGGCCTTTGCGCGCGTGAAGCGGCTGCCGCTCTACGTGTTCACGATCACCGACCGCCTGCGTGATCAGGCGATCGCCCGCGGCGTCGACGTCGTCGACTTCTCGATGGGAAATCCCGACGGCGCCGCGCCGCCGCCGGTCGTCGAGGCCCTGCACCGCGCATCGACCGACAAGCGCTACCACCGCTACATGAACCCGCGCGGCATCCCCGAGCTGCGCGAGGCCGCGGCGCGCTGGTTCAAGCGGCGGCTCGGCGTGGAGCTCGATCCGGAGCGCGAGGTCTGCATGACCATCGGCTCGAAGGAGGGCATCGGGCACGCGATGATGGCGCTGCTCAGCGAGGGCGACGCGGTGCTCGCGCCGACGCCGACGTACCCGATCCACGCGTTCGGGGCGATCCTCGCGGGCGGCGAGACGATCCCGGTTACCGTGGGCCCCGGCGTCGACTTCATGGAGTCGCTCGTCACGGCGACGGAGAAGTCGGAGCGGCGGCCGCGCGGCATCGTGGTGAACTTCCCCGCGAACCCGTCCTCGGCGGTCGCGACGCCGGAGCTGTTCCAGCAGATCGTCCGGTTCGCGGCGTCGCGCGACCTGTTCATCGTGTCCGATCTCGCCTACTGCGACATCGTCTTCGAGGGCACCGCGCCCTCGATGCTGCAGGTTCCCGGCGCGCGCGAGCGCACGCTCGAGTTCATGTCGCTCTCGAAGAGCTACAACATGGCGGGCTGGCGCGTGGGCATCGGCGCCGGCAACGCCGCCCTCGTCGCCGCGATGGCGCGCGTGAAGAGCTACCTCGACTACGGCCTCTTCGGCGCGACGCAGGTCGCGGCGCGAGTCGCGCTCGACGACTGCGACGCGTACGCGGTCGAGAACCGCGAGCGCTACCGCCGCCGTCGCGACGCGCTGTGCAAGCACTTCGGCGCCGCCGGCTGGAACGTGCCGCCGCCCGCCGCGACGATGTTCGCGTGGGCTCCGATCCCGGAGCCGGTGCGCCATCTCGGGTCGCTCGAGTTCGCGCGCCGCCTCATCGACGAGGCGGGCGTGGCGGTGGCTCCGGGCATCGGCTTCGGCGCCGCCGGCGAGGGGCACGTGCGCATCGCCCTCATCGAGGACGAGCCCCGCATCCAGCTCGCCGCCGAGCGCATCGGCGCGTTCCTCGCCAGGGCGTCGCGCGAGCCGAAGCCGCACGGCACGCCGGTTCCCCGTACCGCATAGGAGGGCCCACGTGGCCGAACCGAAGTTCTCCGCCTGGTTCCGGTGCTCGGACGGTTGCGAGTTCCGCGCCGACCTCACCGACGTGATCTATCGTTGCCCGCACTGCCAGGGGCTGCTCGAGGTCGAGCACGATCGCGCCGCGCTCGCGCGCCGGTCCGGGCGGGAGTGGCGCGAGCTGTTCGATTCCCGCTTCCGCCGCGGCGCCTGGCCCTACGGCTCGGGCGTGTGGGGCAAGAAGGAGTGGGTGTACCCGCAGATCGCCGACGCCAACGTGGTGTCGATGTACGAGGGCGGCAGCCCGCTCCTGCGGCTCGATCGCTACGCGCACGAGATCGGGCTCGACGAGGTGTGGCTGAAGGAGTGCGGCGTCACGCACACCGGGTCCTTCAAGGATCTCGGCATGACGGTGCTCGTCTCGGCCGTGAAGGAGATGATCGCGCGCGGCACGCGCATCGACGCGGTCGCGTGCGCCTCCACCGGCGACACGAGCGCCGCGCTCGCGGCCTACTGCGCGGCGGCGGGGATCCCGAGCGTCGTGCTGCTGCCGCGCGGCAAGATCTCCATCGCCCAGCTGGTGCAGCCGATCGCGAACGGCGCGCTCGTGCTCGAGCTCGACACCGACTTCGACGGCTGCATGCGCGTCGTGCAGGACCTCTCGGCGACGCGCGGCATCTACCTCGCGAACTCGATGAACTCGCTGCGCATCGAGGGCCAGAAGACGCTCTCGGTCGAGCTCGCGCAGCAGCTCGACTGGACCGTGCCGGACTGGGTGATCATCCCCGGCGGGAACCTCGGCAACGCGAGCGCCGTCGGGCGCGGCTTCCTCATGATGAAGGAGCTCGGGCTCGTCGACCGCCTGCCGCGGCTGGTGGTCGCGCAGGCGGCCTCCGCGAACCCGCTCTACAGGGCGGTCGCGGCCGCGGGCGGGAAGCCCACCGCGTCGCTCGACGTGCCGGCGATCCCGGCGCGGCGCACGCTCGCGTCGGCGATCCAGATCGGCGCGCCCGTGTCGGCGCGCCGGGCGCTCCGCTCGCTCGAGGCGCTCGACGGCCTCGTCGAGCAGGCCACCGAGCAGGAGCTCTCGGACGCGGCCGCGCGCGCAGACCGCGCCGGCGCGTACGCCGATCCGCACACCGGCGTCGCGCTCGCGGTGCTCGAGAAGCTCGCGCAGGCGGGCACCATCCAGCGTCGCGATCGCGTCGCCGTGATCTCGACCGCGCACGGGCTCAAGTTCTCCGACTTCAAGGTCGGCTACCACGCGCGCACGCTCGAGGGCGTCGAGCCGCACTGCCCGAATCCGTCCATGCGGATCGACGCCACGGTGGACGCGGTCCGGTCAGCGGTGGCCCGCCGGTTCGGGGCCGCCGCGTGAGCGCGCAGGTCGTCGCGTTCCGCCGCAGGGGGAGGGGGGAGACGATGGCGCCAGATGAGACCGCTGCGCTCCGGCGCGAGCACGACGTGCTCGCGGAGCGGCTCGCCGCGAGGCGCTCGATCGACGAGCTGCGGAAGGCGGCGTACGGCGCGTTCCTCGGGTTCGTCACGAGCGGGCTCACGGTGAAGCTCGCGTGGGACCGCTGGTTCTCCGAGCGGCTCACGCGCTTCAGGGGCCCGCCGGTCTTCTTCTTCGTCGCGCTGGCCGTCACCCTCGTCGTGCTGATCCTCGCGGCGAGGTGGTTCGTCCACGCGCGCCGCCACATGCGCGACGAGGACGTCGCCTTCGCTCGCCTGAAGGACCTGCGCGCCCGCCTGGGACTCGACCCGTGAAGCGGCGAGCGCGACTCGCGCGCGGCCGGTTCATCGTCGTCGAGGGGCTCGACGGCGCGGGGACGACCACCCAGTCGCGCCTGCTCGCGGAGCGGCTCCGCGCGGCCGGGCGCAAGGTCCACGTGACCGCCGAGCCCTCTGCCGGCCCCGTCGGCGCGCTCGCCCGGCTCGTCCTCTCGAAACGCATCGGCGGAGACGCGAAGGCCGGCGCCCCGTTCGACGCGGACGCGCTCGCGCTGCTCTTCGCCGCGGACCGCCTCGACCACGTCGCCAGCGAGATCGCGCCGCTGCTCGCGGAGGGCGTGGACGTGGTCTCGGACCGCTACGCGCTCTCCAGCCTGGCGTACCAGGCCATCACGACCGGCGACGCCGCGTGGGTCGAGGCGGTGAACGCGAGGGCCCGCGCGCCCGACGTGACGCTGTTCCTCGAGGTGAGCCCGCGTACGGCGGTGTCGCGCCGCTTCTCGGCGTCGAGCCGGCGCGAGCTCTACGAGGTCCCCGAGTTCCAGCGGAAGGTGGCGCGCTCGTACCAGCGCGGCATCGCGAGGCTCCGCGCGCTCGGGCAGCGCGTCGAGGTGATCGACGGCGAGCAGGACGTCGCGGCGGTCACGGATGCGCTCGTGGCGAGCCTCGAGCAGCTCCCGCGCTGACCGCGGTGCCAAGGTAAACCTGCTCCCTGCCGCGGCGCGCGCTGCGCGCCTGCGCAACCCCGCCCGGGGACGGTGCACGTTCGAGCGAGCCCCTCTATTGTCGTGTCGTGACCACGCCCAGCGCGGCCCTCGTCATCGTCGGCACCGAGGTCCTCTCAGCCAAGATCCACGACGAGAACGGCCCGTGGGCCGCCGAGCGCCTCCAGCGGCTCGGAGTCCGGCTCGCGTCGATCAGCACGATCCCGGACGACCTCGCGATCATCACGGAGACGGTCGCGCGCGAGCGCTCCCGGGTCGACTGGGTCTTCACCTCCGGCGGCGTCGGCCCGACCCACGACGACGTCACCGTGGCGGCGGTCGCGCGCGCGCTCGGGGTGGGCATTCGCCGCAACCCGGAGCTGGCCGCGATCCTGCGGGAGGGGCACCGCCGCTGGCAGGGGACGGACATCCCCGAGGCCGCCCTGCGCATGGCCGACGTGCCCGAGGGCACGCGGCTCGAGGGCGACCCGGGGTATCCGGTCCTCGTGGTCCAGAACGTCGTCATGCTGCCCGGCGTCCCGAGGTTCTTCCGGGCGCAGTTCGAGGGCTTCGCGGCCCGGCTCGCGGCGGCGCCGTTCCGGCTCGCGTCGGTGTACGTGAAGCTGACGGAGGACTGCTTCGCGGTGGAGCTCGAGCGCGTGCAGTCCGAGTACGCCGACGTGCAGATCGGCAGCTACCCGCGGTTCGACGACGGGGTCGATCACCGCGTGCGGCTCACGTTCGAGTCGAAGGACCCCGCTCGGGTGATGGCGGCGCGCGACGCCTTCCTCGCGAGGATCCCGGTCGGAGCGGTCGTCCGCGACGAGGGGCCCTGACCCGGCACGGCGTTCTGCCGCGAGAGCGGTCAGGGCGCCTGATCGACGGGGTCGAGCTCGTAGCGGCTGATCGCGCCGCGCTGCTGCAGGATCTCCAGCGCGCCCTTGACGATCTTCTCCGGCGACTCGCCCTGCAGCTTCACCACGAGGGGCGCGTGCTGCGTGGCACCCTTCGCTGCGCGCGGGGGCACGACCGTGACTGCCCAGCTGTCTCCGAGATCCTGGTCCACCGTCACTGCGCACTCGACGTCTTCGATGAAGGCCTTGGCCATTCCGTTTTTCCCCTGCTGAGGCGTATTGAGCGCGGGGAACATAGCTTAAAACCGCGCTCATGAAGAGAACGGCGCTCGTCCTCCTGGCGGTCCTCGCGTGCTCCAGATCACAGCCCCGGCCACCGCCCACCGCAGAGGTGGTGCTCACGGTCGAAGGTCGCCTGCGGGGCTCGCCGGTGCAGCTCGATCTCGCCGGGCTCCACGGCTTCGAGCAGCGCACGCTCCGCGGTCACGACCCGAGGGCGCCCTCCGAGCTGAGCTACGAGGGCACCTCGCTCGCTGCCCTCGTCCGCGAGCTCGACCCGAAGCGCGAGGTGGACCTCGCCGTCGTCCACGGGGCGTCGGGCTATGCGGTCGCCGTGCCGCTGCCGGCGATCCGGCAGTACCGGCCCGTGCTCGCGGAGAAGGCGAGCGGGAGGCCCGTCGCGGAGGCGATCGGCGCGGACGCGGGGCGACTCGTGCTCGCGTGGCCGAACTCGGACGCGCCGGGGTTCGACGTCGATCCGCGGACCCGCTGGTGGTGGGCGCGTGACGTGAAGCGGATCGAGCTCGTCCCCTGGTACCGGACGTACGGCAGGGCGCTGCGCGTCCCCGCCGGCGCAGGTGACGACGCCCGGCGCGGCGCCGACGCGTTCGCGAACAGCTGCATCCACTGCCACCGCCTGCGCGGCGTCGGCGGCGAGCGCGGTCCCGATCTGTCTGCGTGGACGCCGAGCGGCGGGCCGGCGCAGCTCCTCGAGACGGTCCGGGCGCACGCATCGCGCTTCCCGGAGCTGAAGGGCGTCGACCTCACGCGCGGCGTCCCGGAGATCGCCGCGTTCCTCGAGGCGGTCCGTTCCGCGGGATCGCCGCTGCCCGGCGACGAGCCTCCGGAGGAGAAGCAGGAGGAGCCGAAGGAGGAGATGCCGCCACCGACGATGCCGCCGATGGGGCCGTACGGGGTGAGGTAGAGCGCCCTCGGGGCCACCGCGTCGGGGCGGGAAGTGAGCACCAGGAACTGACGAATCGGGACGCGGG
>DASSQI010000095.1:0-12686 GCA_035702585.1 Anaeromyxobacteraceae bacterium
GCACCAACGCGCCCCGGGGATGAAGAGCGCCTCCGCGCGCGAGCCGCCGCAGCCCCCACCGCGCTGCGTCGACGACCGAGCGAGCAGCTACTCCGGCTTCGGGTCGCGCAGCATCACGAGCAGCATGCGCGTCCGCTCGTCGGCGTCGAGCGCGTGCGGCACCGTCGCGGGCATGCGCGTGATGCTGTTCTGTGGCGCGCTCACCTGCTTGCCGCCGATGGTGAGCGTCATGGCGCCCTCGAGGATGACGACGAGCGCGTCGAACGGCGAGGTGTGCTCGGTCAGCCCCTGACCCTTCTCGAACGCGAACAGCGTGACGTTGCTCGTGCCCTTCTTGGCGAGCACGCGGCTCGCGATGCCGTGCTCGGCGTAGCCGAGGAGGTCCTGGAATCGGTGTGCCTCGCCCGGAGGAAGGGTGTTCTCGTTCGCCATCGACGATCAGTAGCGAGCGAGCGTCGCCTGGACCACTCGAACTGCGATCCACTCCGTCGAGAGCGAGCGCCGCTCACGCGCGGTCGACTCCGCTCGCCCCGAGCAGCTCGGCGCAGACGCGCAGGTACACCTGGCGGTCGGACTCGGAGAAGCAGCAGAACACGACGCGCGCGATCGCGGGCCAGCGCTCGAGCCCGGCGCGGACCTCCTGCACCGCGACGCGAGTCGCGCGCTCGAGTGGAAACCCGTAGACGCCGGTCGAGATCGCGGGGAACGCCACCGAGCGCGCGTCGACCTCGGCGGCGCGCGCGAGGCTCTCGCGATAGCACGACGCGAGCAAGGCGTCCTCGCCGGACTGCCCGCCGCGCCATACCGGACCGACCGCGTGGATGACCCACCTCGCCGGGAGCTGGTGCCCGCCGGTGCGCTTCGCCTGACCCGTCGCGGCGCCCCCGAGCCGGCGGCACTCCTCGAGCAGCCCGGGCCCGGCGGCGCGGTGGATCGCCCCGTCGACGCCCCCGCCGCCGAGCAGCGACGAGTTCGCTGCGTTCACGATCGCGTCGACCTGCAGCGTGGTGATGTCGGCCCGGACCACCTCGATACGGCCGCCGAGGAAAGCGTCCATCTTCCGGATCTAAGCGGCCGCCCGCGGCGCGGCGGCTCGAAACGTGCCGGGGGCCTTACGAGTCGTCGCCGACCGCGCGCAGCCGCGGCGCGTCTTCCTCGGCATCCCGCCGCCGACGCGTGGACTGCCCGGCGCGGTACTCGCGCAGTCGATACTGGACCTTGCGGATGCTGACGCCGAGGATGTCGGCGGCGCGCGCCGTGGACCCGCCGGCCTGCTCGAGCGTGCGCAGGATCGCCTCGCGCTCGATCTCGAACAGCGTCGCGCCCGGGATGAGCGCCGACGCCGTCGAGGTGTCCGCCTCGCGCAGCAGGACGGGGGAGAGGTGCTCGGGCAGGATCTCGGAGCCGGTGCACACCGCGACGGCGCCGTCGATCACCGCCTCCAGCTCCCGGACGTTGCCGGGCCACTCGTGCGTGAGGAGCGCGGCGAGCGCGCCCGCGCTGATGCGCCGGACCAGCTTGTGGCGCGCGGCTGCGGAGATCTCGAGGAAGTGCTCCGCGAGCGCGGGGACGTCGGTCTTCCGGCTGCGAAGCGGAGGCAGCGAGAACGTCACGACGTTGAGCCGGTAGTAGAGGTCGTCGCGGAAGCGGCCCGCGTGCACCTCGGCGGCGAGGTCGCGGCGGCTCGTCGCCACGACGCGCACGTCGACGCGCACCGTCTCGGCGCCGCCGGCGCGCTCGAGCTCGCCCGACTGCAGGACCCGCAGCAGCCGGACCTGGAGCGCCGGGGAGAGCTGCGTCACCTCGTGGAGGAGCAGCGTGCCGCCGTCGGCGGCGACGATGCGCCCCTCGCGGCGGTAGTCGGCGTCCGCGAACGCGCCCGCCTCCCACCCGAACAGCTCCGCCTCGAGGAGCCGCTCCGAGAGGCCGGCACAGCTCACCCGCACGAACGGGCGGCCTCGGCGCGGCGAGGCGTCGTGCACCGCCTGCGCGACGAGCGTCCGCCCCGTGCCGCTCTCGCCCTGGATGAGCATCGGGGCGCGGGTCGGCCCGGCGCGGCGGATGAGCTCGACGAGCGACTGGATCTCGGGGGACGAGCCGACGAGCGCCTGGCGACGACGGACCTGGTCGCGCAGGAGCTCGCTCTCGCGAAGCAGCCGGCGCTTCTCGAGGCTGCGGTCGAGCAGGAGCGCCGCGTGCTCCGGGTGCACCGGCTCGACGAGGTGCGCGTCGGCGCCGGCTCGCAGCGCCGCCACGGCGCGCTCGGTCCCCGCGAGCGGCACCGTGACCACGATGGCGGCGTCGCCGGCCGCGGCGCGGATCGCGGCGACGAGCGCCGGGCCGTCCTCTCTGCGGGCCGAGGCGATCACCGCGGCGGGCGCGGTGCTCCGGAGCCGCGGCGACGCGTCGCCGATCGACGCGCTGTCGATCGTCTCGAATCCGCGAGCCTCCAGGCCGACGGCGAGCGCGGCGCGGCTCGCGTCGTCGGGGTCGATGATGAGGATCCGCGGCCGTGTCATGACTGAGAGCTCTGGGTGTAGACGTGCACGCTCTCCTCCGCAGAGGGGAGCAGGCCCATTCCGAGATAGGTGAACAGGACGACCGCGAAGCCGAGGACCGCCAGCCAGGCGGCCCGCCGCCCGCGCCACCCCTTCACTCGCCGGAGGTGGAGATAGGCCCCGTACACGAGCCATGTCACGAGAGACCAGTTCTCCTTCGGATCCCACACCCAGAAGTCCCCCCAGGCGGACTTCGCCCAGACGGACCCGACGAGGAGCCCGAACGTGAGGAGCACGAACCCGAAGCGGATCGCGTCGAACGTGACCTGCTCCAGATCGAGCGCGCCGGTGAGCGCGGTGCCCGCCTTCACGCGAGTGAGCCTCGCGAAGAAGGCCGATCTGCCGGCGAGGAGCTGCAGGGCGGCCGCGACCGTCGCGAACGCCATCGCGCCGTAGCCCACGAAGTACACGACGACGTGCGGGACGAACCACGGGCTCTGCAGCGCGGGAGGGAGCTTCACGACCTCGGCGTCCCAGTGCGCGACCGCGTACGCGAGGCAGCCGAACGACATGAGCGCGGCGAGCGCGCCGAACACGCGCGTCCGGTGCAGCCGCTCCATGACGAGGTAGACGACACCGGTCGTGAACGAGAAGAACACGAGCGACTCGAAGAGCGACTTGAACGGCGGCCGCTCGGCGGAGATCCAGCGTCCCGCGATGAGCGCCGCGTTGAGCGCGATCGCGGCGCACATGAGCCCCGTCGCGACGCGTGCGACGAGCGCGCGGGTGGACCGCCACGTCGCGGCGTACGCCGCGGTCGCCGCCGCGTAGGCGGCGCTCGCGGCGAGGAACCACGGGTGCTCGGCGAGCACGTACATCACGGCTGGCCATCTCCCCGCCGCGCGCGTGCGATCGACGCCGCGAGCCGCCCGGTCCTGCGACCGCCGTAGAACATCCAGGCGACGCCGATCGAGATGAGGAGGAAGCCGACGAAGACCCCGTCCACTCCGGGGTCGCGCACCGCTTCCATTCCCGAGTAGGTCGGGTCGCGCGGATCGAAGTCCGCCTGGTAGAGCGTCCACCCGCCGAACGAGAGCGGCTCGTTGACCGCCACCCGCGCCTGGCGCACGTCGTCCCCGCTCGTGAGCGTGACGTGCGAGACGAACGACTTCACGTCGGCCGCGCGCTTCTCGAACACGAGCACGCCGTTCGGCAGCCGCGCGTAGTTGCTGCCGGGCCGCAGCGCGAACAGGAGCGGCGTCTCGCGCACCTCGCGCCCCGTCCGGATCTCGAGGACGGCGGCCGGGTTGCGCAGCTCCGCGGCGGCTCCGCCGGCGTCGGGGTCGAGGCGCGCGATCCGGAAGGCGTCGCCGTGCGGGAGCAGGTGCCGGACGCCGACCTCGAGGTCGAAGCTCGCCCTCAGGCTGTACTGCTCCCCGGACCGCGACGGCTCGTAGTACGCGATCCGGAACTCGGGGTCGTGGCTCGCGAGGTCGAACCGATCGAGGCGCATGTCGAACCCGAGCTCGGCCTGCTCGCCGGTGAGCGCGCCGTTCCGCGTCACGCGGACCTTGCTGGTGCTCTCGCCCCCGGCGTGCAGATCGATCCGGCCCTTCACCGCGAACGCGCTCGAGACGGCGGCGCCGGCGAGCGTGGCGAGCAGCCCGGCGTGGCACAGCAGGAAGCCCAGGTTCGCTGCGCGCGGTGGGAACCGGAGCACCGCCGAGCTCGCGACGGCGGCGACGAGGAGGCCGAGCAGCGCCGCGAACCAGAGGCTGTGGAAGATGTCGTCGAGGCGCAGCGCGAGGATGAGCGTGCCGAGGGCGTCGTAGCGCGCCGGGTAGTACTCCGCCGGCTTCCCCTGGACGAACACGGTCCCGAGCACGGCGGCGGCGGCGAGCGCGAACAGCAGGACCGCGGTGAAGCGAAACCCGGTGAGCGTGTCGCGCCAGCGCCGAGGCGCGAGGTGGCACGCCGCGAAGACGACGGCGCCGCCCGCGGCGGCGGTCGCGGCCGCGGCGCGAGATCCCGGTCCGACGAATGCCTGGATGAGCGCACCGACCGCCGGCGCGCCACCGACGAGGAGCCCGATCCGCCGGACCTCACGCCGCGTGGACGTCGGCGGTGCGGTCACAGCCGCCACGGCGGATGCTGCCGCCGGGCTTGCATTCGTGCTCACGTCGATCCTCCCGCGAGCCCGGTCAGCAAGCGCTGTGCCCCTGGGTCGCGCGGGCGGATTCCGGACCATCTCGGGCCACGCTCGTGCCGCGCTGCGTAATTTCGACGCAGGAATCGCCTCCAGGGGCCGTTTGCGACGCAAATGATTCGCGCACTTCCCGCGCGTGACCCGCACGGGGCGGTCGCGCCGCGCCGGGCTCGCGGGGGCGGAATATGCGTGCCGCGCGGTGCTGCTTCCGGCGCTCCCGGCCGCTCCCTAGCTTTGATCCATGAAAGACAATGACTCCAGCCTCGAGTTCGGACGCGTGCTCGATGGCAAGACGTCGGATCGGAAGGTCTGGTTCCTCATCATTCCGGTCGTGGTCGGCCTCGGTGCGCTGCTCGTCTTCGCCGGCCTCGCGATGTCCAAGTCTGGAGGTCTCGAATCGAAGGTGAAGCTCGCGGAGCAGCAGGCGGAGGAGGCGCGCAAGGCCGTCGACGAACGCGACGCGCTCCTGAAGAAGGCGCGCGCCGACGAGGGCGTGCTCCGCTCGGCCGGTCAGGGGGCTGCGGTCATGGCGGCGGCGCAGCCCGACAGCCCGGCGAGCGGGGTGGCGCTCGTCCACCCGGAGCACAAGGCGGTGAAGCTGTTCGTCTTCGGCCTCGAGCATCCGCAGCCGGGACAGGAGTACCGTGCGATCGCGCTGGGCCCCGACAAGCAGCAGACGAAGCTCGGCTCCATCGTGCCCGACGATCGCGGGACCGCGTTCCTCCTCGCGAAGAACCTCCCGGAGGGCGCCACGGGCGTGGAGGTCGTGCTGGCGAAGGTCGAGGAGGGGAACGCCGCGAACGCCGACGCGAAGCAAGGCGATGCCGCCGGCGCGTCGGGAGACGCCCAGGGATCGCAGGCGGACTCCGATTCGAGCACGCTCGTCCTCGCGGGCGTGTTCCCGAAGCCCGGCACCGCCGGCGTCGTCGCTCCTCCCGACCCGCAGCAGCTGCAGGCGCGCAACCCGAGATCCCAGACGCGGCGCCCTCTGCGCCGCTGACGTGGTCACGCCGATCGGCGCGCCTTCACCAGCTGCGGCCGCCGCGGCTCGTTCACGGCGCGCGTCGCGGCGCTGACCTCGCGTCGCAGCTCCGCGATGCGCGTGGCGTCGGCGCCCGCGGTGGCGAACACGTCGAGGCTCCGCACGACCGCCGCGGCTCGCTCGGTCGCCTCGACCGCGTCGTCGAGCGCCTCGGTCACCTCGTGGAGATCCGCGCCGGGGCGGGCGCGCAGCTCGCCCGCCGCGAACCGCGCGTTCGCGAGGACGGACGCGAGCGGGCTGTTCAGCTCGTGCGCCATTCCGGCGGCGAGCGTCCCGAGCGACGCCATCCGCTCCGCGCGTGACAGCTGCGCCTCCAGCTGAGCGCGCTCGAGCGCGGCCTCTCTCGCGCGCAGCTCCGAGGCGCCGCGCCTCGCCGCGAGCGCGAGGCCCGCTGCGACCGCGACGAGGAGCGAGAGCGCGGTCGCGGCGACCTGCCCGGCGACGACGAGCTGCCCTCGCAGGTAGAGGCCGGACGCCGCAGCGATCACCGCCGCCGTGAGCAGGATCGACCACGGCAGCGATCGGAACGGGCGCGGTGGTCTCGTCCCCCTCGGAAGCGGGGCGGCGGCATCTGTCGTTCGGGGGAGCATGGCGAGCTCCGGAGCGGCGCTGCACCGGAGGTGCCGTGTTCATGGGACAGATCTCGCTGCGAAAATCGGCTTGCGCCGCGGGTGTCAGGCTACCCAGGGTGAGCGCCCCGGGTGGACACGAGCGTTGCGGCGAGGACTGCGACCGGAGTGCGCTCGAAGGCTGCGTCTCACGGTCGCCGCCCCCTCGAGGTCGCGTGCCGGGAAACCGGGCGCCGCATGCACGTGAAACGAGCGTATGCCCGGATCGCGTGCGGCCAACAACAATCTGAACGAGTTGTCAAGTGGGAACAGTTGACCCTATACGCCGCGTTGCCTCAGACTCGACGTTTTCCCGGAAGCGGAAGGTGAGATGAGCACGTACGGACTACCGCCACGACAGGGCCTCTACGACCCCGCACAGGAGCACGACTCCTGCGGATTCGGGTTCGTCGTGGACATCCAGGGCCGCCGTTCGCACCACGTCGTGAAGAGCGCGCTCGACGTGCTCGTGAACCTGGAGCACCGCGGCGCGTCGGGCAGCGAGAAGAACACCGGCGACGGCGCGGGGATCCTCCTCCAGATCCCGCACGAATTCATGGTGGCGGCTGCCTCGAACGCGGGTGTCCGGCTGCCCGCCGCCGGCAAGTACGCCGTCGGCATGGTGTTCCTGCCCGCCGGGGACGCAGCGCGCGCCACGTGCGAGCGCACGGTCGAGGACATCGCCGCGCGCGAAGGCCAGCCCGTCCTCGGCTGGCGCACCGTGCCGACGAACGACTCGACGCTCGGCGCGACCGCCCGGGCCGCGCAGCCGGTGATTCGCCAGGTGTTCCTGGCTCGCGACGCCGCGATCGCCGACGACCTCGCGTTCGAGCGCAAGCTCTACGTCATCCGGCGGCTCGTCGAGAAGTCCGTCGCCCGCTCTGCGATGCCGCAGAAGGCGATGTTCTACATCCCGTCGCTGTCGCACCGGACGGTCGTCTACAAGGGCATGCTGAACGCGTCGCAGCTCTGCGCGTTCTACCCGGATCTCTCGACGCCGTCGCTCGAGGCGGCGATCGCGATGGTGCACTCGCGCTTCTCGACGAACACGTTCCCGTCGTGGTCGCGCGCGCACCCGTACCGCTACATCTCGCACAACGGCGAGATCAACACGCTGCGCGGCAACATCAACTGGATGCACGCGCGCCAGGCGCAGATGTCCTCGAAGCTGTTCGGCGAGGATCTCAAGAAGATCCTGACCGTCGTCGACACCGAGGGCTCCGACTCGGCGATGTTCGACAACGTGCTCGAGCTGCTGCACCTCGCCGGCCGCTCGCTCCCGCACGCGATGATGATGATGGTGCCGGAGCCGTGGAGCCGCGATCCGGCGATGAGCCCGGAGAAGCGCGCCTTCTACGAGTTCCACTCCTGCCTCATGGAGCCGTGGGACGGCCCCGCGTCGATCGCGTTCACGGACGGCGCCGTCGTCGGCGCGACGCTCGACCGGAACGGCCTGCGCCCGGCGCGCTACTACGTGACGCGCGACGGCCTCGTCGTCATGGCGTCGGAGGTCGGCGTGCTCGACCTCCCGGCCGACCGCATCGTCGCGAAGGGCCGGCTGCAGCCCGGCCGCATGTTCCTCGTCGACACGCGCGAGAAGCGCATCGTGTCCGACGACGAGCTGAAGCAGTCGATCGCGAGCGAGCAGCCGTACGCGGAGTGGCTCGCCGCGAACCTCGTGCAGCTCGACGATCTCCCCATGCCCCCGGGCGTCATCGAGCCCGACCACGAGACCGTCCTGCGGCGGCAGGAGGAGTTCGGCTACACCGCCGAGGACGTCCGGCTGCTCGTGAAC
Organism: Anaeromyxobacteraceae bacterium; assembly: GCA_035702585.1. Classification (GTDB taxonomy): domain Bacteria; phylum Myxococcota; class Myxococcia; order Myxococcales; family Anaeromyxobacteraceae; genus DASSQI01. Next base: position 8,150 of record DASSQI010000095.1, read on the forward strand.
TCGATGGCGGAGAGCGGCACCGAGCCCATCGGCTCGATGGGCAACGACACGCCGCTCGCGGTCCTCTCGGAGAAGCCGCAGCCGCTCTACAACTACTTCAAGCAGCTCTTCGCCCAGGTGACGAACCCTCCCGTGGACGCGATCCGCGAGGAGATCATCATGGCGGTGGACACCGCCACCGGGCCGGAGGGCAACCTCCTCGAGCCGACGCCGGAGTCCTGCCACCAGCTCGCGCTGCCCACGCCGGTGCTGCGCAACCGCGACCTGGAGAAGATCCGCGAGCTGCACGGCGTGAACGGCTCGCGCGGGTTCCGGTCGATCACGCTGCCGATGCTGTTCAAGGTGCGCGACGGCGGCGCCGGGTTGCGCAAGGCGCTCGAGGACCTCCGCTGGACCGTCAGCGAGGCCATCGCCGAGGGCCACAACATCATCATCCTGTCGGATCGCGGTCACGACGAGGAGAACGCGCCGATCCCGGCGCTGCTCGCGACGGCGGCCGTGCAGCACCACCTGCTGCGCGAGGGCTCGCGCACGAACGTCGGCCTCGTCCTCGAGACGGGCGAGCCGCGCGAGGTGCACCACTTCTGCCTGCTCATCGGCTACGGCGCGAGCGCGGTGAACCCGTACCTCGCGTTCGAGACGATCCACGATCAGATCAGGCTCGGGATGATCCCCGGCCCGGCGGACGCCGCCGAGAAGAAGTTCGTGAAGGCCGTCAACAAGGGGATCGTGAAGGTGATCTCCAAGATGGGGATCTCGACGATCCAGAGCTACCACGGCGCTCAGGTGTTCGAGGCCGTCGGCCTGAACCAGGACTTCATCGACGAATACTTCACCTGGACGCCGACGCGGATCGGCGGCGTGGGCATCGACGTCGTCGCGAAGGAGGTGAAGATGCGGCACGACCGCGCCTTCCCCCCGAAGCGACCGATCGTCCACAAGCAGCTCGGCGTCGGCGGCCAGTACCAGTACCGCGAGGACGGCGAGTACCACCTCTTCAACCCGCTCACGATCCACAAGCTCCAGTTCGCCTGCCGGACCGACAACTACGGCCTCTACAAGGAGTACGCGAAGCTCGTCGACGACCAGGCGTCGCACCTCTGCACGCTGCGCGGCCTCATGGACCTGAAGCCCGCGGCGAAGCCGGTGCCCATCGAGGAGGTCGAGCCGATCGACTCGATCGTGAAGCGCTTCAAGACCGGCGCGATGAGCTACGGCTCCATCTCCAAGGAGGCGCACGAGGCGCTCGCCGTGGCGATGAACCGGATCGGCGGCAAGTCGAACACCGGCGAGGGCGGAGAGGACCCCGACCGCTACGCGCGAGACGCGAACGGCGACACGAAGAACAGCGCGATCAAGCAGGTCGCGTCCGGCCGCTTCGGCGTGACGAGCCACTACCTCGTCAACGCCCAGGAGCTGCAGATCAAGATGGCGCAGGGCGCGAAGCCGGGGGAGGGCGGCCAGCTCCCCGGGACGAAGGTGTACCCGTGGATCGCGAAGACGCGCCACGCGACGCCGGGCGTCGGACTGATCTCGCCGCCGCCGCACCACGACATCTACTCGATCGAGGATCTCGCGCAGCTGATCCACGACCTCAAGAACGCGAACCACGAGGCGCGCGTGTCGGTGAAGCTCGTCGCCGAGGTGGGCGTCGGCACCATCGCCGCGGGCGTCGCCAAGGCGCACGCGGACGTCGTGCTGATCAGCGGCCACGACGGCGGCACCGGCGCCTCACCGCTCACGTCGATCAAGCACGCCGGCATCCCCTGGGAGCTCGGCCTCGCCGAGACGCACCAGGTGCTCGTGATGAACAACCTGCGCTCGCGGATCGCCGTCGAGTGCGACGGGCAGCTCAAGACCGGCCGCGACGTCGTGGTCGCGGCGCTGCTCGGGGCCGAGGAGTTCGGCTTCGCGACCGCGCCGCTCGTCGTGCTCGGCTGCGTGATGATGCGCGTCTGCCACCTCAACACCTGCCCGGTCGGCGTCGCGACGCAGGATCCGAAGCTCCGCGCGAAGTTCACCGGCGACCCGGCGCACGTCGTGAACTTCATGCGCTTCATCGCGCAGGAGGTCCGCGAGTACATGGCGGTGCTCGGCTACCGCACCATCGACGAGATGGTCGGCCGCTCCGAGCGCATCGAGATGCGGCGCGCCGTCGATCACTGGAAGGCGCGCAACCTCGACTTCTCCCGCATCCTGTTCAAGCCGACCGTCCCGAAGCACTACGGCCGGACCTGCCAGATCCCGCAGGAGCACGGGCTCGCCGACTCGCTCGACGCCACGACGCTCCTCGAGCTGTGCAGGCCCGCGCTCGACGACCGGAAGCCGGTGACGGCGACGCTGCGGATCAGGAACGTGAACCGCGTCGTGGGGACGATGCTCGGCAGCGAGGTGACCCGGCGGTACGGTCCCGAGGGCCTGCCCGACGACACCATCCGGCTGCGGTTCAACGGGTCGGCCGGCCAGAGCTTCGGCGCGTTCATCCCGCGCGGGGTCTCGCTCACGCTCGAGGGCGACGGCAACGACTACGTCGGCAAGGGCCTCTCCGGCGGGAAGATCGTGGTGCTCCCGCCCGAGGCGAGCACGTTCGTCGCCGAGGACAACGTCATCGTCGGCAACGTCGCGCTCTACGGCGCGACCGGCGGCGAGGTGTACGTGCGCGGCGTCGCCGGCGAGCGGTTCGCGGTGCGCAACTCCGGCGCCGAGGCGGTGGTCGAGGGCGTCGGCGATCACGGCTGCGAGTACATGACCGGCGGCCGGGTGGTGGTCCTCGGGAGCACCGGACGGAACTTCGCCGCCGGCATGTCGGGTGGCCTCGCGTACGTGCTCGATCGCGACGGCTCGTTCGCGGCGCGCTGCAACCCCGAGATGGTCGGGCTCGCGCCGCTCTCCGAGCACGAGGAGGACGCCGCGATCGTCCGCGCGATGATCGAGCGCCACGTGCGGCACACCCGCAGCGCGCTCGGCCAGCGGATCCTCGAGGAGTGGGACGACCTCAGGCCGAGGTTCGTGCGGGTGACGCCGAACGACTACCGTCGCGTGCTGGAGGCGCAGGCGCGGATGCGCGCGCGCGGCCTGTCGGCCGAGGAGGCGGAGATGGCCGCGTTCGAGGAGAACGCGAACGACGTGATGCGCGTCGGTGGAACATAGGCGGGACGAGACGAGAATGGGCAAGCCGACCGGATTCATGGAGTTCCAGCGCGAGCCGACGCACCAGCGCGAGCCGCTCGAGCGCATCAAGGACTGGCGCGAGCAGCACCCGCCGTACACGGAGCAGACCCTCCGCGCGCAGGGCGCGCGCTGCATGGACTGCGGCGTCCCGTACTGCCACACCGGCAAGCTCATCGCCGGCATGGCGTCGGGCTGTCCGGTGAACAACCTCATCCCGGAGTGGAACGACCTCGTCTACAGAGGCCAGTGGCGCGAGGCGAGCATCCGCCTCCACAAGACGAACAACTTCCCCGAGTTCACCGGGCGCGTCTGCCCCGCTCCGTGCGAGGGCTCCTGCACGCTCGGCATCAACGACCCGCCCGTCACGATCAAGATGATCGAGTGCGAGATCGTCGATCGCGCCTTCGAGGAGGGGTGGGTGACGCCGCAGCCGCCGCTCGCGCGGACCGGGAAGCGCGTCGCCGTCGTCGGCTCGGGGCCGGCGGGCCTCGCGTGCGCCGCGCAGCTCAACCGCGCCGGCCACACCGTGACCGTGTTCGAGCGGGACGACCGGGTGGGCGGGCTGCTCATGTACGGCATCCCGAACATGAAGCTCGACAAGAAGGTCGTCGAGCGGCGCGTGCGGATCATGGCGGAGGAGGGGATCCGGTTCGTAACGGGCGCGGAGGTCGGCAAGGACTTCCCCGCCTCGCGGCTGACGACCGACTTCGACGCGGCCGTGGTCTGCACCGGGTCGACCGTCGCGCGGGACCTCAAGATCGAGGGACGCGCGCTCGACGGGATCCACCTCGCGATGGACTTCCTGCGCGCGAACACGAAGAGCCTGCTCGACTCCGCCCACCGCGACGGGCAGTACATCTCGGCGAAGGATCGGGACGTCGTCGTGATCGGCGGCGGCGACACCGGCACGGACTGCGTCGGCACGGCGATCCGCCACGGCGCGAAGAGCGTCGTCCAGCTCGAGATCATGCCGCGCCCGCCGGACGAGCGCGCCGCCGACAACCCGTGGCCGCAGTGGCCCAAGGTGTACAAGCTCGACTACGGCCAGGAGGAGGCGAAGGCGCTCTGGGGCTCCGACCCGCGGCAGTACGCGGTGCAGACGCACCGCTTCCTGGGCGACGGCGACGGTCGCGTGAAGGAGCTGCAGATCGTCGGCATCGACTGGCTCAAGGCGCCCGATGGCAGGCCGCTCGGGCCGCGCGAGGTCGCCGGGACCGAGCGGACCATCCCCGCGGACCTGGTGCTGCTCGCGCTCGGGTTCACCGGCCCGGAGAAGGGCCTCCCGGGCGAGCTCGGCTGCAGGCTCGACGAGCGCGGCAACGTGTGGACCGACGACGAGAAGATGACGAGCGTGCCCGGGGTGTTC
>DASSQI010000096.1:0-10888 GCA_035702585.1 Anaeromyxobacteraceae bacterium
GCTGCCGAAGATCATGGCGCTCGAGCTCTTCAAGCCGTTCATCTACAACAAGCTCGAAGAGAAGGGCTACGTCACCACCATCAAGAGCGCGAAGAAGATGGTGGAGAAGGAGCGCCCCGAGGTCTGGGACATCCTCGACGACGTCATCCGCGAGCACCCGGTGCTGCTGAACCGCGCGCCGACGCTGCACCGCCTCGGCATCCAGGCCTTCGAGCCGGTCCTCATCGAGGGCAAGGCGATCCAGCTGCACCCGCTCGTCTGCACCGCCTTCAACGCGGACTTCGACGGCGACCAGATGGCCGTCCACGTGCCGCTGTCGATCGAGGCGCAGATGGAGGCGCGCGTGCTCATGATGAGCACGAACAACATCCTGTCGCCGGCGCACGGCAAGCCGATCATCGTGCCGTCGCAGGACATCGTCCTCGGCATCTACTACATGACCCGCGAGCGGGCGTTCGCGAAGGGCGAGGGGAAGACCTTCTCCGGCCCCGGCGAGGTCCGCGCGGCGTACGACCAGGGCGAGGTCGAGCTGCAGGCGAAGGTGACCGTCCGCATGGACGGCAAGCGCGTGGAGACGACCGTCGGGCGCGTGCTGCTCTACGACGTGGTGCCGAAGGCGCTGCCGTTCTCCGCGGTGAACAAGGTCCTCGACAAGAAGCAGCTGCAGAACCTCATCGACCTGACGTACCGCCTCTGCGGCGAGAAGGAGACCGTCCTCCTCGCCGACCGCGTCCGCTCGACCGGCTACGGCAACGCGACGCGCGCCGGCATCTCGATCGCGCTGTCGAACATGATCATCCCCAAGGCCAAGGCGGAGCTGCTCGCCAGGGCGATGGGCGAGGTCGAGGACATCCAGAACCAGTACACCGAGGGTCTCATCACCGTCGGCGAGCGCTACAACAAGGTCATCGACATCTGGGCGCAGGTCACCGAGGAGGTGGCCCAGGAGATGATGGCCGAGATCGGCACCGACGTCGCCGTCGGCGTGGGGAAGGACGGCAAGCGCGAGGAGCGCCGCCAGCCGTCGTTCAACCCGATCTACATCATGGCCGACTCCGGTGCGCGAGGCTCCGCGCAGCAGATCCGCCAGCTCGCCGGCATGCGAGGCCTGATGGCCAAGCCGTCGGGCGAGATCATCGAGACGCCGATCACCGCGAACTTCCGCGAGGGTCTGAACGTCCTCCAGTACTTCATCTCGACGCACGGCGCCCGCAAGGGCCTCGCCGACACGGCGCTCAAGACCGCGAACTCCGGCTACCTGACGCGTCGACTCGTCGACGTCGCCCAGGACGCGATCATCACCGAGTACGACTGCGGCGCGATGGACGGCATCACGATGGGCGCCCTCGTCGAGGGCGGCGAGATCATCGAGCCGATGGGCGAGCGCATCCTCGGCCGCGTCGCGCTCGACGACATCCACGACCCGTTCACCAGCAACGTGATCGTCGAGGCGAACGAGGAGATCGACGAGAACAAGGTGAAGGCCATCGAGGCCACCGGCATCGACAAGGTCCGGATCCGCTCGGTGCTCACCTGCCAGGCGCGGCGCGGCATCTGCGTCGAGTGCTACGGCCGCGACCTCGCGCGCGGGCGCAAGGTGAACATCGGCGAGGCGGTGGGCGTCATCGCCGCGCAGTCGATCGGCGAGCCCGGCACGCAGCTCACGATGCGGACGTTCCACATCGGCGGCGCGGCGTCGCGGCGGGCCGAGCAGTCCACGCTCGAGAACCGCAACGCCGGCATCGTGAAGTTCCACGGCCTGAACATCGCGAAGAAGAAGGACGGCTCGCTCATCGTGATGAACAGGAACGGCGAGGTCGTCGTCGCCGACGAGCAGGGTCGCGAGCGCGAGCGCTACGGCGTCGTGTACGGCGCGAAGCTGCTCGTGAGGGAAGGCGGCCGCGTCGAGCCCGGCACGCTGCTCGCCGAGTGGGATCCGTACTCCACGCCGATCCTCACCGAGGTCGCTGGCCGCATCAAGTACGGCGACCTCGTCGACGGCGTCACGATCTCCGAGCAGCTGGACGAGGTGACCGGCCTCGCCCGCAAGGTCGTCATCGCGTCGAAGGACACCGACGCGCGTCCGCGCATCTCGATCAAGGACGCGAGCAACCAGACGATGAAGCTCGTCAGCTCCGACGCCGACGCGCGCTACATGCTGCCGGAGGGCGCCAACATCGTCGTCACCGACGGCGACGAGGTCGACGCCGGCGACGTGCTCGCGAAGATGCCGCGCGAGACGATGAAGACGAAGGACATCACCGGCGGTCTCCCTCGCGTGGCCGAGCTCTTCGAGGCCCGCAAGCCCAAGGAGCACGCGGTCATCTCGGAGATCGACGGCGTCGTCTCCTTCGGCAAGGACACCAAGGGCAAGCGCAAGGTCATCATCACGCCCGAGGTGGACGGCAAGCTGCGGCCCGATCTCGCGAAGGAGTACCTGATCGGGAAGGGCAAGCACATCAGCGTGCACCAGGGAGATCGCGTCCGGGCCGGCGAGGCGCTGATGGACGGCGCCGCGAACCCGCACGACATCCTGAAGGTGCTCGGCGAGAAGGAGCTCGCGCGCTGGATGGTGGACGAGGTCCAGGAGGTCTACCGGCTCCAGGGCGTCCGCATCAACGACAAGCACATCGAGACGATCGTGCGGCAGATGCTGCGGCGCGTGCGGATCGTCGACGTGGGCGACACGAGCTTCCTCGTGGACGAGCAGGCCGAGAAGTGGGTGTTCGAGGAGGAGAACGACAAGGTCATGGCCGAGGGCGGGCGTCCCGCTCAGGGTGAGCCGCTCCTCCTCGGCATCACGAAGGCCTCCCTCTCGACCGAGTCGTTCATCTCCGCGTCCTCGTTCCAGGAGACGACGAAGGTCCTCACCGAGGCCGCGATCAGCGGCAAGGTGGACAACCTCCGCGGCCTCAAGGAGAACGTCATCATGGGCCGGCTCATCCCGGCCGGGACGGGTCTCGGCGCCTACAAGCACCTCGACATCGAGGTCGAGACGCCGGCCGACGCGGTCGAGCAGGCCGAAGAGGCCCTGGCGGCGGCTGTCGGCGACGAGTAGCCGAGCAGGGTCAGCAGGTTTTCACGAAGGGTCCGGGCCCGGTTGGGGCTCGGACCCTTTCGCTTTTCCGCGGGCGTGTGAAGTCTGGCAGGCAGTAGGGCGCTCGTCCCCGAACGTCCACTTGCTGGTGGCCGGGGGCAGCCCTACGGTCTTTGAACACACGATTCACGAAGCTTTTGCGCTCGTCCTGCGCTGTACCCTCATCTGGGCTCTGTACTGCTGTCGGCGGTGTCGCATATTGCGCCAACCCCTGCCTCAAACGGATGTACGCGGCTGAAACGCTTCGGTTTCTTCGAAGCCGAGGAAGCTTGCCGCTTCAAGGTTGACTGGAAAAGTCCATTTTGTGTAATCTCACGTTACGTAACCTACCTTCCGCGACGTCATCCCTGCCCCCCGACGTGGCCCTGGTGAGAGAGACATGAGGACTGTCAGTACGCAGCGCAGCAGCAGAGAGTTCGAGGAGCTCGCTCCTTATCTGAAGGCGGTGCGGGACTACCCGCCGCTCAGCCGCGACGACGAGCACGCGCTCGCGGTCCGCGCCCGCAAGAACGACGTCTACGCGAAGCAGAAGCTCGTCCGGCACAACCTCGCCTTCGTGGTCGCCATCGCCCGCAAGCAGCGGCGCGGCACCGTGCGCCTCGACGACCTCATCCAGGAAGGGAACGTCGGCCTCATGCGCGCGGTCGAGAAGTTCGACCCGCACGCGGGTACGCGCTTCTCCACCTACGCGGTGTGGTGGATCCGCGCATACATCGGGAAGTACCTGAAGGAAGCGCGCAGCACCGTGCGGCCGCAGAGCGGCACCGTGGCGCAGCCTGACCTGTCCCTCGACTCCTCGATCGACGAGGAGGGCGACGTGACGCACCTCGAGCGCATCGAGGACGACGGGCCCGGCCCGGAGGACACGTACCTGTCGTCCGAGGGCGACCGCGAGGTCCGCGACGCGCTGGGCAAGGTGCGCAAGCGCATCGGCGAGCTCGGCTGGGACATCGTCCACAACCGGCTGCAGCAGGACGCGCCGAAGACGCTCGAGGAGATCGGCAAGCGCTGGGGCGTCTCGCGAGAGCGCGTCCGCCAGGTCGAGCTGAAGACCAAGCAGTTCCTGAACCGGTACCTGGAACCGGTGGAGCGCGACGCCGCGTAAGCCGCCTCGCGGCCACCCGTCCGCGGTTCATCCGGCCTGTCCCCGTCCGCGGGGGCAGGCCGGTCGTGTTTTCGGGCATTTGCGCGACGGCCGCGCGTGCCGGCGCGCGGCACGGCTCGTGGAATCTGGCGCCTCCATGGCGAACATCATCCGGGCGCTCGCGGCGCCGACGCGGCGCATCGACGGGGCCGTCCACGAGGCGAACCTGGAGGCGGAGCGGATCGTCGGGCAGGCTCGCGCGGCGGCGCGCGAGCTGTCGTCCGCCGCCGAGGAGGAGGCCGCCCGCGTCCGCGAGGAGGCGCGCGTCGCAGGTCGGCGCGAGGGCCTCTCCGAGGCGGGAGAGCTCCTGGTCTGGGCGGCCGCGGAGCGGGACCGGCTCCTCGCGACCGTGGAGCCGGAGGTCGTGCGGCTCGCGCTGTGCGTGGCAGCGAAGGTCCTCGGCCGCGAGGCCGAGCAGGGCGGGGTGGTCGCGCCCGAGGTCGCCGCGCGCGCTCTCTTCGAGGCGCGCGACCGGGCGGTGGTCGCGGTCAGGGTTCATCCGGTCGATCTCGACGCCGTGCGCGAGCGCGAGGCGACCCTCTCGGCGCTCGTCCCGAGGGCGAGCGGCATCGCCTGGATCTCCGACCCTGCCGTCGGTCGGGGCGGGGCCGTCGTCGAGACGGAGACCGGGTCCATCGACGCGCGCCTCGAGAGCCAGCTCGAGGTCGTCCGGCGCGTGCTGGTGGGTGTGCGGTCGTGAGCGCGATCGACCTCGCGCGATATCGCGCGGCCGTCGAGGCCGCGAGCCTGTCGCTGCCGCGCCGCGGCCGCGTCGTCGAGGCGACCGGGCTGCTCGTGCGCGCGTCGCTCGACGGCGCGCGGGTCGGCGAGCTGGTACGCCTCCGCGACCCCGCCGGCGCCGAGCTCGGGGCCGAGGTGGTCGGGTTTCGCGACGGGCACGCGCTCCTCATGCCCTTTGGCGAGACGCGCGGCCTCGGCGTCCGCAGCGAGGTGGAGCCCACGGGCGAGCCGCCGACGGTGTCGGTCGGCGCGGCGCTCGTCGGTCGGGTGCTGGACGGTCTGGGAGCGCCGATCGACGGCCAGCCGCTGCCGCGCGGCCTCGAGGCGTGCCCGGTCGTACGCGCGCCGCCGTCGCCGCTCTCGCGGCGTCGCGTCGTCGAGCCGTTCGCGACCGGCGTGCGCGCGCTCGACGGGCTGCTCACGGTCGGCGAGGGGCAGCGGATGGGGCTCTTCGCAGGGTCGGGGGTCGGGAAGTCGACGCTGCTCGGCCAGATCGCCCGCGCGTCCTCCGCGGACGTCAACGTCGTCGCGCTCATCGGCGAGCGCGGTCGCGAGGTGCGGGAGTTCGTGGAGGACTGCCTCGGGCCGGAAGGGCTGGCGCGCAGCGTGGTCGTGGTCGCGACGAGCGACGCGCCGCCGGTGGTTCGGCTCCGCGCCGCGCACGTCGCGACGGCGATCGCCGAGTGGTTCGCGGACTCGGGCCGGCGCGTGCTGTTCCTGCTCGACAGCATCACGCGGTTCGCGCGGGCCCAGCGGGAGGTCGGCCTCGCCGCGGGCGAGCCGCCGGCGCGCCAGGGATATCCGCCCAGCGTGTTCGCGGAGCTGCCGCGCCTCGTGGAGCGCACCGGCTGCCGCGGCGCCGGGTGCATCACGGCGTTCTACACGGTGCTCGTCGCCGGCGGCGACATGGAGGAGCCGATCGCGGACGAGGTGCGCGGACTCCTCGACGGGCACGTCGTGCTCGACCGCGCGATCGCGGCGCGCGGTCGCTGGCCGGCGATCGACGTCACGGCGAGCCTCTCCCGGCTCATGCCCGCGCTCGTCTCGCGCGAGCACGCCTCGTGGGCGGCGCGGATCCGGGAGCTCGTGGCCGCGCACGATCGGCAGCGGGACGTCATCGCGCTCGGCGCCTACGCCCGCGGCTCCGATCCGCTCGTGGACGAGGCCGTCGAGCGCCTCCCCCGGATCGAGGCGTTCCTGGCGCAGCCGCCCGACGTGCCGTCCGACCCGGCGGCGACGCTCGAGCAGCTGAGGGGAGTGCTCGCGTGAAGCCCGGGGCGCGGGGATATCCGCTCGAGGCGCTGCGGCGGGTCCGGCAGGAGGGCGCCGACCGCGCGACGGTGCACGTCGCGGTCCGCATCGGCGAGTGGAGCGCGGCGGAGGAGGCGCGCGTCGCGGAGGAGCGGCGCCTCACGGGCCTCGAGCGACGGATCGCCGAGCAGGACCTCCCCGACCCGGTCCTCGACATCCGCGCCCTCGCGGTGGCCGGCGCTCATCGCACGCGGCTCCGCGCGGCGCGGAACGCCGCGCGGGAGGCGCTCGCGGCCGCCGCGGGACGGGTCGACGTCGCGCGCGGCCTCCTCGACGAGGCGCGACAGGCGCAGCGCAGCGCCGTCGTGCAGCGCGAGGCGATCGAGCAGCACCGCGACGGCTGGCGCGGCGGCCGCAGGAAGGCGCGGCTCGCCGCGGAGGATGACCGGATCGAGGAGGTCGTCGCGGCGCGGTGGGGCAGGAGCTGAGAGGGTCGAGACGTGCCCCGGCCTCAGGCCACGCCGCGGCCGCGCTGCGAGAGGTGGTGGCGCAGCCGGTCGAGCAGATCGGCGTTGTCGAAGGGCTTGCGGATGAACTCGTCCGCGCCGGCCTCCAGCGCCCGCGCGCCGAGCTCGGAGCCGGGCCGGGCCGAGACGACGAGGATCGGGCAGTCGAGGCCCGAGCCGCGGAGCCGCCGGCACAGCTCGAGGCCGTCGAGGCCAGGCATCGCGACGTCGAGGAGCACCGCCGCCGGACGGGCGCGCTCGCACGCGGCGATGGCCTCCTCTCCGCGGGTCGCGACCTCGGGAGAGAAGCCCTCCAGCTCCAGCAGCATGGCCAGGAAGCGGCCGATGTCGGGGTCGTCGTCGACCAGAAGCACGCGATCGCTCACCATCGGGGCCCCCGCGCGATCCTCAGCGAACCTTGAAGGTGTGGCTCCCCTGATCGCACTCCACCTCGAGCGTCCGGGGGAGATACCCCTCCGGCGCCGATTCTCCTCGCCGCTGGAACCGGGACGGCGAGACGACGATCCTCTCGTGCGGGCGCAGCACGCGCTGCTCGTAGCGCCAGTCGCCGTCGAGCGTCAGCACGACGTCGCGCCACGTGTCGTTCGACTCGTTGCGGACGAGCAGCTGCTCACCGCCCACGAACGAGTCGCTCAGGACCTGGAACTCGGCGCCGAGCGAGTTGCCGCGCGACCCGGGACACGACGCGAAGACCGTCGCGACGGACACGAGCACCCACGCTGCCACGATGGCGGTGCGCATCCGCGAGAACCGATCCGTCGCGCGGAGGTGACGGACGACGCCGTCGAGCACCTCGCGGATGCGGCCGATCGAGACGGAGGCCGGCTGCAGGGGAGCGCCCATCACGAGGAGCCTAGCGCCGCGGCGGCCCGGCGAACAGTGCGCGGCGTCATACGTTCCGGCCGCCCTCCTGACCACGCGCGGCGACGGCGCCCTCGGCGTCGCCGCCGGGACCGCCGATCGCGAGCTGCTGCTCGACGATGCGCCGGTGCACCTCGCGCAGCAGCGCGTCCTTGTCCTTGAACTCCGCCGGATCGACCGCGGGCCCGATGGCGATCCGGATCGTGCCGGGGAACACCGCGATGCGTCCCTTCGGCGCGAGCGCGGCCGCGCCGGAGATGGCCACCGGGATCACCGGGACGCCGGCGCGCTCCGCGAGGACGAAGGGGCCCTTCTTGAACGACTGGACCCGCCCGTCGACGCTCCGGGTGCCCTCCGGAAAGACGATGAGCGAGACGCCGTCGCGCACGATCTCGGCGCCCTTCGTGAGCGACGCGACCGCGCGGGCGTGGTTGCGCCGGTCCACCTCGACGAAGCGCGCCCGCCGGAGGTACCAGCCGAAGATCGGGATCTGGAACAGCTCCGCCTTCGCGAGGAACCGCACGTCGCGCCGGATCGCGATGAACAGCGCCCAGATGTCGAGCGCGCTCTGGTGGTTCGACGCGTACACCGCCGGACCTTGCGGCTCCTCGGCGAGGCGGACGACCTCCACCTTGGCGCCCGCCACGCGGAGCGCCCACGGCGACCACCAGCGCCGCGCCAGCCAGATCGAGAAGCTCGCCGACCCGGCGAGCAGCGCCGGCAGCTGGAGCACGATGAAGAAGAACGCGGACACGATGGTGTACGCGAGCGTGGCGAAGCCGCGCGCGCGCGCGCCGAGCCCGATGCGGCGAATCGCCGCCGGCCGTGCCTGGCCGACCGTGACGTCCATGCTGCGGATATAGCACGGGGTCCGGCTTCGCTCGCGGCGCTGGGTCCCTTGCATTACACTCCGCCGGTGCAGGCGGCCATCCACATCGCGCCGGAGGTGCGCGACGCGGTCGCGATCGGGCGGCCGATCGTGGCGCTCGAGACGAGCGTGGTCGCGCAGGGTCTCCCCGCGCCCACGAACCTCGAGGCGGCGCGGCGTTGCGCGGCAGCCGTCCGCGAGGCGGGCGCGGTGCCGGCATTCGTCGCCGTGATCCAGGGCAGGATCGTCGTCGGGGTGGAGGACCACGACCTCGAGCGCCTCGCCGACCCGGCCACGCGCGCCGTCAAGGCGGGCGCTCGCGACCTCGCGGCCCTCGTCGTCTCCCGCCGCGACGCCGGGACCACCGTCTCGGCGACCTGCGCGGTCGCAGCGCGATCCGGGGTGCGCGTGTTCGCGACCGGCGGCATCGGCGGCGTTCACCGCGCCGCGCCCGGCGAGCCGCCGTACTCGTACGACGTCTCCGCGGATCTGCTCGAGCTCGCGAACCGCCCCGTGTGCGTCGTCGCCTCCGGACCGAAGGTCATCCTCGACGTGCCCGCCACGGCCGAGGTCCTCGAGTCGCTCGGTGTCCCGGTCGTCGGCTGGCGGACGTCGGAGCTGCCCGCCTTCTACGTCGCCGAGAGCGGCGTCCCGCTCGAGCACCGCCTCGACTCCGCCGCCGAGGTCGCCTCGCTGCTGCGCGTCCACTGGGGAGCGCTCGAGCGCCGCGAAGGCGTCCTCGTGTGCGTCGCGCCGCCGCAGCCGCTGCCGCGCGAGCGGGTCGAGGCCGCGATCGCCGCCGCGCTCGGGAGCGCCGAGGCGCGTCACCTGAGCGGGAAGGCGATCACGCCGTTCTTGCTGCACGCGCTCGATCGCGAGACCGCAGGCGACAGCCGCCGCTCGAACGTGCTGCTTCTCGAGCACAACGCCCGCGTCGCCGCCGAGATCGCGGTCTCCCTCTCGGAGGCGACGTAGGCATGCACCGCGTCGACGGGAAGGCCGCGGCTCCCCTGCACGTGAGCGACGCCGCGGGGTTCGAGCGCCTGCTCACGGCGATAGACGAGCACCCGGTGGTCGCGCTCGACACCGAGTCGAACAGCTTCCACGTGTACCGGGAGCGGGTGTGCCTGCTCCAGCTCTCGACGACGGATCGCGACTGGGTCGTCGATCCCTTCGCGATCGACGTGAAGCCGCTCGGCGAACTGCTCGCGCGGCGCGAGGTCGTGCTGCACGGCGCCGACTACGACGTCCGCTGCCTGAAGCGCGAGTACGGCTGGAGGCTGCCGAGGCTCTTCGACACGATGGCGGCCGCGCGGCGCCTCGGGCGCGAGGGACTGGGGTTGTCGGCGCTGGTCCAGGCGCGCTTCGGAGTGCGGCTGGCGAAGGAGTTCCAGCGGTCGGACTGGGGCCGGCGTCCGCTCTCGGAGGAGCAGATCCGCTACGCGGCGCTCGACACGCACTACCTCATCGCGATCCACGACGAGCTGGCGGCGGAGCTGGAGCGGCGGGGGATGACCGCCGCCGCGCGGGAGGAGTTCGATCGGATCGCCGCGGTCGAGCCTCGGGAGCGGAAGTTCGACACGGAGGCGTGGCGCAAGCTGAAGGGCGCGCGCGACCTCGACGCGCGCGGCCGGGCGATCCTGCGCGCGCTCTGGATCGGGAGAGAGGAGCGAGCGAGCGCGCTCGACCGTCCGCCGTTCAAGGTCCTCCCCGAGAGCACGCTCGTCGAGATCGCGCGCCGCCGGCCTGCGTCGCACGAGGAGCTGGCGCGCATCCCCGGCGTGACCGCGGTCGTCCTGCGCCGCGTCGGCGACTTCATCGCCGCGGCGCTCGCGACCGGCGAGGACCGCCGGGGCTGAGGCGGGTCTTCAGAACGCGACGCCGTCACGCGCCTTCGGCAGCGGGCGCGTGCCGTCCAGCGCCGCGGGCTCGCCCGAGTCGAGGTGCCGGTACGTCGCGAAGGCGGCCATGACGACCTTCACGTAGCGGCGGGTCTCGCGGAACGGCAGCTCCTCGACGCACTCGTCGATCGGGCGCCCGGCGTGTCCGGCGACCCACGCCGCGATCGGCCCCGGTCCGCCGTTGTACGCGGCGAGGACCGCGACCGGCTCGACGAACCGATCGGTGAGGAGCCCGAGGTAGGCCGCGCCGAGCGAGAGGCTCGTCGAAGGATCACGGAGGTCCGCCGGCGCCGCCCCGTCGGACCCGAGGACGACCGCGAGGCGCTCCGCGGTGTACGGCATGAGCTGCACGAGTCCCTCCGCGCCCGCCGGGCTCCGCGCGTCGCGGCGGAAGGTCGACTCCCTGCGGATCAGCGCGCGGAAGAGGAGGGGGTCCGCGTTCGCCGCGGTGGCGATCGCGTCGAGGCCCTCGCCGAACGCGGGCGGATGCATCCATCT
>DASSQI010000097.1:0-17283 GCA_035702585.1 Anaeromyxobacteraceae bacterium
CGTTCCACCGACGACGCTCACGCTTCCCTCCACCGTGACCAGCGCGCCCCGAGCGCCTCCAGGCCGCGGTCCGTCGCCTTCCCGAGGAGCGCGAACAGGATGAGGCTCGCGAGGATGAGCTCGGGGCGGCTCGAGCTCTGGCCATCCACCATCAGGAAGCCGAGCCCGCGGCTCGCTCCCATGATCTCCGCCGCGACCACGAACATCCACGCGAGGCCGAGCCCGCCGCGGAGACCGCTGACGTAAGCCGGCAGCGTCGCCGGGAGGATGACGCGGCGGACGAGCTCGAAGCCTTCCATGCGAAACACCTGCCCGACCTCCAGCAGCCGTCTATCGAGCGCCAGGATCCCGGTGACGAGGTTCAGGTAGACCGGGAAGAAGGCGCCCACCGCGATGAGCGCGAGCTTCGAGCCCTCTCCGATCCCGAACCACAGCAGGAAGAGCGGCACCCATCCCATGGAAGGGATCGCGCGGAGCGCCTGCAACATCGGATCGAGGAGCTCTCGGGTGCGCTCCGAACGGGCCGTGGCGATCCCGAGCGCCGTCGCCGCGACCGACCCGGCGAGGAAGCCGGCGATGACGCGGCCGAGCGTCAAGAGGACGTGCTCCCACAGCTCTCCTTCGCGCGCGAGGCCCGCGATGGTGCTGGCGACGGCGGTCGGCGGCGGGAGCCAGTTCTGCGGCAGGACTCCGGCGCGCGAGAGGATCTCCCACGCCGTCAGGAGCGCGGCGGGGACGACGAGGCCCGTGGCCCGGCGCCAGTCGAAGCGGAGGAGACGGGTAGAGGTGCTTCGCCGCGACCGCAACGGGCGCGCCGGGGCGACGAGCGTCCGCAGCTGCACCGGCGCGGCGCCTTCCGCGGTGACTTCGCGTGACATGGAGACCTCAGTGGGCCAGAGCGCGGCCGAACGCGGGATCACCTCAGTGGGCCAGAGCGCGGCCGAACGCGGGATCGATGAGCGAGGCGGCGACCGCGGAGACGTCGGCGTCGGCCTTGACGATCCCGGTCTTCTTCAGGACGCCGCCCGCGGCGGAGATGGCGTCGCGCTGCCGGTCGCCGATGAGGGACGAGGAGAGATCCGTCCGCGCCAGGACCGCGTCCGCGACCGCCGGCGTGAGGTGCGCCTCCTTCACCAGCGCCGCCCTGAGCTCGTCCGGGTGAGCGATCGCGTACGCGCGCGCCTTCTCGTACGCGGCGAGCACCTTGTTCACGTAGGCCGGGTGCCGCTGCGCGAAGTCGTCGCGGACGTTCAGGACGCCGTACGTGTTCCAGTCCGCGTTCCGGAAGAAGAGCCTCGCGCCGCTCTCCAGCTCGGCCGTCGCCATGAGCGGGTCGAGCCCGGCCCACGCGGCCACGTCGCCGCGCTCCAGCGCCGCCTTCCCGTCCGGATGCTGGAGCGGCACGATCTCGACGTCCTTGTCGGTGAGACCCACCGAGTCGAGCGCGCGCAGCAGGAACACGAACGGATCCGTCCCGCGCGTCACCGCGATCTTCTTGCCGCGGAGATCCGCGATCGACTCGACGCCAGCGTCCGCCCGCGTGACGAGCGCGGTCCACTCGGGCTTCGAGTAGACGTAGACGGCGCGGATCGGGTTGCCGTTCGCCTTCGCCAGCAGCGCTGCGGCGCCGGCCGTCGACCCGAAGTCGACGCTCTTCGAGCTGAGCAGCTCGAGCGACTTGTTCGAGCCGAGGCTCTTCACCCATTCGACCTTCACGCCGTCGCTCGCGAGCTCCTGCTCGAGGAAGCCCTTCTCACGGAGCAGCAGGCCGACGGGGTTGTAGGTGGCGTAGTCGAGCCGGACGGTCTGCGGCTTGTCGGTCTTCGCGCACGCGCCGAGCGCGAGGGCGGAGGCGATCGCGGTGGCGAGAGCGGCGGCGATGGAATGTGCGTGGCGGCGAGGTTTCAAGTGCGACTCCGGGTTCGAGGCGTTTCGGATGCGGCGCGGACAGGAGTTCGGGTTGAGGGCTGAGGGCTCGAGCGACGTCACGCGATGCGGTCGCCGCCCGAGCCGTGGCGGCGCAGGTGGACGAGGTGGTGGTAGCGAGGGTCGGCCGGGTCCTTCTCGATCGCGGCGCGCTCGTCGAGGTACCGCTTCGTGTTGCGGCTCCGGTACAGCCGCCGGTCCGCGCCGAGCGGGCACACCTTCACGCAGATTCCACAAGGCCAGCGCTTCTCGTCACGAAGGACGATGTGGTGGCGCGTGCACGCGTCCTTGTCGAGGTCGCCGAGGACCTCGCCGTCGCGGGCGAGGATCGCCGATGCGGGGCAGAGCCGCTCGCACACCGAGCAGCCGTTGCACAGATCACCTTCGAGCTCCGGATCGCCCGGCAGCTCGACCGCGGTGAGCACCGAGTTCAGGCGGACGCGCGGCCCCCACTCGCGCGTCAGCAGGTTGCGCGACATGCCCACCGTGCCGAGGCCGGCGTACTTCGCCGCGTACGTGTGGCTGAACGACGCGAACGGGTTCTTCAGCAGCACCTCGAGGCTGCCGTAGCCGTCGCGCGGCGCGAAGACGGACGGGTGTCCGCGCGCGTTCAGCCAGCCCGACAGCCGGAGCGAGATCTCGTCGAGCAGGCGGTTCGACGTGTCGTACAGCTCCTGGTAGTTGATCGAGGGCGTCGACTCGACGACCGGCAACGGGAGCGGCACCCCGAAGGCGATCACGGTCCGCGCGCTCGGCCACACCGCGTCGGGCCGGTAGGCCGGCGGCACCTCGCCGTGCTCGGACCAGCGGCCGACGGGGGCGAAGCCGACGACCCCGGCGCCGAGGCGCTTCGCCTCGCGACGGATGGCGACCGCGAGCTTCGCGGTCGGATGGTTCGTGCTCGCGCGCTTCGTCGTCGCGCGCTTCGCGGCGCCTCGAGGCTCCGCCTGCAGCGTGCGCGCACCGGCCCTGTCGCGGTCAGATGGCATAGTCGGACCTCCCCTCCTCGCCCCCGAAGAACTCGCGGTAGATGGCCTTCCGCAGGCGCGCGAACTCCCAGCTCGTGCGGTCGCGCGGACGCGGAAGGTCGACGTCGAAGGTCGACCGGATCGACCCGGGCCGCTGGCCCATGACGATGACCCGGTCGCCGAGGAACACGGCCTCGTCGACGTCGTGCGTGACGAGGACGAGCGTCGTGCGCTCGGCCTCCCAGATCCGCAGCACCTCCTGCTGCATCTGGATGCGCGTGAACGCGTCGAGCGCGCCGAACGGCTCGTCCAGGAGCAGCACGCGCGGGCGGGCGGCGAGGGCGCGCGCGATCGCGACGCGCTGGGCCATGCCACCCGAGAGCTGGTGCGGGTACGCCCCCTCGAAGCCCGTGAGGCCGACGAGGGCGATGTGCTCCGCGACCGTGCGACGGCGCTCCCCCGCCTCCAGTGACGAGACGCCGAAGGCGACGTTCTCCTCGACGTCGAGCCACGGCAGAAGCCGGTGCTCCTGGAAGACGACGCCGCGGTCGAGCCCCGGCCCGGTGATGGGGTCTCCCGCGAGCGTGACGGAGCCGTCGTGGTCCCGCTCGAGCCCGGCGACGATGCGCAGCAGCGTGCTCTTGCCGCATCCGCTCGCCCCGACCAGCGCGACGATCTCGCCTGCCCCGACCGTGAGGTCCACGCCCTCGAGCGCGCTCACCTGCTGCCCGCGCTGGCGGTACGTCTTGCCCACGCCGCGCAGCACCAGCGCTCCCTCGTCCTCGTCGCCGCTCGTCCGGATCGTCTCCACGCTGCCCCTCGCGCGTCCGGACAGGCAGTGGAGAGCCCGCTGCTATAACGGACGAAGCGAACGCACGCTAGCACGGAGAGGAATGGGTCTGTCAAGATAGCGGACACGCATCCGTTGATGGAGGCGTGCAAACTTTCGTCTCCGGAGCTCGAGCGCTCCCGGGCCGCATCACCTGGCCGGCGGCCTCGCGATCAGCACCGGCCGCGTCGTGCGGCGCAGCAGCTCGTTCACGACGGAGACGCCCGGCATGCCGACGCGACCGCGGCGTCGCGAAGCCACGCAGATGAGGTCCGCGCCGAGCCGCTCGGCGACCTCGCTGATGGTCCGCGCGACGGGGCCACGCGCGACCTCGACGGAGGTCGTGACGCCGTTCCGACCCGACTCGATCGGCGCCAGCGCGCGAAGGCGCTGCTCGACGTCACCCTGCTCCTCCGCGAGCGCCGCCGCGTCCCGCACCGACGGCAGCACGTGCAGCAGGTGGATCTCGCCGGCGCGACGCTGGAGGATCCCGTACGCGAGCGAGACCGCCTCGACGGCGCGCTCGTCGAGCGACACCGCCACGAGCACCCGGGTCACGTCGGCCGGGCGCACCGGGCCGAGCTGCGACGCGCCTGACGGGATCGTGGCGACGGCCGCCCGGGACAGGTGCAGCACGCCGCCGGAAACGGACCACAGGCGCGCCGCGTGCTGCCGGTGGTGCGTGCCGACGACGACGAGATCGGCGCGCTCCTCCTCGGCCAGCTCGACGAGATGATCCGCCAGCCTGCCGACCGCGACGCGCGGACGGGCGGTGAGCGTCCCCGAGCCGGGCAGCTCGCCCAGGAACGACAGCACGTCCCGCGCGAGGAGCGCCTCGATGCCCCCGTCGGACCGCCTCGTCACGTCGACGCGGCCGCCGTACCGCGATGCGGCGTCCTCGGCGTAGTACAGGTGCGCCGCCACGACGTCGCACGGGCCCGCCGCGCGGATGAGCTTCAGCCAGCGCCACGCAGCGGCAGCGCTCGCGGTGAAGTCGACGCCCACGACGACGCGCAGCGCGCCCTCCCCGCGCAGCCATCGCTGGAACGGTGCGGCGTCACGCGCCACCACCACCGGGATCTCCGACTCGAGCGCGATGCGCTCCGAGGTGCCGCCCACGCGCAGCAGCGGCGAGGCGCCGTGTCCTTGCGACGCGACCACGACGAGCGAAGCGCCGCGCGCCCTCGCCAGCGCGAGCAGGCTCGCCGGCGCGTCGCCCTCGAGCAGCGCCGTGCTCACCGGCACTCCGGCGATGCTCGCGATGTGCTCGGCCTCCTCCTCGAGCCGCTGGGCGACGTTCTTCCGCAGCGGCTCGACGACGGGCGCGCCGAGGAGCTCGGCGTCTCCGGTGGCGTACGCGAGCCAGAGCGGCTCGTCGAGCTTTGCCGCGAGCGCGGCGGCCGCGACGACTCCCGCGCGCGCGGCCTCGGAGAAGTCGGTTCCACACACGATGCCCACGACGACCTCCTTCAGCGGCTGGGGGCCGCCCACGTGTTTCGAAACGGCTCGCTCACCGCCCGCGTCCGCGCGCGGTCCGCCACGCCTCGCGCCACGGCGATCGGACGAGGTTCTAGCCGTCGTGATCGCGCCCGTCAGATCCACCGTACCCTCGGAGCCCTGCCGCGGATCCGGCTCGATGGGAGCCCGGGCCGGACTCAATCGGAGCGCGGCAACGCGCCCGCAGTCCTTCGCGCACGAGGCGTGCGCGGGCCTTGACGCTTCGGCCGGAGCTGCTCGAGCGGCTCCGACGAAACGCTGCGCGCCGACCTCGGCGGGCGCTTGCGGCCACCCCCGCCGGAGGAGCCGGGCGAAGTCGAGCGTCGCGCGCTGCAGCTCGGCGTCGGAGGTCCGTCGGCACTTGACCGCAGTCAAACCTCGCAGAGAAACCCGCTGCAATCCGGGGATCTCTCGGGGAGCAGCGCGCACGCAAATCCTTCGCGATTGACCGTCGCGCGAGCCGGGTGATATTCGTAGTCTCGATTTTGATTCTCATTATCAATATCGATTGAGGCCCTCGAGCCCCGCCGCCTCCCCCCTCAATGAGCCCCACGCACGTCCTCGTCGCAGCAGCGCTCCTCCTCCTCGCATCCCCCGCCCTCGCCCGCGCTCAGGACGACTGGGGCGCGCCGGCGCTCGCGCTGGAGCACGGCAAGGCGGCGACCGCCGACGCATCCCCGGTGGATCCCGGCCTGCTCGAGGCGGAGATCGGCTACACGCCTTCGTGGAACGATCGCGGCGGTTCGCTCGGGTTCGACCACGCCGAGGACGCTCACCAGCACGCGCTGTTCGGGACCGTGACGTGGGGCGTCGCGCCCGACGTCGACGTGAACGTCGGCGCCACTGTCGGCGCGATCTACGACGCCGCCCACCACCACGACGACGGCTCGGCTCCGAAGCACGGGTCGGGGATCGGCGACGTCGCGTTCGGCGCGCGCTGGCGGTTCCTCAACCTCCAGGAGCGCGCGCTGGAGCTGGCGCTCACCGTCGGCGCCGTCGCGCCGACCGGAACGCACCACGACACCGACCGGATCGGGCTCTCGCAGGGCTACTGGAGCGGCCGGGCCGCCCTCGTGGCGACGAAGGACATCGGCCGCGCCACCGTGAACGGCGAGCTCGCCCTCGGGGCGCCGCTCTCCGGCGACGCGGGCGGGCTGCGGTCGGTGGTCCAGGCGAACGCGGCGTTCGGGGTGCACGTGCTCCCGTGGCTCCAGCCCGAGGTCGAGCTGAACTACCAGTCGTACCTCGGCCTCCGCTCCCAGGTGCTCGCCGCGACCGCGGGCGTCGTCGCGCCGTTCGGCGCCGGGCAGCGGGTCGTCGTCGCGGTCCAGCAGGGCGTCTGGGGCCAGAACGCGACGCAGACCACCTCCGCGCTGGTGGCGTTCAAGACGGCGCTGTAAGCCCCGTCACCGCGCACGAACGGGTGGCCCGGCGGCCGATCGGGCACAATGACGCGACCATGCCTCGCCACCCTCGCCTCGCGGCCACGAACGCCGGACTCTCCGATCGCGTCTACAGCTCCCTCGCGGAGAAGGCGAAGCGGCTCGCCGGCCCGGTCTACCCGCTGCACGTGGGCGACACCTGGCTCGAGCCGCTGCCGGCGGCGCGTGCCGAGGCCCAGCTGAGCGCAGAGCACCCGCGCCTGCACAACTACGCCGCGGTCCAGGGCGAGCCGGTGCTGCTCGACGCGATCCGCCGCAGGCTCGCGCGGCGCCACGGCGTCGACGTCGACCGCGAGCTCATCCAGGTGATGCCCGGCGCGACCACCGGCCTCGCGGTGGTGATCGCCGCGCTGCTCGATCCCGGCGACGAGCTCCTCCTCCCCTCCCCGTTCTGGCCGCTCATCCGCGGCATCGCGCAGTCGCGCGGCTGCGTCCCGGTGGAGATCCCGCTCTTCACGCGCCTCGGCGAGCCTGGCTTCGACGTCGAGGACGCGCTCGAGCGGGCGATGACGCCGCGCACCTCCGCCGTCTACGTGAACACGCCGCACAACCCGACCGGCGCCGTCCTGTCGCGAGAGGCGGTCGCGGCCATCGCGCGCGTCGCGGAGCGCCACGATCTGTGGGTGATCGCCGACGAGGCGTACGAGGACCTCGTCTATGGAGAGCCGCCCGTGCCGCTCTGGCGCGAGCCCGCCCTGTCCGGTCGGACCGTCGCGATGCACACGCTCTCGAAGAGCCATGCGCTCGCGGGAGCGCGCGTCGGTTACGCGCACGGCCCGGCCGAGGCGATGCAGGCGATCCGCGGCGCGCAGGTGTTCCTCGCCTACTGCGCCGCGAGGCCGATGGAGCTCGCCGCCGCGCGCGCGCTCGACGAGGGTGACGCGTGGCTGGAGCAGACCCGGAAGACGTACGCGGACGCCGCCGCGACCGTGGGCGCGGCGCTCGGGATCCCGGCGCCGCGAGCGGGCACGTTCGCCTTCTTCGACGCGGCGCCGTACTTCCGCGACGGGGAGCAGCTCCCTCGGTTTCTCGAGCGCTGCCTCGACGCCGGCGTGCTGCTCACGCCGGGCGTCGCGACCGGCCGCGACTACGGCACGTGGGTCAGGCTGTGCTTCACCGCGGTCCCGCCGGACGATCTCCGGCGGGCACTGGATCGCCTGGCGGGCGTGCTGCGCGACGGGCGCTGATCACCCGACCCTCGCTCACGTCAGGCGCCCGACGGTCTCGACGATCTCTGCTGGCGGCGTGAGGCGCGCTCACCACGGCGTGGGGCGGTAGTCCTTGAAGAACACCCCCGTGGCGTGGCGGCCGGTGCCGAATCCCTCGACGATGGGCGCGACGATGCGAGCCGCGCCGTCCACGATGTCGAGCGGTGGCGAGAACGCGTGCTCCTCGGCCTTGCGCGCCGCGAGGTGCGCGGGGTCCTCGTCCGTCACCCATCCGGTGTCCACCGCGTTCAGGTAGATGCCGTCGCGCGCGTAGTCCGCCGCGCTGGTGCGGACGACCATGTTGAGCGCCGCCTTCGCCATGTTGGTGTGCGGGTGCTTGTCGGTCTTGTGCTCCCGGTAGAACTGTCCCTCCATCGCCGAGACGAGCACCACGTGCTTCGCCGCGTCGGCGCTCGTCGCGGTGCCAGCCGGCGCGGCGCGCGTCCGCAGCATCAGCTCCTTCAGCCGCGCGGTCATGACGAACGGGGCCGTCGCGTTCACGAGCAGCACCTCGAGCAGCTCGAGCGTGGGCACCTCGTGCAGCGCGAGCCTCCACGAGTTGTGGGTCCGCAGGTCGATCTGCTGCAGGTCCTGGTCGAGGACGCCGCGAGGGAACAGCTCGACCGTGCGCTTGTCGGCGAGGAGCAGGTCGGCGTCGGTCGCCGCCTGCGACAGCAGCGCCGGCGCCATCACGCCTGCCGCGCGCTGACGATCGGCGACCGAAGCGCGCAGCGCCTCGTAGTCCCGCACGAGGTCGCGGACGGCGGCCGGAAGCGCTTCCGCGGGCCCGTGCTCCGCGTCGACGAGGTGCGCGTAGAAGCCCGGCGGCCGGCGCACGGTCTGGCAGGCGTTGTGGATCTGGAAGTCGAGCCGCGGCAGCGTCGCGTCGAGGTGCTGGCACAGCAGCTCGACGCTCGGCGTGTGCCGCAGGTCGGCGCCGTAGATCGAGAGCCGGTCCTTCCAGATCTCGAAGTCGGGCTCGCGCGCGTACCGCGCCGCTGCATCCCGCGGGAATCGGGTGCACGCGACGACGCTGCAGCCGGATCTGAGCAGCAGGATCGCCGCCTGGAAGCCGATCTTCACGCGCGCGCCGGTGACGAGGGCGACGCGACCGCGCAGGTCCACGGCGGCAGCGCGGCGCGCGAAGTTCTCGTCGCCGCAAGAGCGGCACATCTGGTCGTAGAACGGGTGGAGCCTGCGAAACGGCGCCTTGCAGACGTAGCACTTGCGAGGTTCGGACAGCTCTGGACCGTCCGCGTCGCGGGCCGCCGCGCCAGGCCCCGCCTCCGACGGGAGCACCGGCCTCCATGCGGACGCGTCGGTGCCCGGCGGAGGCAACGCCGGGAATGGCGTCACGAACACCGGCGCCTCCCGGAGTTGCTGGATGCCGGTGGCCCGCCGCAGCTCCGAGTCGCGCTGTCTCCTCGCCTCGTGCTCGCGCCTGAGCAGCTCGCGCTGCAGCTTCTTGCGCTGCTTCAGATCCGGGCGCGCCACCTCGCCTGCGAGGCGTTGCAGCGCGGTGCGCGTCCCGGCGTCGAACGCGGCGAGCACCGCCCGGTCTTCCGCGACGCGCGTCAAGACGCGGAGCGCCACGGCGATCTCCGCCGCATCGACCGCCGCATCGACCGCCGCATCGGCCGCCGCACCGACCACCGCACCGACCGCCGCACCGACCGCCGCCGGGCCGACGTCCGCGGGATCGACGTCCGCGGGATCGACGTCCCCGGGATCGACGTCCCCGGGATCGACGTCCCCGGGATCGGCGTCCGCGGGATCGACGTCCCCGGGATCGACGTCCCCGGGATCGGCGTCCGCGGGATCGACGCCGGAAGCCTTCGCCCGGCCGCTCGCCGAGGCGATGGCTCCCTGGTCGCGAGACTCCGGCTCGCGGGTCGCACTCCGGCCACCGACCTGCGTCTCGTCGTCCGCGAGCGCCGCCGGGTCGCCGCGGTGGGGCAAGGTGCTCCGCGATTGCATGGCGCTTCTTACCCGGCCGCGGGGCGTCTGCCCAGAGCCGCAGGACTTGCTTACCCCCGGCTGCTCGCCCGGGGACGGAGCTGCGGTAATCTTGCGGCCGGGGGGTCACGTGGCGAGCGACGGACAGATGAAGCGTCCCGAGGGCGAGGAGAAGTACCGGATCCTGGTCGAGAACCAGACCGACCTCGTCGTGAAGGTCGACGTGCAGGGGCGGTTCCTGTTCGCGAGCCCGAGCTACTGCCGGACTTTCGGCAAGACCGAGGAGGAGCTGCTCGGCAACGCGTTCATGCCGCTCGTCCACGCCGACGATCGCGAGATCACCCTCCGGGCGATGCGCGACATCGAGCGGCCTCCGCACACCTGCTACGTCGAGCAGCGGGCACTGACCGTGAACGGCTGGCGCTGGATCGCGTGGGCGGACACCGCGGTGCTCGACGGCGACGGCAACATCGAGGCGATCATCGGGGTCGGCCGCGACGTCACGGACCGGCGGAACGTCGAGGAGCGCCTGCGACGATCCGAGAAGCTCGAGGCGATCGGACGGCTCGCGGGCGGCGTGGCCCACGACTTCAACAACCAGCTCACCGGCATCCTCGGCGGCGCCGAGATCCTGCGCCGCGCGCTCGCGGACCGCCCCGACCTGCTCGACATCGTCGAGGAGCTGAGGGCGTCGGCGCTGCGGTCCGCCGGACTCACGCGCCAGCTGCTCGCCTTCTCGCGGAGGTCTCCCGCGCACCCGGTGATCGTCGACGTGTCCCGGGTCATCACCGAGGTCGTGGCGCTGCTCCGACGGAGCGTCGATGCGCGCATCGACGTCCGGGTGGTGGCGGACGGACCTCCCGCGACGGTCCGCGGCGCCCCCGACCGGCTGCACACTGCGCTCCTCAACCTGGCGCTCAACGCGCGCGATGCGATGCCGTCCGGCGGCACGCTCTCGATCGAGACGTCGGTGGTCGAGCTCGACGCCCCCCGTTGCGCCGGGCTGCCCTTCGACATCGACCCGGGACGTCACGTCCAGATCACCGTCCGGGACACCGGCATCGGCTTCGCGGACGAGGTCCGCGCGCATCTCTTCGAGCCGTTCTTCACGACGAAGGAGGTCGGGCGCGGCTCGGGGCTCGGCCTCGCCGAGGTCTACGGCACCGTCAAGGCACACGGCGGCGCGATCGCCGTCGACAGCGTCCTCGGCCGCGGCACCACCGCCACGGTGTGGCTGCCTGCCGTCGACGGCTTGCCAGCGCGGCCGTCACAGAAGCCGGATGGGCTCACCGCGATGCGACCGCTCCAGGTCCTCGTGGCCGACGACGAGCCGAACGTCCGCAAGACGCTCGGCATCCTGCTGCGGAGCAGCGGCCATTACGTCCTCGAGAGCACGTGCGGGCGCGAGGCGATCGACCGTTACCGGCGCGAGTGGCGCGCCATCGACGTGGTGATCGTCGATGCGGTCATGCCGGATCTCGGAGGCGGAGACGTGCTCGCGCAGATGCGAACGATCAACCCCGCGGTGCGGATCGTCCTCTCGTCGGGACACTCCGCGGAGGCGCTCGACGTCGACGGGGCCGACGACGGCGTCGTGTTCTTGCAGAAGCCGTACACCTCCGAGCAGCTCGCCGCGGCGCTCGCCGACGCGACGCGGCAGCGTGAGGGCGTGCAGGCGCTCGGCTGATCGTCGCCCGATCGCGCCGCACCGAACGCTCGCGCAGCTGCGAGTGGGGCACGCAAACGGCCTCGAACGAGCGGCGCGCTCACAGCAGCGAACGAGCGGCGCGCTCGCGGCAGCGAACGAGCGGCGCGCTCACCGCAGCGAACGAGCGGCGCGTTCACCGCAGCGGATACAGGAACATCAGCACCTCGCCCGTGGTCGCGCGCCAGTGTCTCCACGAGTGGTCGAAGGCCGCTTCGCGGTACTGCAGCGGGACGCCGCGCGACGAGTACGCGTCACGAAGCGCGCGGGCTCCGGGCAGGAACTTCGACTCGTCGACGCCGACGTCGATCGCCACCTTCTGCGGCAGCACGGTCGCGCGCGCGACGCGCTCCGCGAACCACGGCTGGCGCCAGATGCTGGGGCTCTGGATGCCGACGACGTGGAACAGGTCCGGGTGCGTGAGCGCCATGTACGCAGCGTTGAACCCGCCGAGCGACGATCCGAGGATGCCCCGCCGCTCCGTGTCCACCGGGTAGCGCGCCTCCACCCAGGGGACGACCTCCTCGACGATGAAGTCGCAGAACGGGCAGCTCTCGAACGGCTCGAGCGTCTCGGTCCCGGCCGGCAGGAACTGCTCGTAGCGGCGGTTCCTGTGCTGCACGGGATCCCACGCGTCGATGAACACCGCGAGGATCGGCGCCAGGCGCCCGCTCGTGATGAGAGCGTCGAGCGTATCGACGACGTTCCCGAGCTCCGGCTTCCAGTAGTCGGAGCCGTCGGTCACGTACAGCACCGGAAGGCTCTCGCACGTCGCCGCCGAGGGCGGCTCGTAGACGCGGATGTTCACGGCATAGCCGAGGTGCGCGCTCGGGATCGAGACGCTCGAGCCGAGCGTTCCGCGCGCGGCGGCTGCTGCCGGCGCGGCGGCTGCTGCCGGGAATGACTGCGCTGCGGCCGCGGGTGCCGCGCTGGCCGGCTGTGCGGCCGGGGGCTGCTGCGCCGCGAGAACCGGCTCCGCCGCGAGAACCGGCTCCGCCGCGAGCGCCGGCACGTGCGATGGAAGCGCGGGGACCGCGCCGGCCGACGCGATCAGCAAGGCGAAGACGACCTGCCCCAACATGCGACGAGGATACCCGCTCGCTGCGCTGACCGTAAGCGGTGCACCGGCTGCTCGATCGCAGCAGCACCTCTCCGAATGAAGGGCCCCGCGTGGGCAACGCCCCTTGCTCGAGGGACAGGTTCACAATGGCGTGGCGGAGGAGCGGTGTCGATCGAACGCCATTCGCAGCCCAGCAGCACCGAGATCCTGGTCGACGGCGTCTTCGATCGCGTCACCGCCAGTCGCTTGCAGGCGCTCGTCGGTGACGTCGATCCCGGTTCGCTGCTCACGCTCGACTTCCGGGAGGTCCGGCTGTTCCACGACAGCGCGATCGCGTCGCTCGCGGCCGCCCTGTCGGCGCACCCTGGCGCGCGACTCGTTGGACTCTCGGAGCACCACTACCGGCTGCTCCGCTACGTCGCGAGTCCGAGCACCACCCCGACGCCTTGAAGCACCACCGCCCGGTTCCCCGGGGTTCGGCCAGGCGCCGAGGGCTGCGCGCGCGGGGGGGCGGTGCGCATCCTGATTCACCATGAGAGCGCTCAGCTACGACGGCCCGTACCGGGTGGCCGTGAAGCAGAAGCCCGATCCGCGCATCGAGCATCCTCAGGATGCGATCCTGCGCGTCACCTGCGCCGCGATCTGCGGCTCGGATCTTCACCTGCTGCACGGCCTCGTGCCGGACACGCGCATCGGCTCCACGTTCGGCCACGAGATCGTCGGCGTCGTCGAGGAGGCCGGGCCCGAGGCGCGCGAGGTCTCTCGCGGCGACCGCCTGATGGTGCCGTTCAACATCTCGTGCGGCGGCTGCTACTACTGCGAACGCGGCCTCACGGCCTGCTGCGAGAGCACGAACCCGTCGAGCGACGTCGCGTGCGGCGTCTTCGGGTACTCGCACACGACCGGTGGCTACGCCGGCGGCCAGGCGGAGTACGTCCGCGTGCCGTTCGCCGCGGTCGGGCCGATGAAGGTGCCCGACGACATGCAGGACGAGGACGTCATCGCGCTCACCGACGCCCTGCCCACCGGCTACCAGGCCGCGGAGATGTGCGACCTCGAGGGTGGCGAGACCGTCGTCGTGTTCGGCGCCGGCCCCGTCGGCCTCTTCGCGATGCGCTCGGCGTGGCTCCTCGGCGCGGGCCGCGTCATCGCGGTCGACAAGGTCGATTACCGGCTCGACTTCGCCCGCCGCTGGGCTGGCGCGGAGACGCTCAACTTCGAGCAGGTCGACATCATCACCGAGATCAAGGGCATGACCGACGAGCGCGGCGCGGACGCCACGATCGACGCCGTCGGCTGCGAGGCGGCGGGATCACCGATGCAGCGCGCCGTCGGCATCTACGCGAAGAACGTCGCCGGCTCGTCCGTCGCGCTGAACTGGTGCTTCCACGCGACGCGCAAGGGCGGCACCGTCTCGGTGGTCGGCGTCTACGGCCCGCCGTTCAACCTGGTCGACTTCGGCACCGCGATGAACAAGTGCCAGACGATCCGGACGGGCCAGTGCAGCGTGAAGCGGTACATGCCGCAGCTGCTCGAGCACGTCCGCACCGGCCGCATCGACGCGAAGGCGCTCATCACGCATCGCTACCCGCTGGCTCGCGCCTCCGAGGCGTACCACACGTTCGCGCAGAAGAAGGACGGGTGCATCAAGCCCGTCCTGCTCCCCCACTCCGGCGAGACGGTGCACTGAGGAGACGACCATGGACGAGACCACTCTCGGCACCGGAGAGCCCGCACGGACGCCGCCCCGCCTCGAGGGCGCCGGCATGGACCTGGATCCCTCGCGCCGCCCCGGCGTGCCGCGCATGCACGAGCCGCGGCCGCTGCCGAACACGCGCTTCCCGCCCGAACGACAGCGGAGCGACGTGAAGGTCTTCATGCACGGGCGCCCCAACAAGCAGTTCCCGCCCGTCTTCGGCACGGACGCTCCGCCGCACGGCCTGTCGGGCAAGATCAGGGAGGCGGCGTACCGGTATCCGGACCACTACATGCGGCACTGGACCATGCTGCTCTTCGCGGACCGCGTCGACAGCTGGGAGCACCGGCTGTGGAAGATGGCTCCGGCGCTGGTGCTCGGCGTGGTGGGATGGGCGGCGCTGTCCGCCGCCGGTCACCGGCGCTGGCGCTGACGCGTGATCGGCGTTACGCCGCCTCGACGTTCTGGGCGGCGCGCTTGCCGAGCCGGATCTTGAGCTCCTTCTCGGGGACGTCGACGGACACCTGGACCGATCCGAGCATCGCGAGCAGCACGGCCAGCGCGCACAGGCCGCCGGAGATGTAGTACGCGTTGGCGTACGAGCCGGTCGCGTCCGCGATCTTGCCGGCGAGGATGGGGCCGAACACGCCGCCGACGCCCCACGCCGTGAAGAGGATGCCGTAGTTCAGCCCGAGGTTCTTGGTGCCCCAGTAGTCGGCGGCGGTCGCTGGGAAGAGCGACAGGCATGCGCCGTAGCTGAAGCCGACGACGGCGGAGCCGAGGACGAAGCCGCTGATCGTGCTGAACTGCGAGAAGAAGAACATCACGAGCGCCTGCATGATGCAGACGAGGCCGATCGTGACGACGCGGCCGATGTAGTCGGAGACGACGCCCGCGATGATCCGGCCGCTCGCGTTGAAGATCGCGAGGAGCGCGACGAACACGAACCCGACCTTGATCGAGTTGCCCGACTGCACCGTCACGATCTTCGCCATGTGGCCGATGATCATGAGGCCCGCGGTCGCGGCGCACGCGTACTGCACGTAGAGCGAGTAGAACTCCCAGCTCTTCAGCATCTCGCGCCAGGTCCGGTCGGGCTTCGCCGCCGCCGCGCCCGCAGCCGCCGCCTTCTTGGCCACCGGCGCCGCGGGGTTCTTGACGAACTGCGCGAGCGCCGTCGCGACGATGAGGAACGCGACGCCGAGGATGCGGAACGACGACGCCACTCCGTACGTCGCGAGCAGGTGCTTGGAGAGCGGCGCGATGTACACCGGGGCGAGGCCGAAGCCGCCGACGACGATGCCGGTGATGAGCCCCTTCTTCTCGGGCGGGAACCACTTCAGCGCGGCAGGCGTCGTCGAGGCGTAACCGAGGCCGAAGCCGGTGCCACCGAGGAGGCCGAAGCCGAGGATGGCGGGCAGCGCGGACGTCGCCGTGGCGAAGCTCGCGACGATGAGGCCGAGGCCGGTGAGCATGCCACCCGCCGTCGCGACGACTCGCGGGCCGACCTTGTCCTGCAGCCGTCCAGCGGGGACCATCATCAGCGCGAAGCAGGCGATCGCGATCGTGTACGGCAGCGTCGCCTGCGTCTTGGTCCACCCGAACCCGCCCTTCTCGATCGTCTCGCCGAGCTGCTTGCTGAAGACGCTCCAGGCGTAGAGGATCCCCAGCGCGAGATTCAGACCCATTCCAGCCAGGGTCACGACCCAGCCACGTCGGTTCATCGGTGTTCCTCCGTATCGGCGTCGCTGCGTCAGAGCGCCGCGTGGGATGGGACCCTACAGGCGAACGCGGCGGCAAATAACCACAGTCCAATCGACAAGTCACTCCCTCCGCGCGCCCCCGCGCGCGCGCTTCTGCCGCATCAAGTGCGCGAATCAGCGCGGGGAAAACGCCCGAATACGCGCATTCTGCGGCGAGATGTCGCGGGCGCGAGCCGTCCCGTCCCGGGTTCGGATGGCGACAATTTGGCTCAGGACGCGGCGTGCAGATTGTGCATTTCGCGTCAAACTTGGCGCGCGCCGGCCCCTTCGTTTGCGCATCCAACGGCGCTGAGCCGGGAGCGACACTTGCGCGAGGAGACCCCGTGCGGTGACGCGGGCGTCCGGCCATCGACGCACGCCGCGCAGACCCTGCGCTGCACCGCGATCGTTTGCGCGCAGACCGTGCGTGGAGCTGCGTCGGGGGTCACGCGAGGCGGGCCACGGCCTGCGCGCAGCCCGCGTCGGACAGGCGACGGCGCACGGCCGCCGCCGGACAGGCGACTCGGTCCGCGCCGGAGATCAGGACGCGGCGCGCGTGCGGCGACGCGCCGGAGATCAGGACGCGGCGCGCATGCGGCGACGCGCCGGAGATCAGGACGCGGCGCGCATGCGGCGACGCGCCGGCCGGTGAAGCGCGGCATGGCTGGCGATCGTCTTCGCGAAGCGCGCCACCCTGGCGTGGTGAGCGCCGGCTGCGAGCTCGCGCTCCCGCACGACCAGGGTCGCGGTCGGCGCCTTTCCGGCGAGCGCGCGCAGCTGCGCGATCGCGCGCCCGCTGCCGGTCCCTCCGTGCGTCACGTAGAACGCGACCCGAGGCAGCTTCGCTCGCTCGAGCCACAGCCAGGTCCGGACGGGCGTCGACACCGACGCGCCCCAGACCGGCGTCCCGATGACGACGACGTCGTAGGTGGACGGATCGAGCACCGGGACGCGGATCTCGCAGGAGACGCCGAACAGCGCCTCGCACGCGCTCCGGAGGAATCCGAGCGCTCCGTCGCGCGCGACGGTGTCGCGGATCTCCTCGCTGTCGGCGTGGAGCGCGCGAGCGATCTCCTCTCCGACGAGCCGCGTGCGACCGGTCCTCGAGTAGTGCACGACGAGAACGCGCGGTTTCATGGCGTCACCCTCCGCGGCCGGAGGTTACGCCGCTCGGACGGAGCGGGACGGCGTCACAGGGGCCTCCTCGATCGGGCGCGGCGATCCGTCACGGAGCTCGCGACGGCCAGCCCGGCG
>DASSQI010000098.1:0-9007 GCA_035702585.1 Anaeromyxobacteraceae bacterium
GTCGGTGTGGCCCTCGACGCGGACGCGATCGTCCGAGTACTTCGCGAGGATGTCGCCGACCTGCGTGAGGCGCTCGATGGCGTCGGGCTTCAGGGCCGCGCTGCCGCTGTCGAACAGGATGTCGCCCTTCATCTCGACGAGGACTCCGTTCTCGGTCCGCTTCGTCTCGGCGACCTGCTCGAGCTCCTTCGCCTGCTTGTCGAGGTAGAGTCCGACCGAGCCGCCCGCGAGGGCACCCACGCCCGCGCCGATGAGCGCGCCCTTCTTGCCGCCGATGAGCGCGCCGATCCCGGCGCCGCCGGCCGCTCCGCCCACGCCGCCGATGGCGGTGCGCTTGCCGGCGGTGCCGCAGGCGCCGAGCGCAAGCGCGACGAACGCAGCGGTCAAGACCTTGAAAGTCCTGTTCATTCTTCTCACTCCTGTTGAAGGTTCAGGGGGTTACGTCCCACATGAGACGCCCCCACGCAACCAGCAAACGAGCGAACGCCGGACGATATTCACCGGGCGCCGGTGGAGCGAGCGGGCGGTCGGGGCCACGCGCCGACGATCTCGCAAGCTCGCGTGATCGAAGCGGGTTTTTCATGCGCCGAAAGGGCCAGGCGCAGCTGACCACATCCGCCCGAATCAGGCGCAGCACACCGCATCCGCGCCCGCGTCAGCCACAGCGGAACCGGCCGATGATCGGCACGTGGTCGGACAGGCCGGCGAACAGGCTCGTCCGATCGCCGAACCTGCAGGTGCCGTCGAGATCGAGCCAGCGGATCCCGTTCCCGAAGAACACGTGATCGAGGTGCATCCTCATCCGCATGAACCCGGCCGTCGGGAACGCCCGCGGGTCAGTGGGATCGATCGCGCCGAGGTGAGCCTGGGCGCTCGTGAAGCCGACCTCCTGCACGAGGTAGTTCCACACGGGCGAGCCCGGTGCGGAGTTGAAGTCACCGCACACCACGAACGGCTCGCCGTGCGCGTGGCGCCGCACGAACGCGGACAGCGTGCGCGCCTCGTGCAGCTGGTTCGGTCCCCACCCCATCCGGCGGCGCTCCGACCAGAACTCCTTCGCGAAAGGGGTCGGCAGCGACAGGTGCGTGTTGAACACGTGCAGCCGCGTCCCGCCCGCGGTGTGCACCTGCATGTGCGCGCAGATCCGCGTCTGCTTCCGGTCCTTCCACCGCTCGACGTGGTGGTGAGTGATGTGGTGCGGGTGGTCGACGTTGTGCGTGTCGACGTGGAGCCGCTGCCGGTTCACGAGGATCGCGAGCCCCGTCGTGTAGATCGGGATCTGACTCAGGCGATTGACGTGCGCCCTGAAGTAGAACCCCTCGTAGGGGCAGGTCAGGCCGCGCGCCTCGAACACCTGGTTGAGCTGCCTCATGAAGGCGGAGAGCTGCGTCTCGCCCGTCATCGCACCGGAGAAGGCGACGCGCGAGCGGATCGAGATCGTCTCGATCTCCTGCAGGCACACCACGTCGGGGAGCGGATCCAGTCGCACGATCCGGTCCGCGATGTTCAGCTGTGACGTCCGCGTGCTGGCGAGGCCCTTCAGCGCGTGCCCGAAGTAACGAACGTTGTAGGAGACGATGCGGACCGGCGCGTACGGCACGCCGCGTATCATAAGCGGGCCGGTGCTGCTGGCGCTAACTCGGTGGGAATGGCTTTCTTCCAGGACCCGCCGCGCCCCGCACACGCCTGGGACGGCGACCCGCTGCTCCGCGAGTGCTTCGAGCGCCAGGTTCCGGAGGCGTCCGCCGCGGACGTCGAGGAGCTTCGAGAGCTCGGCGCGCTCTCCTCGGGAGCGCTCTACGATCAGCAGCTCGAGGAGCGCCTCGTCGAGCCTCGACACGTGCCGTTCGATCCGTGGGGTCGACGCGTCGACCGCATCGAGCACACGCCGCTGTGGCGACGCGCCGCCGAGCTCGCCGCGGTTCACGGGCTCGTCGCGGTGCCGCACGAGCGCAGGCTCGGGCCTGCATCTCGCGTCCACTGGCTCGCGCTCCTGCACGTGCTCGAGCCTTCGCTCGACGTCTACTCGTGCCCGCTCGCGATGTCGGACGGCGCCGTCCGGACGCTCCTCGATTCCGGCAATCAGGCGCTCGCGTCGCGCGCGGTGCCGCGCCTCACGGCGAGGGACCCGGCCCGCGCGTGGACGAGCGGACAGTGGATGACGGAGCGCACTGGCGGCTCGGACGTCGGACTGTCGGAGACGGTCGCGCGGAACACCGGCGACGGCTGGCGGCTGTACGGGACGAAGTGGTTCTGCTCCGCGACCTCGAGCGAGATGGCGCTCACGCTCGCGCGTCCCGAGGGCAACGGCCCGGGCGGCAAGGGCCTCGCGCTGTTCTACCTGGAGACGCGCGACGCGTCCGGCGCCCCGAACGCGCTCACGGTGATGCGCCTCAAGGAGAAGCTCGGGACGCGCAAGCTCCCCACCGGCGAGGTCGAGCTGCACGGCGCCGCGGCGGAGCCCGTCTCCGGTCTCGACGGCGGAGTCCGCGCGATCGCGCCGATGCTCTCCGTGACGCGGCTCTGGAACGCCGTCTCCGCGGTCGCGGGGATGCACCGCGCCCTGTCGCTCGCGCGCGACTACGCCCGCCGGCGGTTCGCGTTCGGCGCGCGCCTCGCGGCGAAGCCGCTGCACGTCGATACGCTCGCGGGCCTCGAGGCCGAGCGCGAGGGGGCGTTCCTGCTCGCGGCTCGCGCGGCGGAGCTGCTCGGCCGCGCCGAGGCGGGGGTCGCGTCGGAGGCGGAGCTCCTCGCGCTGCGGTCCGTGGTGCCGATCGCGAAGGCGACGACCGGCAAGCAGGCCGTGGCGATCGCGTCTGAGGCGCTCGAGTGCTTCGGCGGCGCCGGCTACATCGAGGACACCGGGCTGCCTCGCCTGCTGCGCGACGCCCAGGTGCTGCCGATCTGGGAGGGGACGACGAACGTGCTGTCGCTCGACCTCCTGCGCGCGCTGGCGACCCCGGGCGGCGCTGCGGCGTTGCGCGCCGAGATCCGATCGCACCTCGGCGCGGTCCGCGCCGCGGAGCTGCGCGAGGCCGCCGAGGTCGCGGCGAGGGCGGCGGAGCACCTCGACGCGTGGGTCGCCGAAGCCGGACGAGACCCGCGCGCGGCGGAGGCCGGCGCGCGCCGCCACGCCCTGTCCGCCGGTCGAACGCTCGAGCTCGCGCTGCTGTGCGCTCATGCGCAGTGGTGCCTCGACAACGGCCACGGCGGAAGGGCCGCCGCCGCCGCGCGCCGGCTGGCGCGCCACGGCGTGGACCTGCTCGACGGCGCGTCCTCGAGCGACGCCGCCTTGCTCGTCGACGACGCAGGGTGAGGCGGCGCGGACCGGCCGCGGCGCGGACCATAGGCCGCCGCGCGAAACTCTCGGTCCGGTTTCGGGCCGTCAGTGGCGCGTCGTGTGCTTGTTGCGGCCGATGAGGGCACCAGCGCCGAGGGCCGCGATCGAGAGCCAGTCCATGCGGGGATGGCCACCGCGCTGGCGTCCGAGCACCTTGCGCCACGCGGGCTCGGGTCGCTGCGGGCGACCGTCTCGGGCGCTGCGTCGAGGGCGCCGCCCGCCGCGGGCGGGGCCCGCCTTCCCGACGTCACCTTCCGAGGTCGCCTGCGAAGCGCTCACGGGGCCGAGCTCCTCGTGCTTGGGTCCCGACACGCCCTTCTGCTTCATCGACTTGGCGCCCGCGACCTTCCCCTCCGGTGAGCGGTGCTCGATGATCGCGTTCGCCTCGGCGCCGAGGAGCAGCACGACGGACGAGATCCACAGCCACAGCAGCATCACGATGATTCCGCCGACGGAGCCGTAGGTGGCGTCGTACTTCCCGAAGTTCGCGACGTACTGCGAGAACCCGTACGACGCGAGGACCCACAGCACCACGCCGCCGACCGAGCCGGGCGTGATGAACTTGAACTTCTGCTGAACGTCCGGGAGGACGTAGTAGAGGATCGCCCACAGCAGCATCATCACCAGGCCGGCGGCGGGGAGCCGCAGCCACGAGATGGCCGTGCCGATGGGCCCGCCGATGAAGTTCGCGATGGCGGGAGACGCGATCGCGACCAGCGCCGCGACGAGCGCGAGCACGCCGGCGACGAGCGTCATCAGGATGGCGATCCCCTTCACCTTCCAGAACGGCCGGCTCTCTCGCACGCCGTACGCGACGTTGAGCGCGGTCATGATGGCCTGGATGCCGCCCGACGCGGCCCATATGGCGCCGATGCCGCCGATCGTGAGGAGGCCGGGGCTCGAGCCCTGTCCGAGCGCGCGGATGCGGTCGCCGAGGATCTTCGTCACCTCCGCGGGCGCCACCTTGCCGAGCTCGTCCACGAGGGCCTCGGCCTGCGCCGGCTGGATGATGACGCTCGCCAGCGCGAGCAGGAACAGCATGAACGGGAAGAGCGCGAGCAGCCCCGAGTACGTCACCGCGCCGGCCCACGACGTCATGTTGTCCCTGGAGACCTCGGTCTTCAGGTCGGAGAAGAATTCCTTCCAGGTCATGCCGTTGCCGGGCAGGTTCACGCGCGCACCCTCCTCGGGAAATCTGCGCACGCGATCGATCGCACGTTGACGGCGGCGGGCGGGCGGGCGTCTGCCGCGACGAGCGGCGCGATTGGCGTCGCGCGCCCCCTCTGGCTCGCGCGGCGGCGTAGACACGAGGAGGTGTCGCGCTCCGTCTCCTGAACGGGGAGGCGGCTCCAAGAAGACGAGGCGCGTAGTCATGTTCGCGCCGGTGCGCATCCTCGTCGGCACGAGCGGCTTCAGCTATCCCGCGTGGAAGGGGTCCTTCTACCCGGAGGACATCACCTCCCCGCGCATGCTCGCCTGGTACTCGCAGCGGCTCCCGGCGGTCGAGGTGAACAACACGTTCTACCGCACGCCGAAGGCGCAGGTGCTCTCCACCTGGCGGCACGAGGTGCCCGACGGCTTCCGGTTCGCGCTGAAGGCGCCGCAGCGGATCACGCACCTGAAGCGCCTCGCGGACGTCGAGCAGCCGGTCGCGTACTTCTGGAAGGTGGCGGCGACGCTCGGCGCGGCGCTCGGCCCGGTGCTGTTTCAGCTGCCGCCCCAGATGCGGCGCGACGTGCGGCGGCTGCGGGACTTCATGACGCTCCTCCCCGAGGGCGCGGAGACCGCGTTCGAGTTCCGCCACGCCTCGTGGTTCGACGACGAGGTGTTCGCGGCGCTCGCGGAGCGCGGCGCGGCGCTCTGCGCGAACCAGACGGACGATCTCGACGCCCCGCTGCTCGCGACCGGACCGGTCGGCTACCTCCGCCTGCGACGCCCGGGCTACACCGCGTCCGAGCTCGACGAATGGGCCGCGCGCATCCGTGCCCAGCCGTGGCACACTGCCTACGTGTTCTTCAAGCACGAGGACGAGGCGCGCGGCCCGAAGTTCGCGCTGGCGCTCGCCGCGGCGCTCCGGGCGGAGAGCTCGACCGAGTCGGTCGCGCCGGCGCCGGCGTGACGGCGCACGGGGAGAGCGGCGCCGCCGGGAAGGTGCTCCGCCGCGTCGTGGACGTGCGGCCCGGCGAGGCGCGCGCCGTGCTCGTCTCGTGCGCGTACTTCTTCTCGCTCCTGTGCGGCTACTACCTCCTGCGGCCGCTCCGCGAGGAGATGGGGATCCGCGGCGGGATCGGGAAGCTGCACTGGGTCTTCACGGCGACGTTCGTCGCGATGGTCGCGGCGGTGCCGCTCTACTCCGCGCTCATCGCGCGCGTCCCGCGCGCCCGCGCGATCCCGCTCGTCTACCGGTTCTTCCTGTCGAACCTCGCGGTGTTCTGGGCGCTGCTCCACTTCGGCATCGCGCCGGAGTGGACCGCCCGCGCCTTCTTCGTCTGGATCAGCGTCTACAACCTGTTCGTCGTGTCGGTCTTCTGGAGCTTCATGGCCGACCTCTTCTCGAGCGAGCAGGGGAAGCGGGTGTTCGGCTTCGTCGCCGCGGGCGGCAGCGCGGGCGCGCTGGCCGGACCGGCGCTGGCGGCCCTGCTCGTGACGTCGGGCGGGGTGTCGAACCTCGTCCTCCTCTCGGCGCTGCTCCTCGAGGTCAGCGCGCAGCTCGCTGCGTCGCTCGCCCGCGACGCGCGTCGCGCGGCGACCCCCGCCGCCGGACGCCTCGACCGCTCGGTAGGCGGAGGCCCCTTCGCGGGGTTCGCGCTCGTGTTCCGGTCCCGGTACCTCTTCGCGCTGGCGCTGCAGACGCTGTTCGTGACCGTGACCTCCACGTTCCTCTACTTCCAGCAGGCCCAGATCGTCGCCAGCGCGCTGACCGACTCGGCGCGGCGCACGCAGCTGTTCGCGGTCGTGGACCTCTCGGTCAACGTGCTCGCGCTGCTGCTCCAGGCGTTCGCGACCGGAGCGATCATCACCTACGCCGGCATCGCCGTCGCGCTGGTGCTGCACCCCGCGATCACGGCCGCGGGGCTCGTGGCGGTCGCCGCGGCCCCGACGCTGGTCGTCATCACCGCCGTTCAGGCGATCCGGCGCGCCGTGCACTACGCGGTCGAGCGGCCCGCGCGCGAGGTCCTGTTCACCGTCGTGGACGGAGAGCAGAAGTACAAGGCGAAGAGCTTCATCGACACGGTCGTGTACCGGGGCGGCGACGCGATCAGCGCGTGGACGCAATCAGCGCTGAGGGGGTTCGGGCTCGCCGCGACCGCCGCGCTGGCGCTGCCCATCAGCGTCGCGTGGATCGCGGTCGTCGTCTGGCTGGCGCGCCGCCAGCGGGCCGCCGAGATCGCGCAGCAGGAGGCGGCGTGATCTGGCCGCGTCGCAGCGTCCTGCGCTGGCTCGCGCTCGCGCCGATCGCGGCCTGCGCCGCCGGAAGCCGGGGCGCGCCGGAGCAGCGGGCCGGCTCGCGCGCCGCTGCGCTGCGCGCCGACGATCCACCGGGCGACCGGAAGACGCAGAGGGGGCCGATGCAGACTCGCGCGATTCCTTCCAGCGGGGCGCCGCTGCCGGTCGTCGGCCTCGGCACCTGGCAGACCTTCGACGTCGGCGCGGACGAGGCCGAGCGCGCACCGCTCCGGGAGGTCCTGCGCCGGTTCTTCGACGGCGGCGGCCGCGCGATCGACAGCTCGCCCATGTACGGGCGCGCCGAGGCCGTCGTCGGCGATCTCCTCCGCGGGACGCCTCACGCCGACGCGGCGTTCCTCGCGACGAAGGTGTGGACGACCGGCAAGCCCGAAGGAGAAGCGCAGATCGCGGAGTCGGAGCGGCGGATGGGAGGGCGCCTCGATCTGGTCGAGGTGCACAACCTGGTGGACTGGCGGACCCAGCTCGCGACGCTCCGGTCGCTCAAGGACGCGGGGCGGATCCGGTACGTGGGTGTCACCCACTGGTCGCGCGGGGCGTTCGACGAGATCGAGCAAATCCTCTCCACCGAGGCGCTCGACTTCGTGCAGCTGCCCTACTCCGCGGCGACGCGCGAGGCCGAGCATCGGCTGCTGCCGCTCGCGCGAGAGCGCGGCGTCGCGGTGCTCGTGATGCGCCCGTTCGAGCAGGGCGAGCTGTTCCGTCGCTCACGCGGCGTCCCCCTCCCCGCCGCGGCCGCGGAGCTCGGAGCGGCGAGCTGGGCGGAGGTCTTCCTCCGGTTCATCCTCGCGCATCCGGCCGTCACGGCGGTGATCCCAGCGACCTCGAACCCGGAGCACGTCTCGCAGAACCTCGCCGCCGGCGCGGGGCCGTTTCCCGACGAGCGCCAGAAGCGGGAGATCCTCGCCGCGCTCGGTCTCTGACCCTGGAGGCATCGATGACCATCGGCCGCCGGCAGTTCGTTCGCCTCGCAAGCCAGGGCGCGCTCGCGATCTCTGCGCTCGGCATGTCCTGCGCGAGCCGCGCCCCGGGATCCGGCGTTTCGTCCGACCGCGCGGAGGCGCGCGGCGCCAG
This sequence comes from Anaeromyxobacteraceae bacterium, assembly GCA_035702585.1. GTDB lineage: Bacteria > Myxococcota > Myxococcia > Myxococcales > Anaeromyxobacteraceae > DASSQI01. Next base: position 7,880 of record DASSQI010000098.1, read on the forward strand.
GCTCGACATCCTGGTGCTCGGAGGCACCGGATTCCTCGGGCCGGACATCGTCCGCGTCGCCCAGGGGCGCGGGCACCGGCTGACGCTGTTCAACCGCGGGAAGACGAACCCCGAGCTCTTCCCCGACGTCGAGAAGCTCCACGGCGACCGCGACGGCGGCCTCGAGCCGCTGCGCGGGAGGCGCTGGGACGCCGTCGTCGACACGTCCGGCTACGTGCCACGGGTCGTGAAGCAGTCGGCGGAGCTGCTCGCGCCGAGCGTGCGGCGCTACCTGTTCGTGTCGTCGATATCCGCGTACGCCGCGGTGAAGGAGCCCGGCACCACGGAGGACGCGCCGCTCGCGCAGCTCCCCGCAAACGATCTCGGCACCGAGGACGTCCGCCAGCACTACGGCGCGTTGAAGGCCGCGTGCGAGCGGACCGTGGAGGCGGCGCTCCCCCGGCGAACGCTGGTCGTGCGGCCCGGCCTCATCGTCGGCCCGGGGGACCCCACCGACCGGTTCACCTACTGGCCCGCGCGCGTCGCCAGGGGCGGCGAGGTGCTCGCGCCGGGGGACGGAGAGGACCCCGTCCAGCTCATCGACGCTCGCGACCTCGCGGCGTTCGTCGTGAAGCTGCTCGAGGACGACGAGGCGGGCACCTTCAACGCCGCTGGCCCGCGCGGGCGCATGTCGATGCGCGAGCTGCTCGCGGCGTGCAAGGCGGGGACGGGCTCGGACGCGCACTACACCTGGGTCGACGAGAAGTTCCTCGAGGAGCGTGGCGTCCAGCCCTGGAGCGACCTGCCGGTCTGGGTGCCTCGGCGGAGCGAGGACGGCGGGCTCACGCAGGTCAGCATCGAGCGCGCGGTGTCGCGCGGCCTCGCGTTCCGGCCGACGGAGGACACGGTGCGCGACACGTATGGGTGGTGGAGTTCCCTCCCGGCCGCTCGGCGGGAGAAGATGCGCGCAGGCATTCCCCCGGAGCGCGAGGCTGAGCTGCTTGCCGCATGGAAGTCACTGCAGAGGTGAGACGTTGGCGGACGCTTCCTCACGTCCGCGCACTCCAGGAAGCAGCTGCGAGGCGAAAAATACCCGCGCAGGCCCCTGGCCGCCTCCTCGGGCAATGCCTACCTAACGGGCGTGGCCTT
>DASSQI010000099.1:0-3587 GCA_035702585.1 Anaeromyxobacteraceae bacterium
CGCTCGGCCCGGGCGGCGTCGAGCTGAGCCGTCGACAGGACGCCGGTCGTCCAGAGCCGCACCAGCAGGTCGTCGACCCGCGCCTCCCACGCGGGCGAGAGCTCGCCGCGCGCGCAGTAGACGTGGTAGCGGACCGGATTCGGGATGATGCTCGCGAGGAAGGCCGCCTCCTTCGGGCCGAGGTCGCGCGCGTCCTTGTCGAAGTAGTGCCGCGCGGCCTCGCCGAGCCCGACGATGCCGGGGCCCCACTCCGCGACGTTCAGGTAGATCTCGAGGATGCGCTGCTTCGGCAGGCTCGCCTCGAGCGCGATGGTGAGCAGCGCCTCCCGCGCCTTGCGCGCGAGGGTCCGCTCGCGCCCGAGCCACAGGTTCTTCGCGACCTGCTGCGTGATCGTGGAAGCGCCGCGGCCGAGCTGACCGCGCCGCGCTCCCGCCGCGATCGCGTCCTGCAGCTCGTGGAAGTCGAAGCCGTCGTGCCCCCAGAACGACGCGTCCTCCGCCGTGGTGATGGCGCGGACGACGTGCTGTGGCAGCGTCGCGACGGCGACGAACGCCGGGTTCTGAGGGCCCACGACGATCGAGCGCGATCGTCCGCCCGAGAGCTCGGCCACGTGCTGGAAGGATCCCAGGAGCGGGATCCGCTCGCGCTCCCGGCCGAGGCCGCCGAGGTCCACGCTCGCGTCGAGCGCCCACCGCGCTGGATCGTGGAGCGGACCTTCGGCGTGGAGCTCCACGCCGAAGGTGCCAGCGACCGGCGGGGCATCTCCTCCGGGCGCGAGCTGCGGCGGCAAGGCCTCCCCGAGCGCGTGCCAGTCGAGCGCCGGCGCGTCCACGCGCAGGTCGAACGTCCGCGGCCGGAGACGGAGGTCGAGCGAGAAGGTCGCCGCGGCGCGCGCGTCGCCGCCGAGGCGCACCTCGGCTTCCTGCACGTTCACGCGCGCCGCCTGGACGTCGACGACGGCACGGCCACGGCTCACGGCATTCACGGGGCCGACGGCATCGGCGGCGAGCCGTGGCGACGCGACGACGAGGCCGTAAGCGCGGAGATCCCACCCGACGGTGCCGCCCCCACGTCCGAGGCCCGCGGCGTCGAGCTCGCCGCTCACCGCTCCGCCGACGATCTCGACCGGCGCGCGGCGCAGCAGCGCTGCGGGAACGACCGCGGAGGTGAGGTGCTCCACGCGCGCGCTGAGCGACGTGCCGCCCGCCTCACGCCACGCGCTCCCTTCCACCGACGCGCGTCCAGGGAGCTGCAGCCGGAAGGCGACGGTCCTCCGCTCGCCGTCCCGCGCCATCCTCGCGTCCCCGGACATGGGCCCGAGCTCCACGGTAGCGCCGCCGATCACGGGCCCTCGGACGCGGACGTTCTCGAACCGGAGCACCGGCGGCTCCGTGGCCTCCTCGGTCGGGGCGGCACCCGCGCCGCGTCGCGAGGAGAGCGCGTCGGCGAGGTCGCGGAGCGCCTCGCCGCGACGCCCGGTCTCGACGACGACTCCGCCGAGCGCCACGGACGCGGCCTCCACGCGCCCGCTCAGCAGCGCGCGCCATCGGGGCCGGACCCGGGCCTCCTCGATCGTGACGACCGGCGGCCCTCCGCGGCGCCGGGAGGGGACCGAGACCGGGCCGAAGACGAGCCTGAACCGCGTGTCCACCCGCAGCGAAGGGCCGACGCGCGCGCCGGGGATGCGCGCGCGGAGCGACGTCTCGATGCGGTCGCGGAGCATCGCCCGCGTCGCGTCGCGGTTCACTGCGAACCAGACGACCGCGGGAGCGGCCGCGAGCGCGGTGACGCACGCGGCGGCGAGCCAGAGGAGGGTCAGCTTCCGCCTCGCGCGGCGCTGCGTTGCCGCAGGGGTGGGCGTTGATGGCGGGGCGGCGTGCCTTGTCGCCGGTGCAGCGTCCGACGACCGTCCGCGGTCCGCGGGTTCGGCGGCGGGTAGGACGTGCGACGAGGGTCGTCGGCCGGCATGCTCCGGCTGCGGCGACGGCACCGCCGACAGGTGCCGCGTGCCGCGAGCGGGCGCGTCCGTCGCCTGGTCCGGCTCGGGTGACGGCGAGGCGGGGTCGGGCGGGACGGCTGCCATCGGAGGGGCGTGTTATACGCCGCGAGCGTCTGCCGGGCGACGGGCGGGCGGACGGGCGACCGGGAGTGACCCGAGCGCGAGAGACCGGCGGCCTCGCAGGGGCGACGGCGCAGGAAGTTGGGGCCGGCGCCCGGGTCGTGGGGTCAAACCGCGGCGGGACCTTTGTTACGATAGGAGCGTCGCGAAAACCGAACGGTGAGCTACCTCGGTCCAACCCTGCGCCGCCGTCGGCGCCCCACCCGGAGGTGGCCACGCATCGCCGTGGCCGTCGTGGCGTCGCTCGTCCTGAACGCCGCCCTCGTGAAGTTGCTGCGGCTCGACATGATCGTCGCACCCCGAGGGGTGGCCGTGCAGCGCCCGGTGGCGCTGGCGCCGCTCTCGGCCGAGCAGTGGGCCGCGAACCGCGCCGTCCGGAGCGGGGCGCGCCCGCCGCCGACCGCCGGGACGCCGATCGTGCCGCCGAAGGTCGTGAAGCCTCCGGAGCCGAAGGAGAGCGGACAGGTCGTGGCGCTCGGGCCCGGGAAGTCGGACGAGAAGGCGCCCGAGGACGCGAAGCTCCTCGCCGAGCGCAACAGCCGGGTCGAGAAGGAGACGCTGTCCCGCCAGCGCCGCGCCGGGTACGAGAACGCCGCGCCGCGCCCGTCGGCGCAGGGCTCCAACCAGGCCCAGGCGCAGCGGTCGGAGACGGCCGCCCAGCAGCGCGCGGCGCAGGGCCTCGCGCGCGGGCAGGGCACCGAGAACCGTCGCGGAAAGCCGGGAGAGGACGCCGTCGAGATCCCGGATCAGCGCGGCCGGCCGAAGCTCGCCCTCAAGATGGACGCGTTCGGCGAGACCATGCCGTCGGAGAGCAAGCCGGACGTGAAGGGGAACTCCGGCCGGATCGCCCTCGGGAACCCGAGCTCGCCCGACGATCAGGGCGAGGGGACCGCCGCCGGAACGCGCGGCGGCAAGATCGACGTCTCGCAGCTGAAGCCGAGCGCCGCGTTCTACGACCGGCTCGCCGGCGGCCCCTCGCCCGACCACGTCGAGGGCGTCGTCGAGGGCGACGAGACGCTGCTCAACGCGCGCGAGTTCAAGTACGCGAGCTACCTCAACCGCGTGAAGGAAGGCATCGCGACGCACTGGGACCCGGCGCGCGCGATGGCCGCGCGCGATCCCGACGGCACGCGCTTCCCGCCGTCCGATCGGATCACCGTGATCGTGTTCTCGATCGACGAGCGCGGCGCGGTCCGCAACGTCGAGGTGGTGGGAGGCAGCGGGCTCGAGTTCATCGATCGCGCCGCCGTGAGCGCGATCCAGGAGGCGCAGCCGTTCATCAACCCGCCGCACGCGATGTTCGGCGGGCGCGAGGAGATCCCGATGCGCTTCGTGTTCCGCTTCACGATGGGCAACGTCGGGGGCTTCCGCCGCAACGGCCGCGTGCCCTGATCGCGCCGCGCGCTTCAGCGCGCGGGATCACCCTTCCACCTTCGCCCCCGGCTTCCAGCGCAGCACCGGCTTGCG
>DASSQI010000100.1:0-10727 GCA_035702585.1 Anaeromyxobacteraceae bacterium
GAAGAGCTCGAGCTGATCGCGCTCGTTGACAGCCTCCGCCCTTCCGAGAAGCAGGTATCCGCCCGGCCGGAGCGCATAGTGGAAGAGGTCGATGACGCGCTTCTGCAGCGGCGGGTCGAGGTAGATGAGCAGATTGCGGCAAGACACGAGGTCCAGGCGTGAGAACGGCGGAGCCTTGAGGAGATCATGTGCCGTGAACAGGCACAGGTCGCGGATCTCCTTCGTGACAGTGTACGAGTCGCCGCGCCTCACGAAGAAGCGCGCCAGGCGCTCGGCGCTCACCTGCCGCTCGATGACATCCGTGTAGCGTCCGCGGCGCGCCTCGGCGAGGGCGGAGAGGTCGATGTCGGTCGCGAAGACCTGGACCGGCCGGGGGCGCGGCATTCGCTCGGTCTGCTCCCGGAGCGTTATCGCGATCGTGTACGCCTCCTCGCCGGAGGAGCAGCCCGCGACCCACGCTCGCAGGCCGCCGTCCGTGTCCCGCCGCAGGATGTCCGGGATCGCGACACGCTCGAGCGTCTCGAACGGCGCGCCGTCACGGAAGAAGCTCGTGACGTTGATCATCAGGTCGTCGGTCAGCCGGTGGATCTCGCCTTCGTCCCGGGCGAGCAGCGCCACGTACTCGCGGAGGGTCGTCTTGCTCGTGGACGCCATCCGCCGGTGCACGCGGCGGAGAACAGTGCTCCGCTTGTACTGGCTGAAGTCGTGCCCGGTCTTTGCGCCGAGGCGGTCGAATAGCTCTCGGAGGCCCTCGAGCTCACCTCGCGCGCTCTCCCCGGGATGCTCTCGCCGTTGCGTGGCAAGGCTCACGATGGCCGCAGCGATCTCTTCGATCGGCAGCACCTGTCCCACCATGCCGGTCGCGATCGCCGCTTGCGGCATGCTCTCGTAGCGGGCCTCAGCCGGAAGTTGGGCGAACGTCGCCCCTCCGTTGCGCCGCACGGCCGCGATCCCGAGCGCGCCGTCCGAGCCGGTTCCAGAGAGAACGACGCCGACGGCGTTCTCGCGCTGGTCGTCGGCGAGCGACTTGAGGAGCGCGTTGATCGGATGACGGGTCGCCCTCGGCTCCGTGGCCTCGAGACGCAGCTTCCCCCCCTCGACCAGCAGGCCCGCGTCCCGCGGCATGACGTAGACGTGGTCGCGCTCGAGGCGCTGACCGTCCTTCGCGAACTCCACTGGGATCTGTGCGGTTCGGCCGAGAATGTCGGCCAGCAGGCTGTCGTGCTCGGGGTCGAGGTGCTGCGCGACGACGTACGAGAAGCCGAGGTCGGGGGGCAGGAGACGGAAGAGCCGCTCGAATGCCTCGAGCCCACCCGCGGATGCCCCGACACCGACGACCAGCAGGCGCTCTCCCTCGGCGGAGCGCCACTCCGCCTCCTGGGCGTGGACGCTGAGCGAGGGTGGGACGGAGTCGGGCATGAGGAGGTGGTTGAGGCTTGGGGATCGGAGTGAACCTTCACTCTATCGATCGCGCGGCTTCAACGTGCAGCTTTCGCCCCGCACGGCGCGACCCTCGCGGGGAGCGCACGCCAGCTCCGCGGCCGCTCACATCGAGGCGGGCGCTCAGGCGAACTGCAGCTTTGCTGCAAGCAGCAGATCCGGAGCACTCGTCGTGCGAGGTTTCGGGTACAGGCTCGCGGACTTGGCGGCGCGTCCGGACCCGTGTCCTTCAAACTACGCACAACATTTCACAAATAGAAAAGGCCCCTCGCCGGAAGTGCGCGAGGAGCCTCGGGTGTTGGCGGGCCCTAGAGGATTTGAACCTCTGGCCTTCGGATTCGTAGTCCGACGCTCTATCCAACTGAGCTAAGGGCCCAACTCTTCATCACTGCGACAACTGGCGGAAAGGGAGGGATTCGAACCCTCGATACAGGTCACCCCGTATACTGGTTTAGCAAACCAGCGCCTTCGGCCTCTCGGCCACCTTTCCGAAACCCGGCCTCCTTGCATGGCGGAGGAGGAAGGATTCGAACCTTCGGAGGGCGTGAACCCTCTGCGGTTTTCAAGACCGCCGCCTTAAACCGCTCGGCCACTCCTCCGAATCCCGATTTCCATCCGCCGAACTTAGAGACCGGCCGATATACGCGAGCCGGCGCCGGTGATCAAGCCCGCCGCGCGGGCGCCTGCTCAGCGCTCGACGCCTCTCGGGAAGTCCTCCTTCCGTATGCGCTCCATCCCTCCCATGTACGGGCGCAGCGCCTCGGGGACGACGACGGACCCGTCGGGCTGCTGGAAGTTCTCGAGGATGGCGACGACCGTGCGGCCGACCGCGACGCCGGAGCCGTTCAGCGTGTGCACCAGCCGCGGCTTGCCCTTCTCGTCGCGGTAGCGGGTCCGGATCCGCCGCGCCTGGAAGTCCTCGCAGTTGGAGACGGAGCTGATCTCCCTGAACGTGCCCTGGCCGGGGCACCACACCTCGACGTCGTACGTCTTCGCGGCCGAGAACCCCATGTCGCCGGCGCACAGGAGCACGACCCGGTGATGCAGGCCGAGGCGCCGCAGCACCTCGCACGCGTCGTCGAGCATCTTCTCGTGCTCCGCGTAGCTCTCCTCCGGCTTCGCGATCTTCACGAGCTCCACCTTGTGGAACTGGTGCTGCCGGATGAGGCCGCGCGTGTCCTTGCCGCTCGCGCCGGCCTCGGCGCGGAAGCACGGAGTCCACGCGCAGTACGAGATCGTGAGGTCCTGGTTCTCGAGGATCTCGTCGCGGTGCAGGTTCGTGACCGGCACCTCGGCGGTGGGGATGAGGTACAGCGGCGACTCGCCGGCCGTCCGGAACAGGTCGTCCTCGAACTTCGGGAGCTGTCCCGTGCCCGTCATCGTCTCGCGGGTGACGAGGTACGGCGGCAGGATCTCGCGGTACCCGCGCGACGTGTGGACGTCGAGGAAGAAGCTCGCGATCGCGCGCTCGAGCCGGGCCGCCGCCCCCTTGTAGACGGTGAAGCGCGCGCCGGACAGCTTCGCGGCCTGCGGCCACTCGAGGATTCCGAGCGCCTCGCCGATGTCCCAGTGGGCCTTCGGCTCGAAGTCGAACCGCGGCTTCTCCCCCCAGCGCGAGATCTCGACGTTCTGCTCCGCGTCCGCGCCGTCGGGCACCGCGTCGTTCGGCGGGTTCGGCACCATCAAAAGCGCCGCCGAGATCTCGCTCTCGACCGCCGCGAGCTGCTCCTCGTGCCGCTTCACCTCGTCGCCCTTGGCGCGGGCCTCGGACCGCGCAGCCTCGCCGGCGGCGCGATCCGTGCGCATCAGCTGGCCCACGCGAGCGTTCGCCTCCGACTGCTCCTTCTTGAGCTGCTCGAGCAGGACGTTCAGCTCCCGCCGGCGCGCGGCGAGCTCCTTGACCGGCGCGAGCTGGGCGGCGACCGCTTCGCCGCGGCGCGCGAGCTTGCGCTCGTAAGTGTCGAAATCCTGCACCACTGCCTTCAGGTCGAGCATCGGGTCCTCGAGAGTGAGCGCCCAAGAATCGTCCGCAACTGCCCGTATCGCAAGCGTTTCCGCCGCGGCGCCGCGCGCGGGCCCGCGCGGGGTGAGACGTCTCGACCGATTGTCGGCTCACCCTGACCGGGGTATGCCGAAATGGAGAACGTTTCCCGTCCTCGACGATCGCTGGACCCTGAAAGGAGCGCGGGCCGGTGCGCGAACGACGCCCCTCCGCAGCCTGGGTCGCCCTCGGGGCCATCGTAGTGGCGGTCGCGTGCTGCTCCTCGCTTTCACCGCGACCTCAGCGCCTCACGCTGGGGATCGTCGACGTCCCCGCAACGGGGCTCGTCCACGTCGCGAAGCACTCCGGGTTCTTCCAGCAGGCCGGCCTGAACGTGCGGTTCGTGTCGTTCACGCAGGAGGCAGACGCGCTCGACGCGCTGCTCGACGGCAGGGTGGACCTCGCCACGACCTTCGCGACGCCTTTCGCGGCGCGCGCCCTCGCGGGCGATACGCCGCGCGTCCTCACGACGATCCACCAGTCGTCGAGGAACACGCGCATCGTCGTGCCGAAGGGCCGCGGCATCGTCGGCCCCGAGGACCTGCGCGGTCGGAGGGTGGGCGTCCCGCGCGGCACGAACGCTGAGTTCTTCCTCGACACGCTCGCCGCGCGGGCAGGGCTCGACGCGCCAGGCGACCTGCGCGAGGTCGACGTGAGGCCGCAGGACGCCGCGGCGGCGCTCCGTCGGCGCGAGGTGGACGCCGTCGCCGTCTGGTACCCGTGGGCGCTCTGCGGTCATCCACCGCTCGAGTCGATGGAATGCACCGAGCTCTTCGCGGACGGGTACACGGAGTACTCGATCCTCGTGACCCGGGACGAGGTGATCGCCGCCCGGCGCGACGGGCTCGAGCGGTTCCTCCGAGCGCTCTCGCGCGCCGAGGCGCTCGTCGTGAAGTGGCCCGACGCCGCGATCCCCGCGCTCCGGGCCGAGCTCCCCGACCACGGCGGCGCGCACCTGGTCGAGGCGTGGCACCGGGTGACGCCGCAGCTCGGGCTCGACAACCTGCTGCTCGCGGTCCTCGACCGCGAGTCGGACTGGATCGAGCAGCGCATGAACGTCCCGGTGCGGCCCGTCGACTTCCGCGCGCTGCTCTATCCGGACCTGCTCCTCGAGATCGAGCCCACCGCCGTGACGCTCCTGGGCTACTGACGCCATGTCGACCCTGCGCGCGAGCCTGCTGGTTCCCACGGTGATGCTCACGGGGCTCGTCGGCGGTTCGCTCGGCTGGGTCGCGTGGGATGCCACGATCACCATGAACCGGCTCGAGCGCGAGGTCGCGAGCGTGCGCGCCGCGAACGCGCTCGCGCTGCGGCTGAGTCAGATCGTCGGCGAGCGCCAGCGGCTGGTGGTCGCGTACCGCTTCACCGGTGACGACGAGCTCCTCCGCGACATCGAGGCGATGGACGCCCAGGTCGAAGGGGTCGGCGGTCGCATCCAGCCCGCGACGCTGCCGCCGCGAGGCAAGCGCATCTGGGCGCAGTACGAGGGCATGCAGGCGCTGCAGGAGCGTGATCTCGCGAAGCTCGTGTCGGCCGTCCGCGACCGGAACCCGGTGCGCGTCGCGAAGGCGTACGAGCGGTGGTCCATCGCCGGCCGGAGCGTGCGCGCCCTCTTGTCCGACTTCACCGGCCACAGCGTGCGGCGGCTCGACGCGGCTGTGGCCGAGCTCGAGGGCCGCCGCGCCCGATCGCTGCTGTTCCTCGCCGGCCTGCTCGGGGCGAGCGTCATCGCCGTGCTCGGGTTCCGCGCCTACCTCGGGCGCCGCATCGTGCGGCCGCTCGTCGCGATGGCGAGCACGGCGGCGCGGATCGCGCGAGACCGCGAGGCGATCCCGGTGGAAGGCGGCGGGCGCGAGGACGAGATCGGCGTGCTCGCGCGCGCGTTCAACCAGATGACCGGCGACCTCGTGCACGCGAACGCGAAGCTCGGCGATGCGCTGCGCGTCCGCGACGAGTTCCTCTCGATCGCCTCGCACGAGCTGAAGACGCCGCTCACGTCGCTGCGGTTGCAGCTCGAGCTCCTGTCCCGGCGGCTCGGGCCGAACGGGCCGCCCCAGATCGCGGCGGCGCGGCGGCAGGAGGAGCGGCTCGAGGCGCTCATCTCGGAGCTGCTCGACGTGACGCGGATCCGGGCGGGAAAGTTCGCGCTGCGTCGGGGCACGGTCGATCTGTCCGCGCTGGTGGGGACGGTGGTCGAGCGCTTCGCGTCCGAGCTCGAGCGGAGCCGGATCACGCTCTCGACGGAGCTCGCGCCGGGGCTCGTGGGACACTGGGACGGCGAGCGGCTCGACCAGGTGGTGACGAACCTCGTCAGCAACGCGGTGAAGTACGCGCCCGGATCGCCGCTGCAGGTGCGCACGAGCGAGGCGGACGGCGTGGCGCTCATCGAGGTCCGCGACGCGGGCCCGGGCATCCCCGGCTCCTTGAGGAGCCGCCTGTTCCAACCGTACCAGCGTGCCTCGAGCGTCGAAGGAGTGGGAGGGCTCGGGCTCGGCCTCTACATCGTCAGGGAGATCGTGGTGGCGCACGGGGGAGAGGTGCGCGTCGAGAGCGGGGAGGGGCAGGGCACCACCTTCGTCGTCTCGCTGCCGCGGGCCGAGCCCGCTACATAGGTGGTCGACCATGGTGAAGCGCGACAGGCGTGCAGGCAGTTCCCCCGGCATCCCGGCGGAGTACGAAGGCCCCGAGGTGCTCGACGCGCTGCTCTCGCGCGCGGGGTGCCCGCTCGGGACGGCGGACGTCGAGGAGCGGTTCCGCGAGGCGATCGCCGCGGGCCTGGAGCGGAGCGACGCCGTCCCGGCCCTGTTCGAGGAGGAGCCGCGCTTCGGCTCACCCGACGAGGCTCGACGCCTCTACGCGAACCTCTTCGGGCTCTGGAGCCGCGTGCGATCCGGGGGCGGAAAAGGCGCGGAGACCCCGGCGCCGGTTCGCGGCCAAGAGGAAGCAGCGCAGTCGGTACCGGAGCGCGGATCGACCACCGGGCGCGAGGTGCCGCGCGACGTCGTCGAGATCGTGTGGCGCCACCTCGACGCGCTGCCCGAGCGGGATCGCCGGCGCGCCCGTCACCGCTTCGAGACCGCGCAGCCGGACCTCGCGGCGTGGGTCGACGCCCTGCCTCTCCCCGACGTCGGCGCCGTGGCGGCGAGCGATCTGGTGTTCGAGTGCTGGGCGATGCTCGACACGGCCTTCGGCGACCGGCTCGGTCCCGCGTCGTGGAGCGACATCCGCGAGCTCGCGTCGGAGCCGCCGCCGCTCGAGCACGAGCAGCGGGCGCTGGCGTCGTACGTCGCGGAGGTGCTCGACCTCGTCGCGGCCGAGGAGCCCGGCTTCGGCCCGCCCGAGCGCGCGCAGGTCGAGCGCGCCATGGCGACCGCGATCGCGGCGATGGATCGCGCGCTGGGCGACTGAACCGACGATCGGCGATCCGAGATCGCGGACGAGTCAGCGCGGGGCCGCGGCGAAGAACGTGCTCAGCGTCGCGTTGAACGCCGCCGGGTTCTCGAGGTTGGGCAGGTGCCCCGCCGCCGGGATCGTGACGAAGCGGGCGCCCTTGACGGTCTGCGCGATGCGCACGAGGTCCGCCTCCGACGTGACGCCGTCCTCCGCGCCGCGCACAGCGATGGTCGGGCACGTGATGAGCGGCAGCGTCGGCACCGAGTCCGCGCGCAACGCCATACCCCGCTGCGCCGCCGCGACTCCGGCGGGGTCGTTCGTCGTGATGATCTCGCGGACGCGCCGATCGACCGCGGGATCCGCGTGCGGCCGCAGCAGCTTCGGCGCGAAGTCGTCGGCGACCCAGCCGATGCCCTTCTCGAGCGCGTTCTGGGCGAAGGTCTCGCGGCCCTGCCTCGCCTCGGGGGTGTCGGGCGTCGCCTTCGTGTCGCACAGCGCGAGCGCCCGGAAGAGCTCGGGCGCCCGCCGCCACAGCGCGAGCGCGACGTAGCCGCCCATCGAGAGCCCGGCGAAGCAGGCGCGGCGGATCCCGAGCTGGCGCAGCAGCGTGACGATGTCGCCGGCGACGAGATCCATCGTGGCGACCGCCGGCGCCGGCCCGCTCTTGCCGAGCCCTCGCTGGTCCGGGGCGATCACGCGGAACCGGCCGGCGAGCGCGGAGAGCTGCGGCTCCCACATCTCCGAGTGGAGCGGAAACGCGTGGACGAGCACGACGACGTCGCTGCCGGCCCCCGCCTCGCGGTAGTGGATGGACCCTTCGCCGATCGGGATGGTTGGCATGCGTTCGATTATGACGGGTGCTGCGGCGCAGTGACGGCCCCGCACGGGGCGGCGGTCGCCCGGAGGTGGTGATGTCGGAAGGTATTGGCTGGTTCGCGCGCTTCGGGATCACCGAGCGCCTGCTGCAGGAGGTCCTCGGCGCCGCGCTGTCCCGCGGCGGCGACTACGCGGACGTGTTCCTGCAGCACCGCATGACGCACGATCTCGGCCTCGAGGACGGCGACGTGAACCGCGCGTCGGCCGTGGTCGAGGTGGGCGCCGGCGTCCGCGTCGTGAAGGGCGACCAGACGGGCTACGGGTTCACGGAGGACCTCTCGGTCGGCGCGCTCGTCGAGTGCGCGCGCACCGCCGCCGCGATCGCCGAGGGGCCGTCCCGCGCGGCGCCGCAGCGCTTTCACGTCCGCGCGGGCCTGCCGCAGCGCTACCAGCTCACGCGTCCCTGGGAGGAAGTCCGGCCGGAGCTCAAGCTGCCGATCCTCACGCGCGTCAACGAGGCGGCGTTCGCCGCCGATCCACGCGTGCGCAAGGTGAACGTGCACTTCCGCGACGAGGCCGGGACGATCCTCATCGCCGACAGCGAGGGGCGCATCGTCGAGGATCGCCAGCCGATGACGCTCCTGTACCTCGCGTGCATCGCCGAGGACGGTAGCCGCCGCGAGTCGAACGGGTACAACGTCGCGGGTCGCGCCGGGTTCGAGTTCTACACTCCGGAGCGGGTCGATCGCGTCGTGCGCGAGGCCGTCGCCCGCACGACGATCCTCTTCGAGGCGGTGCCGCCGCCGGCGGGCGAGATGCCGGTCGTGCTGGCGGCGGGCTCGTCGGGGATCCTGCTGCACGAGGCGATCGGCCACGGGATGGAGGCCGACTTCAACCGCAAGAACGTCTCGATCTACGCCGACAAGGTGGGCAAGCCCATCGCGAAGCCGTTCGTGAACATCGTCGACGACGCGACGAACGAGGGCGCGCGCGGCGCCATCAACGTCGACGACGAGGGGAACGCCGCCGGCCGCACCGTGCTCGTCGAGAACGGCGTGCTCGCGACCTACCTCCACGACTCGATCAGCGCGCGACACTACGGCGTGCAGCCCACGGGGAACGGTCGCCGCGAGAGCTACCAGCACCCGCCGCTGCCGCGCATGAGATCGACGTACATGCTGCCGGGGCCGCACCGGCGCGAGGAGATCATCGCTTCCGTGAAGAAGGGCATCTACTGCTCCAACTTCACGAACGGCCAGGTGAACATCGGCGCCGGCGACTTCACCTTCTACGTGAAGAACGGCTACCTCATCGAGGACGGCAAGCTCACCCGGCCGATCAAGGACGTGAACATCATCGGCAACGGACCGAAGGTGCTCGAGAAGGTGGACATGGTCTCCGACGACCTCGCGATAGACGAGGGCGGCTGGACCTGCGGCAAGGACGGGCAGAGCGTCCCCGTGTCGCAGGGGCTGCCGACGGTGCGCGTCTCGTCGATGACCGTCGGAGGGCGTGGATCGTGACGACCGCGGAGAGACTCGAGGCGGGCGGCAGCATGCGCGACGTGGCGCGCCGCGCGGTGGACACTGCGCTCGCGCGCGGGGCGCAGGGCGCGACGGCGGGGGCCTCGCGATCGCGGCACGTGTCGGTCTCGTGGCGCGACGGCAGGCTCGAGCGCGTGAGCGAGGCGACGACGCGCGCGCTCGGGCTGGAGCTGTACGTGGACGGGCGCTACGGCTCCGTCGCGACGAGCGACCTGCGGCCGGACGCGATCGACCGCTTCATCGAGGACGCGATCGCGATGACGCGCGCCCTCACGCCCGATCCCTACCGGCAGCTCCCCGACCCCGCGCTGTACCAGGGCCAGTCGGACGTCGACCTGCAGATGGAGGACCCGGCGTACCGCACGCTCGACGCCGCGCGGCGCCGCGATCTCGCGCAAGCGGCCGAGGCCGGCGCGCGCTCGGTGAAGGGAGCCGAGGCCATCCTCTCGGTCACGACCAGCTTCGGCGATTCGCAGGTCGAGGGCTGGCGCATCCACTCGAACGGCTTCGAGGGCAGCCGCCGCGCGACCGACTTCTGGCTCGGCGCGGAGGTCTCCGTGAAGGATCCCGACGGACGCCGGCCCGAGGACTGGGACGCGGGCGGCGGCCGCCACCTGTCGGCGCTCCCGGCCCCGGAGGACGTCGGGCGGGGAGCGACGCAGCGTGCGCTGTCGCGCATCGGCTCGACGAAGGGCGACTCGGCGGTCGTCACGATGGCGGTCGAGAACCGCGCGGCGTCGCGCCTCGTCGGTTTCCTGCTCGCGCCGCTCTCGGCGTCCGCGCTGCAGCAGAAGCGATCCTACCTGGACGGGAAGCTCGGGAAGCCCGTCACGAGCGCGCTGCTCGATCTCGCGGACGATCCGCTCGTCCCACGCGGCCTCGGGTCGCGGCGCTTCGACGGCGAGGGCATCGCGGCGAAGCGGCTCCCGCTGTTCGAGGGGGGCGTGCTCCGCAACTACTACGTGGACACCTACTACGGGCGGAAGCTCGGGATGGCGCCGACCACCCGCGGGATGTCGAACCTCGACTGGCGCTACGGCTCCGAGCCGCTCGACGCGCTCCTCGCGCGCATCGGCGAGGGGATCTTCGTCACGGGGTTCCTCGGCGGGAACTCGAACGGCACGACGGGAGACTTCTCGCTCGGCGCGCAGGGATTCCGGATCCGCGGCGGCAAGCTCGCCGAGCCGGTCGGCGAGATGAACGTCTCCGGGAACCACCTCGAGCTCTGGCCGCGCCTCGTCGCGGTCGGCGACGATCCGTATCCGTACTCGGCGTCGCGGGTGCCGACGCTCGTCTTCGAGAACGTCCAGTTCGCGGGGCTGTAGCTCGGCGACGCGCTCGCTCGTGGGGCGAACAGCTACGGCCGCGCTCGGCGGGGGCTCGGCGCGTACGATCCGAGCACGAGCAGCGTCACCACGCGCTCGGGGCGAGTCGGCGCGCGTCCCGCGTCGAGCTGCTCGGTGCCGGCCTTCGCCGCGGCGATCGCCGCCTCG
>DASSQI010000101.1:0-9139 GCA_035702585.1 Anaeromyxobacteraceae bacterium
CTGCGCGCGCTCCGCGTCGGCGGCGGCAGCGTCGCCGCCGGGCGTCGCGAGCGCGAGCGCCGCGAGCAGCCGCTCGCGGAGGCGGGTCGCGTCCAGGTGCTCCGCGCCGGAGAAGGCGATTCGCGAGACGCGGTAACGCGGTCCTTCGTCGATCGTGAACGTGA
Source organism: Anaeromyxobacteraceae bacterium (assembly GCA_035702585.1). Classification (GTDB taxonomy): domain Bacteria; phylum Myxococcota; class Myxococcia; order Myxococcales; family Anaeromyxobacteraceae; genus DASSQI01. Next base: position 165 of record DASSQI010000101.1, read on the forward strand.
TCGTGCGCCGGCCCGGAGCTTCCGATTCCGACGCGGCGACCTCGGCGAGCGCGTGGCCGCGGAGCTGGTACCAGGTGCGGAGGCGGGCCGCCGTGAGGTCGAGCGCGGCGACGTCGAGCGGCTGGTCCGGGTCGAGGCTCGCCGCCGCGCGCAGCTCCTCGTCCGTCGCCTCGGCGTTGCCGGCGAAGCGCACGGCGACCCTGGGACCCGCCTCGATCCGGACGGTGATCCGCGCCAGCTCGCCGTCCACGACCACCGACGCCGCGCCCACGCGCGCTTCCAGATATCCCTCCCTGAGGAGCGCCTCGCGCATCCGACGGCGGTCCTCGATCAGCTCTCCCGAGTCGAGCACCTCTCCCGGCCGGACGCGCGCCGCGGCCACGGCCGCGGTCCGGACCGGCCCGTCGTCACCCTCGACGGTGAGCGTCGAGACGCGCACCGGCGAGCCCTGCTCGATCGTGAGCACGACCTCGGCGCCGGGCTCCCCGCGAGCCTGGACCGTGACCCGCGCCGACCTCCAGCCCCGCCGCTCGAGCTCGGCGCGGAGCCGCTCCGCCGCGCGCTCGGCGCGACCGGGCCAGAGCTCGTCCCCCGGCTGGAGCGCCGCGACGCGCGCCGCGGCGTCGGTCGAGATCGCCGGACGAGACGCCGTGTTCACGACGCGGAGGGCCTGCACCAGCCTGCGGGGCGCGCACGAGATCGTCACCGTCACGCGCCCGTCGGGCAGCGGCGCCGAGCGCACGATGACGTTGGCGTAGCGGCCGAGCTGATACAGGAGCTGCACGGTGCGGCGCGCGTCGCGCGAGGTGAGCCGCTCGCCGGCTCGCAGCGCCACGAGCGCCTCGGCGGAGGCGCGCGCGTCGCCGGGCGGGAGCTCGAGGACGACGGCGGCGATGACGGGTCGGTGGGTCGGCTCCGGAACGGCGGCGACCGCGCGCACGGGCGCGCAGACGGCGAGCGCCGCGGCGAGCAGCACCGCGAACCTCGCGCTCGCCGGCGTCAGCCTCGGCCGCGCGCCCATCAGTCCGTCCACTCCCAGCGCAGCTTCAGGTCGACGCCGTGATCGCCGCCTGCCGCCACGTCGGGGTGATCGTTGTCCCACTGGTACTGGAGCGACGCGCGCCCGCCGACCTTCATCTCCGCCTGCGCGCGCTGCCCGCGGGCGCCCGAGAGCGGCGCCTGCCACCGGAGCCGCAGCTTCTCGTCGAGCAGCTTCGACTCGAACTCCGCGCGCGGTTCCACCTGGCCGGTCTGCTCGCTGTACGCGCTCGTCATCCGCACCGAGAAGTCGCGCAGCGGCCCGCCCTCCGGCAGGAACCGCTTCACCTGCTGATCGAGCCCCGAGACGCTGAACAGCGCCTGCGCAGCGGCCGCCGTGGCGACTCCGCCGACCCCGCCCGCGACCGCCGCGTCGCGCGTCGTGAAGCCGAGCGACAGCAGCGTGATGATGTCGGGCTGGGTGAGCGCGGGCTGGCTCGTGAGCTGGAGCTGCGGCTTCTCGTACGGTCCGTACAGGTGCATGAACACCTGGTACTCGCGCACCTGCGTCTCTCCGTGCACGTCGAGGCTCATCGCGACCGCGCGGCGATCGGTGAAGTCGACGACGGCGTGCGTGAGCGAGAACTCGTTGCCGCGGAACGTCCCGCGGCTGCCGTCGGTGAGCGTGAGCGTGCCGACGAGCCCCGGGGCCGCGAGCGTTCCCGTGAGGGCGAGCTCCCCGCGGACACCCGCCCGGACGAGATCGTTGTCGACGCGAGCGTCCCCGTCCACCAGCAGCGCGACGTCGAACCGCAGCCACTCGCCGGTCGCGTCGTACGGGCGCGCGGTCGTCACCCGTCGCCGGAAGTCGATCATGTTCTTCTCGAGATCGACCCGCTCGGTGTAGCGCGCGCGGAGCACGTGCAGCCGGCCCGAGAGGAGCATGTCGGTCCAGGTCCCGGCGACGCGGACCTCGCCGGAGACCGTCGACGGCAGGAACTCGGGGATGCGCAGCGCCACGTCGGCGATGTCGCCGGCGATTCGTACGCGAGACGGCACGAGCTGCTGCAGCTCGAGATCGCCGGAGATCTCGGCGCGGCCGCCGTTCACGGCGGCGGTGAGGCGATCGAACACCACGCGGTTCTGCGAGAAGCCGAGGTCGCCGGCGATCGACGAGAACGCGATCGGCACGTCCCGGAACTGGAACGCACCGCCGTCGACGCGCCCGCTGCCGACGAGGGTCGGGTCGCGCAGCGTGCCCCCGACGCGCGAGTGCACCGCGAGCGCACCCCGGATCCCGGTGACCCTCGGGACGACGTTCCCCATGAGGCGCAGGTCGAGGGTGCCGTCGACGTCGATTGCCAGCGCGCTGCTCGCCTCGATCACGCCCTGCACCGTGAGGTCCGTCGTCGCACCGCCGAGCGCGAACGGCTGCACGGAGATGCGCTTGTCGACGATCTCGAGCCGCACGGGGCCGCGGCTCGCGACGTGGACGTCCTCGAAGCTGCCCGACAGCTCGGAGAGGTCGATGTCCGCGCGCGAGTAGGCCATGCGCGACAGCGTGCCCGTCGCGCGGGCGCTGCCGCGCGCGCGGATCCGGAGCGGTGCGTCGGGCGGCCGCCCGAACACCGACGCGACGTCGTCGTGCGCGATGCCGATGTCGGCGCGGTAATGCCCCTCGCCCGCGGTGCGTCCTTCGGCGCGCAGCTCGAGGCCACGCGCGGTCCCCTGCACCGTGACCGCCTCGCCGCGCAGGGTCCCCCTCGCCTTTCCCGCGCCGATCGTGAGACCCGAGATGACGACGTTCGCCCCGCTCGCGTCGAAGCTCACGTCGGGTACGTCGAGCGAGCCTCGCAGCGCGGCGGTCCCGTCCACCTGCCCCGCCCACGTCGCGTCCTGCACCAGCTCCGGAATCGCAACGCCGGTCCACGCGACGTCCAGGCTCCAGGGGAACGGGGCGGCGAACGCCCACGTGCCCTGCGCCCGCGCGCGCCCACTGCCGCGGCGCAGCTCCACCTCGCGGAACACCGCGCGCGCCCCCTGGACGACGCTCCCCGACGCCGTCGCGGCGTCGAAGCTCCGGCCGAGCAGCGTGCCCGCGCCGCCGCGCGCCGTGAACTCCGCGTCGAGCGCCTGCGCGGGGCCCCGCGCCTCCGCGGTGGCCGAGATCGGACCGTCCAGCGCGTCGCGCACGATCTTCGTCGACGGCAGCCACGGCATCACCGCGTCGAACAGGTCTCGCATCCGGCCTTCGGCCGCGAGCCGCAGCTCGTCCACGTTCACGGGCGAGCGGCCGACGTCCACGGTGGCGCTGCCGCTCCACCGCGTCTGTCCGCGCGCGCCGGCGAGCTGGCTCACGTGGATGACGTGGTCGTGCGGCCCGTAGCCGACGATCGCCTCGGCGTTCCCGAGCGCGAGCTGCAGGAAGTGGAGGTCTCGCGCCGACGCCGTGCCGTCGATGCGCGGGTTGCCGTAGGGCGCGGCGCGCACCGTCCCCGCGACCGTGGCGCGGCCCGCGATCGGGACGCTCGAGACGTGTCGCAGCACGTCGAGATCGATCCCGCCGTCCACGCGCACGTCGTAACCGCGATGGCTGTCCAGATACAGGGTCGCCTCGACGCCGATCTCGTCGCGGCCCCCCGCGAGCCGCGCGTGCTCGAGCCGCACACTCTCCCGGCTCACGACCACCTGCGACTCGAGGCGCGCAGTCGGCACGTCGACGATCGTCGGCGCGCCGGGCGTCCAGCGCTGCCAAGATCCGGAGAGCGATCGGAAGTCGCGGAGCTCGAGCTTCCCGTCGCCTTTCAGCGCGAGTGGCCGGACGGTGCCCTTCACGCGCGTCTTCCCGGTGGCGCGAAGCATGACCCACGCGTCGGGCAGCTTGCAGCGCTCGAGCACCTCGGCGAGCTCCACGTCCGTGAGGTCCGCCTCGGCCTCGAGCTCGATCTGTTCGCCGAAGCGCAGGAGCCCGTGGGCGGCGACGCGTCCGCCGACGCGCCCGGTCGCGTCGACCGCCTCGATGGCGAGCTCCCGCCCGCGCAGCGCCAGGCGGGCGGAGAGATCGCCCGGCATCCACTGGCCGATGCGGCCGCGCTCGAGCTTCACGTCTCCGCGAACCTCGGGCGACCAGGCCGAGCCTGACGCATGCACGTCGGCGCTGGCGCTGCCCGCGGCTTCCCACTCCGGCTTGCCCGCGAGCGCGAGCAGCATCGGCAGCGGAGCGCCGGCCTTCACGGTGAGGTCGACGCGCGGATGGCAGAGATCGTCGATCCGCCCGGAGACGTCGAGCTTCCAGTCCTGGCCGCGCAGCGCGACCTCGTCGAGGCTCGCCATCGACAGGTCGAGCGCCATGACGCCTCTCGCCCGCGCTCCCTGCACGTCCAGGTGACGGCCGGCCGCGTCGATCGTCGCCCGACGCAGCTGCACGTCGGCCGCGACCCGGCGCGCCTCGCCTCGCGCGAGCGCCTTCCAGAGGCGCCGCGTCGGGTGGAGCCGGGCATCGAGCCCCTCGACGACGACGTGCGCGCCACCTGCCGTCACGAGGTCGATCGAGCCGTCCTGGACTCGAACCGAGCGCAGGTCGATGCGATCGAGCGCCGCAGGCGGGCACGCGCTCTTCGCGTCGTCCTTGCCCTGCTGCAGTCGCAGGACGAGCCGCGGCTTCACGAGGCGAGCGCTGTCGAGGCGCAGGCGGCCGCCCAGCGCCTGCAGCGCCGCGAGCCGCGCCCGCACCTCGTCCGCCGTGAAGATCGGGGCGTCCGCGGGACCGAGCGCGACATCCCGTACGACGACCTCCATCCGGAAGGGGTCGATCCGGCACGAGCTCGCCGACAGCGGCAACCCCGCCGCGTCGCGCAGGCCATCGCTCGCGAGGGCGCAGAGCCGCGTGCCCACCCACGGCGTACTCAGGACCGACAGGGACACGAGCAGCAGCGCGGCCAGTGCCAGGAGCGAGACGAGCGCTATGCGGCGCTTCATGACGACGCGGCGACGGGTGCGCCGGCGGCCTCCGAGTCGTCGGGCGGCGGCCGCCCTTCACCGTCTCCCATCGCGGCGACCTGCCCGCGGACGTCACGGAAGCCGGGGTCCTCGCGCAGCACCTTGTTGAGGAACCAGAGCGCGGCGTCCACGTCGCCGAGCGTGCGGTACGCCATCGCGAGCTCGTACTCGAGCGCCAGCGTGGCCTCCGGCGTCGCGTGCACCGACGCGAGCGCGGCCCGGTACGCGCCGATGGCTCCGGCGGCGTCGCCCTTCTGCATGCGGCAGAGGCCGATCATCGTGAGCGCGTCGATCTCCTTGCGGCCCGGCCGCGCCGCGAGCGCCACCTCGAGCTCCCGCAATGCCTCGTCGAGCAGCCCCATCTCCTTGTAGGCGATGCCGAGGTCGAAGTGCGTCTCGGCGTCCTCGGGACGGATCTGCTCCTCGATACCCTTGCGGAACTGCTGGAGGGCGTCGCTGACGGAGTAGTGCAGCTCGGCTTGCGGATTCGCGGCCGCGCGCTCGTCCGCCGCGGCTTCGGCAGCGCCGCCGGCCGCGGCGTCCCGGCCCGTCCCGGCGGCCTCGATCGCGCGCGCGAGCTCACCCTCGCGTTCCGAGAGAGAGGACTCGTCGGGATAAAGCGCGCGCAGGCTCGTCAGCGCCTCGCGTGCCTCGTCGTGCAGACCTTGGCTGATGTAGAAGTCGATCTCCGCGAGCTCGTCGCCGAGATCGACCGCTCCCGATCCCGCTCCCGCTCCCGGGACCGCAACCCCGTGCTCGAGCTGGGGCGGTTGCGTCTGCTCTCCGAGCTGCAGCTCCTGCGTACCGCCGTCGTCGGGCTCCACCTCGACGAGGACGTCCGCGCCGTCGAGCGGCTCCTCGAGCTCGGCGGCGGAGGTGTCCGGAAGCGCTCCCGTCTCGCCAGCCACCTCGTCGCGGAGCTTCGCGACCTCGGCGTCGCGTGGCGCGAGCGCGACGAGGCGGTCGAAGCCGGCGCGGGCGCGAGCGGTGTCGCCCTGCCGGAGCGCAGTCCGCACGACCTTGGCGCCGTGCTCCACGGCGCCGGCGAGATCGCCGACCGCCGCCCGCAGGTCCCGCGCGCGCTCGCGCGCGTCGACGTGGTCGGCGTCGATCGCGAACACCTTGTCGAGGTGCTCGGCCGCCTTCGCGTGCAGGCCGTACTTCAGGTAGACGTCGGTCTCGGTGATGAGCTTCGGGATCGCCTCGGGCCCCACGGGCGGCGGAGGCGGGGGCGGCACCGCCGGGATTTCCGGCGGCGGCCGCGGAGGGATCGGCCTCGCCGCAGGTGCCTCGGTGCGCCGCGCCGCTTCGGGCTGCGGCTCCTCCGCGGCGGAGGCCGGGCCAAAGGCGCTGGCGGGCGCCGGCTCCTCGGTGAGCGCGCCGGGCTCGAGCGCGTCGAGCGCATCGGGGTCGTCGGGAGCGAGGTCGAGCACGCGCTTCCAGGTGGCCCGCGACTCCTCCGCGCGACCGCGCTCGCCGTGGATCCGCGCGAGCTCCTTGTAGACCGAGACGGTCTTCGAGACCTGGCCGAGCTCCCGGAACGCCTGCGCGAGCAGGTTCAGGGTGTCGATGTCGTCCGGCTCGGACTTGAAGCAGAGCTGCAGCTTCGCGAGCGCCCGCCGCGTGTCGCCCCGCGCCAGGTACAGCCGCGCGAGCTCGCGGCCGAGGGCGACGTTCGCCGGCTCGAGCGCTGCGATGCGCTCCGCGACGCGCACGTACTCGTCGAGCCGGTTCGCCTTCTTCAGCCCCTCCGCGGAGCGGTGCAGGAGCTCGAGCGCGCCCTTCGCGTCGCCCTGCCGCGCGAGGATCTCGCCCAGCCGCGCGGCCGGCGCGGGGTTCTCGGGATCGAGATCCGTCATCCTGCGCAGCACCTCGGCGAGGCGCTTGTCGTCGCCGACGCGCTCCGCAGCAGCCGCGACGAGCTGCAGCTGCGCCATCGCGTCCGACATGATGCCGAGCTGCTGGTACAGCACCGCGAGCCGCTCGTTCACCCGCACGTCGTCCGGGGTGAGCCGCACGATCTGCTTGTAGACGGCGACCGCCTTCAGGAAGAAGCCCTGCTCCGTGTACACCTCGGCGACGGAGTGCATCGTCGTCGCGGCAGCGCCGAGGTCGTCCTTCTTCTGCTGGAGCTCGCCGATCTTGAGCAGGACGCGGACGTCGCGCGGGTCCTCGGCGACGATGCGCTCGTAGACCGTGATCGCCTTGTCCCACTGGCCCTTCTGGACGAACTTCGTCGCCTCGGCGATGAGCTTGTTCTTGTCGACTGCCATCGGCCGGAAGGGCTCCCCGCGGCTGGGGAATGGCGTTGCGCGCGTGGTTGCGCGGGGTCGCGCAACCACGGTCGCCCCGCTCACGGAGCGTAGTGGAACCCCCGGGGTCGGTCAAGGCGACGACCTCCGGAAAACCGAGGCAGCTACGCGGGCTTACGTCGCAGTGGCGGTCTTGGCCGCCGGCGCCGATCCGTCACCCTCGGCGAGGATCTGCTCCACGATGCGCGTGTCGTACTTGCCCGCGACGAAGCCGGGGTGGGCGAGCACGCGCTTCAGGAAGGGGATGTTGGTCTTGATCCCCTCGATCACGTACTCGTCCAGCGCCCGCTTCATGCGCTCGATCGCGACCTCGCGCTTGTCGGCCCAGCAGATGAGCTTCGCGACCATCGAGTCGTAGTGGGGCTGGACCTTGTACTGCTCGTACACGGTCGTGTCGACGCGCACGCCGTAGCCGCCGGGCTGGTGGTAGCCGGTGATGCGCCCCGGCGACGGCCTGAACTTGACGGGATCCTCGGCGTTCACGCGGCACTCGATGGCATGGAAGCGCGGGATGACGTCCTCCTGCTTCCGGTCCAGCTTGGCGCCCGCCGCGAGCTTGATCTGGAGCCGCAGCAGATCGAGGCCGTACACCTGCTCGGTGACGGGGTGCTCGACCTGGATGCGGGTGTTCATCTCCATGAAGTAGTAACGGCCCTTCTCGTCCATCAGGAACTCGATCGTCCCGACGTTGTTGTAGCCGATGTCCTTCAGCGCCTTGACGGCGCGGTCGCCCATCTCCTTGCGAAGCTCCGGCGTCACCGCCGGGCTCGGCGCCTCCTCGACCATCTTCTGGTGTCGCCGCTGGACGGAGCACTCGCGCTCGCCGAGGTGGATGATGTTCCCGTGCTCGTCGGCCACCATCTGCAGCTCGATGTGGCGCGGCTCCTCGACGTAGCGCTCGAGGTACATCGAGCCGTCGCCGAACGCCGCGAGCGCCTCGGTCGAGGCGGCCTCGAACATGTTCCGGACCTGAGACGCCTCGCGGACGATCTTCATCCCGCGCCCGCCGCCGCCGGCGGCAGCCTTCAGGATCACCGGGTAGCCGATCTCGTTCGCGATCTGCTCGGCCTCGTCGCCGTTCTTCAGGGTGCCGCGCGCTCCGGGGAGCAGCGGCAGGCCGGCGCGCTCCGCCGCCTCGCGCGCCGCGACCTTGTTGCCCATGAGCTTCAGCATCTCGGGGCGGGGGCCGATGAAGTGCAGCCCGAGCTGCTGGACGATCTCGGCGAAGTGGGGGTTCTCCGACAGGAAGCCGTACCCTGGGTGGACGGCGTCGGCGCCGGTCACCTCGGCGGCCGCCATGATCGCTCGGATGTTGAGGTAGCTGTCCTTCGAGGGCGCAGGCCCCACGCAGACCGCCTCGTCCGCGAACCTCACGTGCGGGGACTCGGCGTCCACCGTGGAGTGGATCGCGACGGTCGAGAGCCCGAGCTCGCGGCACGCGCGAATGACGCGCAGCGCGATCTCGCCCCGGTTCGCGACGAGGACCTTCTTGAACATGGAGACTCCGCGGTTACGCCGGCTCGATGCGGAACAGCGGCTGGCCGAATTCGACTGGCGTGGCGTTCTGGACGATGATCTCGGCGATGCGGCCGCCGACCTCGGCCTCGATCTCGTTCATCAGCTTCATCGCCTCGACGATGCAGAGCACCTGGCCCTTCTTCACGACCGAGCCGACGTCGACGAACG
>DASSQI010000102.1:0-14702 GCA_035702585.1 Anaeromyxobacteraceae bacterium
GCCGCGGCGCGCACCGCGGTCCCGACCACCGCCGCGACGGCGGCGGGCGATCGGTCGCCGAGCCGCTCGCGGTGCACCGCGACGATCCGTCCCGTCGCGCGATCCACGACGGCGCCGCGTGCGTTCGTGCCGCCGAGGTCAGCGCCGATCCCGAGCCGATGAGCCATGGAACCCCCGTTCAAGGCGCTATGCGCCCGCTTGCAGCTTCAGCTCCTCGACCTTGTCCGTGACGAGCCGCTCGAGCTCGGCGAGCCGCTCCGGCGTGTCCGCCTCGAACCGCAGCACGAGCAAGGGCTGCGTGTTCGACGCGCGCACGAGGCCCCAGCCCCCGTCGAAGAGGACGCGGACGCCGTCCACCGTGATGCTCTCGTGCCGCGCCGAGAACCACTCCTGCGCACGGCGGACCACCTCGAACTTCTTCTCCTCGGGGCAGTCCACGCGGATCTCCGCGGACGAGAAGGTCTTCGGCACGTCCGCGAGCAGCGCCGACAGCGGCGCCTCGGCGTGCGAGAGGAGCTCGAGGAGCCGCGCCGACGCGTAGATGCCGTCGTCGAACCCGAACCACCGATGGGCGAAGAAGACGTGGCCGCTCATCTCGCCCGCGAGCAGCGCCCCCTCCTGCTTCATCTTCGCCTTGATGATGCTGTGGCCCGCCTTCCACATCACGGCGCGCCCGCCGTGCCTGGCGATGTCGTCGTACAGCGTCTGCGAGCACTTCACCTCGGCGATGACGGCCGCGCCCGGCACCTCGCGCAGCAGCGCCCGGGAGAAGAGGATCATGAGCTGGTCGCCCCAGAGCACCCGACCGCGCTCGTCCACCGCGCCGACGCGATCGGCGTCCCCGTCGTAGGCGATGCCCACGTCGGCTCCGACCTCGAGCACCTTCGCCCGGAGGTGCTCGAGGTTCTTCTCGACGGTGGGGTCGGCGTGATGGTTCGGGAAGCGGCCGTCCATCTCCAGGAAGAGCGGCACCACCTCGATGCCGAGCGACTCGAAGAGCGGCACCGCGATGACGCCGCCCGTCCCGTTCCCCGCGTCGACGACCACCTTCAGCTTGCGGCCGCCGAGCCGCAGGTTGCCGCGCACGTGGTCGCGGTACGGGCTCGCGACGTCGTGGGCGCTGACCTCGCCCTCCGCGCCGGGCGCCGCCGCCGCGAAGTCGCCCGACTCTACGAGCCGCCGCAGCGCCTGGACCTGCTCACCATGGAACGGCGCGGTGCCGAGGCCCACCTTGAGCCCGTTGTACTCGGGCGGGTTGTGCGAGCCCGTGATCATGCACAACCCGTCCACCTCGAGCGTGTGCGCGGCGAAGTAGGTGAGCGGCGTCGGCACGACCCCGAGGTCCACGACGTCGACGCCCGTCGAGACGAGCGCCGAGATCATCTGGCGTCCGAAGCGCTCGCCCGAGGTGCGGCAGTCCCGCCCGACGACGACCCGGCGCCCGCCCGCGCTCCGCACCAGCGTCCCGAGGGCCTTGCCGACGAGGTGCACGGCGTCCTCGGTGAGGTCGCGGTCGGCGACGCCGCGGACGTCGTATTCCCGGAAGATGGTCGGCGAGATCGAGGTCGGCATCGAGGGGTTTCCTCCGAGGATGGCCACGCGGCTGCGGTGGTGCGGCGGCGGGCGGCCCCCGCGCATCGGGCCGCTTGGACGCACGTCTCCTACAGCAGGTCCTGGCGGCGCCGTCGCTTCAGCTCGTCGACGGCCCGCTTCACGTCCTGGGCCCGCTCGCGCGGGCACACGAGCAGCGCGTCGCCGGCGTCCACCACCACGAGTCCGCTCGCGCCGACGACCGCGACCAGCCGGCCGGCGTCGGCGAGCACGACGTTGTCCTTCCCGTCGATGACGAGCGCGTCACCCGTCGCGACGTTCCCGTCGCCGTCGGCGGCCCGTACCTCGGGGATCGCGGCGAAGCTGCCGACGTCGCTCCAGCCGAAGTCGGCCGGCACCACGGCGATGCGCGACGACCGCTCCATGACGCCGTAGTCGATCGACTCGGACGGGCAGGCGGGGAACTCCTGCGCGAGCGCTTTCGCGTAGCCGCGCGTCCCGAGGGTCGCCGCGATCGCGCCGAGCCTCTTCGCGAGCTCCGGCATCGCGCGCGCGATCTCGTCGAGGATCACGTCCGCGCGAAACACGAAGATGCCGCTGTTCCAGAGGTAGCCGCCGTCGCGGAGGTACTCCTCCGCGCGCGCGCGGTCCGGCTTCTCGACGAAGCGCTTCACGCGCGCCGGCGGGAGCGCGCCGCCGGCGACCGGCGTCTCGCCCGCGAGCGGAGCGCCGACCTCGAGGTAACCGTAGCCGGTCTCGGGGCGCGACGGCGTGATGCCGATCGTGACGATGTCGCCGCCCGCGGCGATGCGCGCGGCGGTCGCGATCGCCTCGCGGAACAGCTCCGGCTGCGACACGTGGTGGTCGGCCGGGAGCATCGCGAGGATGCCGTCCGGCGCGCGCCGCGCGACGTGGATCGCCGCGAGGCCGACGCACGGGGCGGTGTTCCGCGCCACCGGCTCGACGAGCAGGTTCTCTCGCGGGAGCTTCGGCAGGAGCTTGCGCACGCCGCGCGCGTGGACCGGGCCGCACGCGACGTAGGTGCGGGCAATGGGCGCGAGCGGGGGGAGGCGCTTCACCGTCTCCGCGAGGAGCGGGAGCTTCCCCGCGAGCGGCAGGAACTGCTTCGGCTTCGCCTGACGCGAGAGCGGCCAGAACCGCGTGCCCGACCCGCCTGCCATCACGACCGCGTGGATCTTCATCGTTCCTTCCAGAGCTCCAGCAGCTGAGTGAGCACCCGCGCCGTGGCGCCCCAGATCACCTCACCCTGCACCGTGTAGAAGTGGACCTCGTGCGGGATGCCGTACGCCACCAGCTCCTCCGTCCGGTGGACGCCCGGCGCGAGGAGCTCGGCGATCGACGCGACGATGATCCCGTCGACCTCCTGCGCGTGCGGCGCGTACGGGAACGGATAAGGCACCCGGCCCACCCAGGGCGTCAAGCGGAACGCCGACACGAGCACGAGCGTGTCGTCGAGCCTGCCCAGCACCTCGACCTCGGCCGGAGGGAGCCCGATCTCCTCCTCGGTCTCGCGCAGCGCGGCCGCGAGGTCGTCGGCGTCGGTCGCGTCGATGCGCCCGCCCGGGAAGCACACCTGCCCCGCGTGCCGGCGCAGCTCGAGCGGCCGCTTCGTGAGGAGCACGCAGATCTCGCCGCCGCGCTCGAGCAGCGGCACCAGGACCGCGGCGTGGCGCAGGCCGCCCTCCGGGAGGTGCGCCGTCTCGAGCTCGTCGAATGGATAGTCGCGTCGCGCGCGGCCCGCGAGCGCGGCCCGAACGTCGTCGAAGGTGAGGGATGGGCTCTTTCCGGAGGTCATGGCGCGCCAGGTGGCGCGACGGACGGCGCCGCGGAGGTCGTCTCCGGGAGCACGCCCTTCCAGACCAGGACGGCGATGACGATGCCGGCCGCGATCCTCCACGCCACGAACACGTACGTGCTGCGGGTGCGCAGCCAGTGCAACAGCCAGTCGATGACGACGTACCCGAACGCGAGCGAGACCACCGTCCCGACGAGGGTGGCGATGGTCCAGTCGGGCCGGCCGCGCAGCACCGGCAGCACCTTGACGAGCTTGTAGACGCCCGCCGCGAGCGTGATCGGGACCGAGAGCAGGAAGCTGAACCGCGCGGCCGCCTCGCGGGTCAGACCGCCGAGCATGCCCGTCGTGATCGTGGCGCCGGAGCGCGACGTGCCCGGGACGAGGGCCAGCGCCTGGCCGACGCCGACCACGATCGCGTCGCGCAGGCCGACGTCGGAGATCGTGCGCTGGTGCTTCGCGAAGCGCTCGGCGAGGAGCAGCACGAGACCCCACACCACGAGCGACGCCGCGATCACCACGTTGCCGAGCGACTCGATGCGCTTCTCGAGCAGGAGGCCGGCGACCGCGGCCGGGATCGTGCCGAGCGCGATGAGCCACCCGATGCGCGCGTCGGCGGTCCCGAGCGGATCGCGCGCGACGAGGCCGGCGACGACCGCGCGGACGATCTCCCAGAGCGCCTGGCGGAAGTAGGCGATGACCGAGATCGTCGTCCCGACCTGGATGATCGCGACGAAGGCCCGGAACCGCTCGTCCTCGAGCGACTGCCCGAGGAGCTCCCCGAACACGAGCAGGTGCGCGGTGGAGCTGACGGGCAGGAACTCGGTGGCAGCCTGGATGACGCCGAGGAAGGCGGCGAGGAGGATGTTCACGCGCGCGGCAGTCTACGGACGACGGCCCGCGCCGGCCAGCGATCCGCGCGGCGCAGGCAGGGCATCGCGCGCCCCGTTCGAGCGCGCCGTACCCTCTCTTAGACCGCCGCTGCCCTCACCTTCATGCCCGCGGCGTCCCGCAGCGCGTCCTTCTTGTCGGTGCGCTCCCAGGTGAACTCCTTCTCGGAGCGCCCGAAGTGCCCGTACGCGGCGGTCTTCTCGTAGATGGGCCGGAGCAGGTCGAGGCCCTCGATGATCTGGCGCGGCGTGAGGCCGAACACGGCGCGGATGGCGCGGGCGATCGCGTCGTCCTCCACCTTGCCGGTGCCGAAGGTCTCGACCATGACCGAGACCGGCTCCGCGACGCCGATGGCGTAGGCCACCTGGACCTCGCAGCGCGAGGCGAGCCCGGCGGCGACGACGTTCTTCGCGATGTAGCGGCCCATGTACGCGGCCGAGCGGTCCACCTTCGACGGGTCCTTGCCGCTGAACGCGCCGCCGCCGTGGCGGCCCATGCCGCCGTAGGTGTCGACGATGATCTTGCGGCCGGTGAGGCCGGTGTCGCCCATGGGGCCGCCGATGACGAAGCGGCCGGTCGGGTTGATGAAGACCCTGGTCTTCTTGTCGACGAGCTTCCTCGGCAGCGCCTTCGCGATGACCTCCTCGCGGATCGCCGCGTGCAGCTTGCGGTTCGAGACGTCGGCGGCGTGCTGCGTCGAGACGACCACGGTGTCGATGCGCGCGACCTTGCCGCCGCGGTACTCGACCGTCACCTGGCTCTTGCCGTCGGGGCGGAGGAAGTCGAGGCCCCCCCGGCGCGCCTTCGCGAGCTGGCGCGTGACCGCGTGCGCGTACTGGATCGGCGCCGGCATGAGCTCCGGCGTCTCGTCGCAGGCGTACCCGAACATCATGCCCTGGTCGCCGGCGCCCTGCTCCTTGTGCTCGCCGCGCTCGGTCGTCTCGTCGACGCCGCGCGCGATGTCGCGCGACTGCTCGTCGACCGCGACGATGACGGCGCAGGTGTTCCCGTCGAACCCCATGTCGCCGCTCGTGTAGCCGATGCGGTTCACCGCTGCCCGCGCGATCCGCGGGAAGTCGACGAACGCCTCGGTCGTGATCTCGCCGGCGATCATGACGTAGCCGGTCTTGAGCAGCGTCTCGCAGGCGACGCGGCTGCGCGGATCCTTCGCGAGGCAGGCGTCGAGGACCGCGTCCGAGATCTGATCGGCCATCTTGTCGGGATGGCCCTCGGTGACGGATTCGGAGGTGAACAGGTAGTCGGTCTGCGGCATGCGGTCCTCGAAAATGGGGCGACGAAGGTAAGTGGCCGGCGCGACGGATGTCAAGATGACGGAAGCCGTCCGTCATAACGGACGAGAGCCCGATCAGCCTCGCTGATCAACCGGCGGCCGGGCCGACAGCTTCCGGTTCGACGAGCTCGGGGAAGAGGCGCCTCATCTCGGTGCGGACCTCGCGCTCGATGTCGTCCGCGGCGGTGAGATCCATGAGCCGCTCGACCAGCGCGCGCCCGTCCGCCGCGCTCGCTCCGCGGATGACCCGCTTCACCACCGGGATGGACGGCCCGTTCATCGACAGCTCCGCGAGCCCGAGCCCGAGCAGCACCAGCACGAAGGACGGCTCGCCCGCCATCTCGCCGCACATCGAGACGGGGATCCCCGCCGCGCGCCCCGCGTCGCAGATGAGCCGCAGCGTGCGGAGGACCGCGAGGTGGAGCGGGCGATAGAGGTAGGCGACGTCCTTGTTCTGGCGGTCGATCGCCATCGTGTACTGGATGAGGTCGTTCGTGCCGATGGAGAGGAAGTCGCACTCCTTCGCGAGCCGGTCGGCGATGATCGCCGCCGACGGGAGCTCGACCATGATGCCGACCGGCGGCATGCGGAACGGCACGCCCTCCCGGCGCAGCTCGTCGGCGGCCTCGTTCAGCATGCGGCGGGCGGCGCGCAGCTCGGCGACGCCCGACACCATCGGGAACATGATGCGCAGGTTTCCGTGCACGCTCGCGCGCAGCAGCCCGCGGAGCTGCGCGCGGAACATGTCGGCGTGCCGGAGGCAGTAGCGCAGCGCCCGGAGCCCCAGCGCGGGGTTCTCGGCGTGCGACTTCTCGCCGACCGGCAGCTTGTCCCCGCCGAGGTCGAACGTGCGGATGGTCACCGGACGATCGCCGAGGTTCTCCAGGATCGTGCGGTAGTTCTCGTAGTGCTCCTCCTCGCCCGGCAGGTCGCCGCGGCCGAGGAACAGGAACTCGGTGCGGTAGAGGCCGACGCCCTGCCCGCCGTGCTCGATGAGGCTCCGGACCTCCTCGGCGAACTCGATGTTGCCGACGAGCCGCAGGGTCACGCCGTCGAGCGTCGTCGCGGCGAGGTCGCGCGTGCGGAGGAGCTCGCGCTCGTGCGCGAGCCACTTCGCGCGGACGATCTCGTAGTCGGCGCGCTCGCCCGGAGTGGGCTTCAGCACGACGACGCCGCGCGCGCCGTCGATGACGAGCCAGTCGCCCCGGTCCGCGAGCGCGGTGATGCGGCCGACGCCGACGACGGCGGGGACCTCGAGCGCGCGAGCGACGATCGCGGTGTGCGACGTCTTCGTCCCGACGTCGGTCACGAAGCCCGCGACCTTCCGCTCGTGGAGCAGGAGCGCGGTGTCCGCCGGCGAGAGGTCGTGGGCGACGACGATCGAGCCCTCGGGGGGCGGCTCCTCGACGTCGACCACCTGCCCCATGAGGTTGCGGACGACGCGCTCGGCGACGAAGTCGACGTCCGCGCGCCGCTCCTTGAAGTAGGGATCGGTCGCCCTGGCGAGCGCGGACTTCACCTTGCGGATCGCGCGCCGCACCGCCCACTCGGCGTTCACGCGCTCCTTCTCGATGAAGCGCTGCGCCTCCTTCACGAGCATCTCGTCCTTCAGCATGACGCGATGCATGTCGATGATGGCGGTGTGCTCGTTCCCCTCGAGCCGCTGGACCTTCCCGCGGACCTCCGCGAGCTGCTGGTCCGAGAGCTCGAGCGCGGCCTGCAGCCGCGCCAGCTCCGCCGCGACCTCGACCGGATCGATGCGGCGCTTCGGCGTGCGTACCCGGCGGCGATCGACGGGCCAGCAGCGGCCTATGGCGACCCCCGGCGACGCCGCCATCCCCATGAGCGTCGTCGAGGTGCTCACCTACTTCTCCCCGAACCCGGCTTCGATCACGGTGGCGAGGGCGGTCATGGCCGCCTCCGCGTCCTCGCCCTCGCAGCAGACGATGATCTCGGTGCCCTTCGCGGCCGCGAGCGTCAGCACGCCCATGATGCTCTTGCCGTTCACCTGCACGCCGTCCTTCTCGACGTGGATCTCCGACCGGAAGCGGTTCGCGGCCTGTACGAGCTGCGCCGCCGCGCGCGCGTGGAGCCCGAGCGTGTTCACGATGATGAAGGTCCGCGCGTGCCGCGACATGCGTCAGGAACCTCCGGGCAGGCGGAGCGCGACGAGCCCCGCGCCCGTCGTGACGAGGAGCACGCCGTAGGCCACCGCGAGGACGCTCGCCCCGGACCGGAGCGCGATCTGCCCCGCGATCGCCGCGGCGAGCGCGAGCGCCGTCGCGATCGGGCCGAGCGCCTGCGCGCCGTCGACGAGGAACGCCGCCGCGGCGACTCCGCAGAACGCGGCGGTGCCCAGCCGCAGCCGCTCGGCGGCGGACGGGAGGGACATCGCGGCGATGGCGCCGATGACGGCGTCGCCCTGTCGGTATCCGGCGCGGAACATGTGGACGCGCAGCGCGAGGTGGATCGCGTTGTAGATGGTAATTGCCAACAGGACGGCCGGCCAACCGAACAGGAGCGCGCCGAGTGCGGCGACTGCCCCGAAGAAGGGGCGCAGCGCGGTCCAGAAGAAGCCATCGCCGATCGCCGCGAGCGGTCCCTGCAAGGTCTGCTTGTAGCGCTGCGGCGTCGCCGGAGACTCCTCGCCGCGCGCGACCCGCTCCTCGTGGTGGATGGCGCCGCCCAGGATCGCGGCGGCCATGTAGGGATGGCAGTTGAAGAACCCGAGGTGCCGCGCCGCCGCGTCGCGCCGCCGCTCGGGGTCCGGGTAGAGCTCGTCGAGCGCCGGCGCGATCGCGTACTCGAAGCCGAGGTTCTGCATGCCGCGCCGGTTCCACGCCGCCTGCAGGAGCAGCGATCGCAGGAAGGCGCGCGTGCGCGCCGCGGAGCTGACGCGCGTCACCGGCTCACCCCGGCGAGGACCGCCGCACCGACCACGGCCGCCGCGGTCGCCGCCGCGAAGAAGACCTTGCCCGCGCGGGCCGCGCGCACCGAGAACGCGCCCGCTGCGGCCGCGATGACCGCGAAGGCGACCCAGGCGATGGAGAGCGGCGTCGCGAGCGACGGCGCCGCGCGCAGCAGCGCAGGCACGACGAGGGCAGTGACCGCAGCGCCGGCGGGCGCGAGCACCGCGGGCAGGAGGAACGGCAGCGCGAGGCCGCGGACGTTCGCGCGCGCCGCGGCGGCGGGGTCGGTCGCGACGAGGACCTCGGCCCTGTCGACGAGCCGCTCGTTCGCCCGCTCGATCGCACGCTCGGCGGTCCGGCCGAGGACGGCGAGCGGCGCGCTCGTGACGACCGCCAGCGCCGCGACCGGCATCGTCACGCCGGTGCCGAGCGCCTCGCCGGCCAGGACCGCGCCGCCCGCGACTGCCGCGGCGCCGAGCGCCTCGTGGACGGGCAGCGCCGCGCCCAGGTTCACCGCGCCGAGCCAGAGGAGCTCGAGCGGCACCGCCACGAGGAGGCCGCCCGTGACGTCGCCCAGCGCGAGACCGACGATGGTCCCGAGCGCGATCGGCCGCGAGAGCATCGCCTGGAGGACGCCCTTGCGCTCGACGCCGGCGAGGCCCGCGACGACCGCGAGGGCGAGATAGCTGCTCACGACGAGGAGTCTAATTCAGCGGAGGCCCCGGACAGCGAGTTTTCACCGCGCGGTTCGCTGTCGCTCGCCGAGGTCGTCGGGGTCCAGCGCCGCGTCGGTGGGCAACGCCCGGATCTCGACGCGGTACCCGCTGCGCCCGAGGTCGCGCAGCGCGGCGAGCTCGTCGTCGTCGAGGAAGACCGACGGCGTCACCGGCCGGCGTCGCAGCGCGTAATGCACGTTCCCCACGTTCAGCCGGGGTGCGCGCTCGGCCGACATCCCGTCCTCGCTCGCCCGGACGAGGTCCGCGACCTCGCGCACGAGGACCATGACCGGTTCCCTGGAAGCCGCGAGCGCCGCCCAGTCCACCTTGCCGACCGGCGTCACCTCGATCGGCAGGTCGGGGGGCGTGCAGAGGCACATCGCGTCCCGCGCCAGCGGCGTACCCGCGGCGTCGTCGTCGGCGACCACCAGGCGCCGGATGCCGAGCTTCGGGAGCCAGGTCTCGAGGATCTGGCCGTGCACGAGGCGGTTGTCGACGCGGACGAGGGAGATCACGGCGGCTACTGGTCTTTCTGGTCCTTCGGCTTGTCCTTGGGGTTCGTGTTTCCGGTGCGCGCCCGCAGGAGCTCGCTCGCGAGCGTGATGTTCTTCTGCCCGTGGCTGGCCACGAGCTTCGCGACGTCCTCGAGCTTCGCGTCGGGCCCGCGGCAGGTCGCGAGCTTCATGAGCATCGGCAGGTTCACGCCGGTCACGACCTCGATGCGCTCGTCGAGGAACGTGAGCGCGAGGTTCGCCGGGGTGCCGCCGAACATGTCCGTGAGCACGAGCACGCCGTCGCCCTGGTCCACGTCGGCGATGTGCTCGGCGAGCGCCTCGCGGGCGTCGTCCATGGCGCTGGCGGCGGAGAGGGTCATCGCCCGGCACTGCGGGAGCTCGCCGCAGATCCCCTCGGCGGCCCTGAGGAGCTCCTCGGCCAACCTGCCGTGCGTGGCTACGACGACTCCGATCATCTCCACCTCTCGAGCCGCCCGACGGGAGACCCCTCTGACGAACCTATTCCTTCTCGACGTCCCGGTGCCACAGGCGGACGCTGGTGCCGCGGCTCTCGAGGCGTCGCGCCAGCTCCGTGGCGACCGCGACGGAGCGGTGGCGTCCGCCGGTGCAGCCGATCGCGATGGTGAGGTAGCTCTTCCCCTCCGCACGGTACCGTGGGAGCAGGAACTCGCAAAGCTCCCCCGCACGGTCGAGGAATATGCGGGCGTCGTCCTGCCCGAGCACGAACCGGCTGACGCGCTCGTCCGTGCCGGAGTACGGCTTCAGCTCCGGGATGAAGTACGGATTCGGCAGGAACCGCACGTCGAGCACGAGGTCGGCGTGCGACGGCAGGCCGAAGCGGAAGCCGAACGAGAGCACGGTGACGCCCATCGGGGCGACGGCCCCCTCCACGAACTTCGCGTACATGAGGCGCTTCAGCTCGTGGACGTTGAGGCGGGAGCTGTCCACCACCTCGCCGGCGATCTGCTTCAGCGGCTCGAGCGCGCGGCGCTCCGCGGCGATGGCGTCGGGGACCGATCCCGCCTCGGCGGCGAGCGGGTGCCGCCGGCGCGTCTCCGAGTAGCGGCGCACGAGCGCGTCGTCCGACGCGTCGAGGAACAGCACCTCGACCTTGGCGCCCTTGCGGCGCACCTCGTCGATGACGTGCGGCGCGTCGCCGAGGAAGCGGCCCTCGCGCGCGTCGACGCCGAGCGCGATGCGCGTGACCTCGCCCTGCGTGTGACCGGACAGCTCGAGCAGCTTCTCCAGGAACACGATGGGGAGGTTGTCGACGCAGTAGTAGCCGGCGTCCTCCAGCGCCCGCAGGGCGGTGGACTTCCCCGACCCGGAGACGCCGGTGATGATGACGACGCGCTGCTCGGGAGCCGTCATTCGACGTCGATCTCCCCGCCGCGGGCGCCGGGCGCGAGCGCGATCGCGCGGTTGAGCCGCTCCTGGAACTCCTTCGCCGAGTGGTGCCCCTGCAGCTTGAGGAGGTGGTTGCGGGCCGCGACCTCGACGATGGTCGTCATGTTTCGCCCCGGCCGGACCGGGACGATGAGCATCGGGATCTCCACGTCGAGGATCCTGAACTTCTTCTCCTCGACGCCGAGCCGGTCGTACTCGACGTGCGGATCCCACTCGACGAGCTCGAGCACGATCTCGATCTTCTTCCGCTCGCGGATCGCGGCGACGCCGAACAGGTCCTTGATGTTGATGATGCCGAGCCCGCGGATCTCCATGTGGTGCTTGATGATCTCGGAGCCGGTGCCGTAGACCGAGTCCTGCGTCTTCCGCTTCACGTCGACGATGTCGTCGGCGACGAGCCGGTGCCCGCGCATGACGAGGTCGAGCGCGATCTCGCTCTTGCCGATGCCGCTCTTGCCGAGCAGCAGGATGCCGACGCCGAACACGTCGAGCAGCACGCCGTGCATCGACGTGGACGCCGCGAGGATGTCCTCGAGGTAGTTCTGGACCCCTTCGATGAAGGAGGACGACAGGTGCGTGGTGGACAGCACCGGCACGCCCCCTCGCTCGGCGGCGGCCGCGATGTCGGCGGACACCGGCAGCCCCTTCGTCACGACGAGGCAGGCGATGTCCTCGGAGAAGAAGCGCTGCAGCACCTCGGCGCGCCGCTCGCGCGGCAGCGTCTCGAGGTAGCTCATCTCCGTGTTCCCGAACACCTGGATCCGCTCGCGGTGCAGGTGCTCGGTGAAGCCGGCGAGCACCAGTCCGGGCTTCTGGATGCGCGTCGAGCTGATCCGGCGGGTGAGGCCCTTCTTCCCCGCAACGAGCGTCAGCCGCAGATCGAACTTCTTGTCGTCGAGCAGGGCGCCAACGCGGGTCGCATCCATCGGGGCGGGAGTCTAACGCGCGGTCAACAGGGCGTCGACAAGCCACCGCGCGTCGTCGCGAACGAGCGCGACCAACCCGGGCGGGCCAAGCGTGTGCAGGGACCCCGATCCATTCATTGACCGCCACCTTCGCGAATCACTAGATTGCCGCGCCTGCGATGCGACTCCGGATCCTCTATCACGCGAACTGCTTCGACGGGTGTGCCTCCGCGGCGCTCTTCGGGCGCTGGTTCACCGAGAAGGAAGGAATACGCCTGGAAGACGTGTCCTTCTTCCCGGTCCAGCACCACCAGGGCGATCCCTTCCCGGCCGGAAGCTTCGAGGTCGCGCAGGTGAACGCCTGCGTCGACTTCCGTTTCTCCCCGTCCCCGCTGCTCCACTGGTGGTTCGACCACCACGCGAGCGCGTTCCAGCCGGCGAGCGACAAGGCGGTGTTCGAGGCGGACCGCAGCGGGCAGAAGTTCTGGGATCCGACGGCGCCCTCCTGCACCGGCTTCATCGCCCGCGTCCTCGGCGACCGGTTCGGCTGGATCCGCGAGGACCTCGCGGAGCTCGTCCGCTGGGCGGACGTCATCGACGCCGCGCGCTTCCCGTCCGCGGCCGTCGCCGTGCGCCTCGAGGAGCCGGCGCTCAGGATCATGGCGCTGCTCGAGGCGACGCACGACCCGCAGGTCCCGACGCGGATCATCCACGGGTTCGCCCGGCGGCCGCTGGCCGAGATCGCGGCCGAGCCGTGGGTGCAGACGGCGCTCGCGCCGATCCTGGAGCGTCACCGCCGCTCGATGGAGTCGGTGCGCGAGCACGCGCGGCTCGACCGAGGCGTCGTGTTCATCGACCTCACCGACACCGGCGTCGAGGCAGCGAACAAGTTCGTCGCCTACGACCTGTTCCCGGAGGCCCGCTACACGGTCGTCGTGACGCGGGACTCCCGGCGAGCCAAGGTCTCGGTCGGCTCCAATCCGTGGGCGCGCGAGACGCGCACCCACGACATCTCGAAGCTCTGCGAACGCTACGGCGGTGGCGGGCACCCGGTGGTCGGCGCGGTGTCGCTCGATCCGGACCGGATCGACGACGCGCGGCGGATCGCCGGCGAGATCGCCAGCGCACTGAAAGACGGGAGGGCCTCATGACGCCCGGCCAGTACATCCTCGTGGTCGACGACGACGACGACTTCCGCGAGGCGCTCTCCGAGGTGCTCATCGAGGCCGGCTATCCCGTGCAGCAGGCGGAGAATGGCGAGGTCGCGCTCCAGCAGGTCAGCCAGGAGCAGCCGGGCATCGTGCTGCTCGACCTGAAGATGCCGGTGCTCGACGGCTGGGGCGTGATGGAGCGGATGCGCTCCGACGGGAAGAGCGCCGCGGTGCCGATCCTGATCCTGTCGGCGTACGGGTTCGAGTGGGAGGCGGAGCTGCTCGGCGCTCAGGGGTACATCCCGAAGTCGGTCGGGATGGACGAGATCCTGGAGCGCGTCCGCAAGTCGGCGGGACCGCCGCCGATGCGGCACTGACTGCGGCGCGCGCTTCAGCGCGCGCCGCGGCTAATGCACCAGCGGCAGCGACGGCTGCTCCGGCTGCACCGGCTCCTCGGCCGTCTCGGGCGGCGTGATGTCGACGAGCCGGAAGCGGCGATCGTCCATGAGCTTGCGGACGAGCGGCAGCGCCACGTTGTAGACGGGCACCCCGCCCTTGGTGCGCCCCTCCAGCGCGCCGTGGTGCGCGTGCCCGTGGAAGACCGCCTGCGCGCCGAACATGTCGACGGGCGCCGCGAGGCGGCTCGTGCCGAGGAACGGCCGGATCTCCTCGTGCTCGCCGTACGTCGTCTCGGGGATCGGCGAGTAGTGCAGGACCACGACCTTGGCGGGCGTGTCGAGCTGGGCGAGCGCGGCCTCGAGCTTCAGCGCCTCGTTCACCGACTCCTGTACGAAGGCCTTGATGAGCGGCTCTCCGAAGGCCTGCAGCATGCCGCTGCCGAACCCGCACGCGAACCCCTTCACGCCGGCGATCCCCAGGCGGCGGCCGAACACCGCGTGGTCGCCGTCGAGGATCTGCACGTTCGCCTCGCGCAGGATCCTCACGACCTCCCCCACCTGCCCCGACTCGAAGTCGTGGTTCCCGAGCACGGCCGCGCACGGGACTCGCAGCGACGAGAGCGCCTCGGCGAGCGTCTTCGCCTCGTCGACGCCGCCGCGATCCGTGAGGTCGCCGCAGATGACGAGGCCCTCGGCCTCGCCGTTCACCGCCTTCACGAACTCGCGGAACCGGCCGTGGTGCTCGAGGCGGCAGTGGAGGTCACCGGTCGCCGCCAGCCGGAACGTCTGCGACATCGTCGTCCCCTCTGCGCGCGATCACCTCGGCGCGCGCGTCGTCGTAGCCGAGCTCGTGCACCGCGTGCTCGTACTGCGTGCGCGACACGAGGCGGCCGCGGCAGACGCGGCGGGCCCAGTCGCCCTCCGCGATCGACTCGGCGCTGCGACGCAGGAGCTCCTCCATCACCCAGCGCGGCACCCGGCTGCGCTCGCCCGGGAACGCGAACCGGTACATGACGAGGTGCGAGAGCAGCACCTCCCAGTGCTCGCCGAACCGGTCGAGGAGCCGCTCCCAGCTGAGCTCGTGGCCCACCGCGCGGATGAGGTTCGAGACGTCGTGGCCGTCGTAGCGCTCGCGCTCGCAGACGAACCCCTTCG
>DASSQI010000103.1:0-11917 GCA_035702585.1 Anaeromyxobacteraceae bacterium
CGTCTCCGGGCAGGTCCTGCACCTCGACGTCCCGATGCGGAGCCGTCGCGCGTTCCACCCGCGGACGTTGCACCGGCTCGCGTGCGTCGCCGCCCACTTCACGTCCGCGCTGCGCCTGCGCCGCGGCGGCCCTGCGGCGCCCGACGCTCCGTCCACCGACGCGATCCTCGAGCCCGGCGGCGCCGTTCGTCACGCGGTCGGCGAGGCGCGGCGCGAGAGCGTGCGCGCGCGCCTGTCGCGCGCCGTGCGAGCCGCCGAGCGGGCGCGAGGTCTGCTGCGGCGCGCCGATCCCGACGCGGCGCTGTCGATGTGGCGCGGGCTCGTCGACGGCACGTGGTCGCTCGTCGATCACTGGGACTCGGACGGGCGGCGGTACGTGCTCGTGCGCCGGAACGCGCCGAGCGTCGCCGATCCGAAGGCGCTCACCGCCGCCGAGCGCGCCGTCGTGACGTTCCTCGCGATGGGGCACCCGGAGAAGTACGTGGCGTACCTCCTCGGCCTCGCCCCGAGCACCGTCGGGACGCACTTCGCGTCTGCGCGGCGAAAGCTCGGCGTCACGTCTCGCGAGGGGCTCGTCGAGCTGCTCGCGCCCCGACTGGGATACCCAGCGCGGCAGCCCACCTGAGCCGCGATTGGATCTACGGTCCCGGAGCGCCTCGCGCGTCTACCGTCGCGCGAGCCTCGCGCGCTCTGGAGGAGTCATGGCAGTCATGCGTCTGGTCGCGGCCGTCGCCCTGGTCTCCGCAGCGGCGTGCGGAATCCCGTCCGAAGGGCCGGCGATGCGGCCGGGCGAGGACTGCTCGACGTGCCACGGCGCCGGCGAGGCCCCGAACTTCACCGCGTCCGGGACGCTGTACACGAACCCGACGGACGCGGCATCGCAGGGCGTCAAGGGCGGGCGCGTCCACGTGACGGACGCCTCCGGCAAGACCCTCAGCCTCAAGACGAACGAGACCGGCAACTTCTACACGCGCGAACCGCTCGCGTACCCGCTGCAGGTGGCGGTCGAGAAGGACGGCAGGTTCTCGGTGATGTCGGTGCCGGCGCCAGACGGCGCGTGCGGCCGCTGCCACACCGCTGCGACGCTGCCTCCGCCGAGCACGCAGTTCCAGGACGGCGCGAAGGCGGCCCCGGGGCGGGTCGCGCTGGCCGGGGGGCTCGGCGACGAGTTCATGCTGCCCGGGTTCGATTGCCAGTCCTGCCACCGCGCCGGTGGCCAGGCGCCGAGCGCGCAGTTCACCGCCTCCGGCACCGTCTTCGCGAGCGGCGGCGGGGGCGACCCGGGCGTCACCGTCACCATCACCGACGCGCAGGGGCGCGTCTTCACGGCCATCACGAACCGCGTCGGGAACTTCTTCATGACGCAGCCGATCGCGTTTGGCCGCTCGGCGCGGGTCCGCATCACGAAGGGCGCAGCCTCCAGGCTGATGGACGAGGAGCTCCCGCACGGCAGCTGCAACGCGTGCCACCGGCGAGGCGGCGAGGAGAGTCCGGTGTCGCTCTCCGGAGGAGACGGCGGCGGCGACTGATCGGCCCGTCAGGCGGTTGCGTCGCGGTTCGGCGCCGCAGCCGCCGTCGCGTCCGCGGGAGCCGCCGCGGGGATCGGCGCGTCGCGGCGGCGGAGGCGCGGCACGAGGATGAGCGCGATCCCGTAGAGGCCGAAGGCGAGGAACAGCGTCGCCGGCCTGCTCCGCGGCAGGTCCTCGAGGACCATCTTCAGCCCGATGGCGACGAGCGCCGGATAGGCGAGCCACCTCGCCTCGAGCCAGCTGTCGGACCGGCCGATCCACGCGAGCAGGAGCACGCCGCCGACGAGCACCGCGGTGCGCACCGTCGCGACCGCGCCCGCGCTGGCGTTCACTCCGGGCACGCCCGCCGCGACCGGAACGAGCCAGCCGATCACGATCGACGCGGACGCGACCGCGAGCGCGGCGACGAGGAGCAGCCTCGGCACGCGCTCCACGCGCGTCCGCGACGCGGTCGCCGGCGAGCCGGTCAGCCACGCCGTGATGCCCATCGCTGCGACCAGCACGATCGACTCCAGCGTCGCGGTGGACCACGCGATGTCGGACGACTCCAGGGTGGCCTCGGCGGCCTGACGCGGGAGGCCGCTCGCGAGCGCGCCGCACACCGCGTACACGGCGGCGTGCGCGGCGAGCGTCAGGCGCCGGTACGAGCGCGAGAGCACGCCGACGAGGACCGCGAGCGCCGCCCAGGCGAAGGGAAGCGCGCCGCGCGGCAAGAGGAACGTCGTCCCGCCGAGCACGAACACGATGGCGACCGACGTGTAGAAGTAGAAGTTCGCGGTGATGCGCTGGCGCCGCTCGACGAACGTGAACGCGACGGCGTACGCCGCGATGCCGAGGACGATGCTCGCGATGCCGAGCGCGGCGGCGCCGCTGTCCGCAGCGGCCGCGACGTACGACGCCCCGCCGAGCCCCACCGCGACGAGCGCGGTGGTCTGCGCGATCTCGAAGGCGACGACCTGCCGGTTGAGGACCAGCGTGCGGACGGCGATGCTGGCGAGGTACAGCGCCATGAACAGGATGAGCACCGCGAGCGCGGCGCCCGGCCGCTCGACGCCGCTGCCCCGCACGACCCGGAGCGCCATCATCACGAGCATGACGTCGACGACCACCGCGACGGGCCACCGCGAGTGCGGCCAGTCGAGCACGTATCCGAGCCAGAGGGTCGCGACCCCGAGGAGGACGAGGAACACGATCACCGGCGCGAGGTGCCCCGTCATCATGGCGAGCGCGACGGCCGTGGGCAGCGCGCCGAACGTGATGAACACCGCGAGCGGCTCGTTGTCCCGGCGCGTCGCGACCGCGAGCGCGACGCCGCACAGACCGGTGAGGACCACCGCCGCGAGGACCGGCGTCAGCAGCGCGAACCGCGTCGCGGCCTCGACGAGCAGCGGGAAGCCGATCATCATCGCGGCGACGCCGTGCAGTCCGGCGCTGGGCCGGAGCGCCTCGTCGCGGCCCACTCGATACGCCATCACGATCCAGGTGCCCGCGTACGCGAACCCGAGCGTCACCCCGAGCCAGACCGGCACGGCGCCGGACTCGGTGAGCGCGCGAAGCAGGAACGCGCCCGCGAGCACGAGCAACGTCCGCCCGACGAGGGCGAGCGTGAGGCCGCGGAGCACCGCCTCGACCCCCGACTCCTCGCTCGCCTTCAGCACGCTCTCGCCGAGCTTGTTCGTCTTCGGGATCAGCACGACGTGACCCCCTTCGACCACGGCGAGCCGGTTCTGCAGCTGGCGCACCGTGTCGGTGAGCTGCTCGACACGTGCTTCGAGCTGGGCGAGGCGGTCGGACATGACGGGCTCCGGGGGCGGAGAGGGGGGACGCGTCGAGCCGCTGAATCGTCCGCACAGCAGAGCACACGGACCGGGTGTGCGGCAATTTGACGCGGCAATGCGCCGTGCCGTTCTTGACGGCAATCAACAAATTGCCGCCAAGCCGCCGCTTACACGGGCCCGGCTCCCCCGAAAGCGTCGCGCCGGGGCGGGCGCAGCGGCACCTGCAGCGGGTCGAGCCGCTCGTCCGCGTCGCCGCACACCGCGCACTGCTCGTCGCGCGAAGGCGTGAGCCAGACGCTCTGGTACGCGCCCTGTCCCGCCGTCTCGCCGAACACGTCGGGGTAGAACCAGTACCGCGCGACGGTGGACATGGTGAGGTACGTCGAGCCCTCACGGATCGCGTCCTCCGCGAACGACGCGAGCGCCGCCCTCGGGTCGCCGCGCAAGAGCAGCGACAGCGCCAGCTTCACCGACGCGCTCGCGACGTGCTGGATGTCGGCGCCGAGGGCGACCTCGCCCTGCAGGCGACCGGTGCCGTAGTCCACCTCGTCCGCGACGCGGCCCGACGCCGACTCCGCGGCGTGCCGGATCCTCGTCGCGCACAGGTAGCAGGCGGTGCGCTCCGGAGCGGTCACGATGACCTCTCCGCCGCGCGCGCCGGCGTACAGCCCGACGAACAGCGCCGGTCTGCCGCGCGCGTACGCGAAGCGGTTCAAGGCTCGCTGGGCGGACGGGTCGTCGGTCGCCGCCACGACGAGATCCGAGCCGAGCACGAGCGCGTCGAGCTCGGCGCGCTCGAGCGCCTCGACGGGTCGGGCGTGCGCGGAGATCCGCACGGACGGCGAGATGCGGCGGAGGCGCGCCGCGAGCGCCTCCACCTTCGGGCGGCCGACGTCCGCGGCGTCGTACGCCGTCCGTGACAGGTTCGCCGCCTCGACGGGCTCGGGGTCGACGAGGTCGAGCGCGCCGACCCCGCTCCGGACGAGCTGCTCCGCGACGTACGACCCGACCGATCCGCAGCCGGCGACGAGCACGCGCCGCGCCGACAGCGCCGGCGAGAGGAGCCCCGCGCTGCGCGCGAACAGCGCCGCGCGGTCGGCCGCGCGGCGGCCCGCGAGCGCTCGGACGACGCCCTCCTCGAGCCGCTCCGAGAGGCCGCGCACCACCGGCCACTCCACGTGGAGCTGCTCCGTCTCGCCGCCCGGGGGAGTGAAGAGGACGATCGGCGGCAACGACGGGTAAAGCTCGTGGACGAGGACGAGGAGCTCGCCTCGCTCGATCGCGACGCGCCCGCCCGCGACCGCGCCGAGCCCGAGGTCCGCGGCGAAGACCTCGGGGGCGGAGCCTCCCATCGAGCGCGACAGCCGCTCGAGGTCGCCGATCAGCGGCACCGAGTGCACGCGCATCGGGCGCACGTCGGCGCTGCCGCGGCTCGTCCGCCACCCCGCGAAGAACGAGATCTTCGCGCCGCCGACCGGGAGCTCGTGGTGGTCGAGCTCGGCCCCGTCGAGCTCCGTCACGATCGGCGCCAGGTAGCACGGCATGTGGCCGTTCAGGCGCAGCCCGGTCGCGAGCTCGCGCGCGTCCTGGTCGGACGGCCGATCGAAGCCCCGCGGGTGCGAGTGGACGATGCCCTTGAGCTCGAGGAGCGCGTCGGCCTCGAGCTCCTTCACGCGCGCCGCGAGCGCCCGCGACGGCCGGAACGACGACGACGAGGTCGTCGCGTCCGGATCGGGAGCGAACGCGGTGACGAACGGCCGCCCGCGGGGGCCGAGCAGCGCCCCTCCGCGCTCGGGTGGCCGCGCCGCGATCTCGACGTCGATCGCCCGGAGCACCCAGTCGCCGACGTACACGAACCGCCTACGCGAACACCGCCGGATGCACCTCGGACAGCTGGCGGCGGTCGCCGTCGCCGACGTCGTCGCCGACCACGATCCGGCCGCTGCGGTCGACGTAGATCCGGCGTCGCGCCTCGGGTGCGCGCTCCTCGTGCTGGTCGAGCAGCGCCCGGCGGAACTGGCTGAGGGTGATCTGCGACATCGGCTTCCTCCAGGACCGCGCGCCGCGCGGTCAGTACGGGAACTTCGTGGTGCGTCGGTAGATGCTGAAGCCGTTCGCCCAGATGGCGCTGCGGACGAACGCCGCCTCGAGCGTCGCCATGCCGACTCCGTCCGGACCGAGGCAGATCCGGCCGTCGGGGAAGAGGTGCGACTGGTGGTGATCGCTCCGTCCGAACACGTCCGGCACCACGACGCGCACCTGGTACCCGCCGCCGTCGAAGTACGCGAACAGCTCGTACGCGTCGCCCGCCTCGCTCGTGAGCGAGTAGAGCCAGCCGCGCACGCCGTCGACGAGGACGTGGCGCGCGCCAGCCGGAAGCAGCTCGGCGGCGGCCTTCTCCTCCCGCCGCTGGCGGAGTCCGGCCATCGATCTCCTTCGCGCGGTCCCCGCCGCGCACCCACCTCATGCGTTTGCCCGGACAGGCTCCGCGGCCAGCGCCCCGAAGGGATCCTTGCTCCACGCGCTCGTACCAGGCACCCGGCGGACCGCCCGGTCGGTTCCCGTCCGGGGCGCTCCCGTGTAGGATTCCCGGCCTTTCAGCCCGTCAGGAGCCGCCACGTGCAGACCGTTTGCCTCGACCTCGAGGGAGTCCTCGTTCCCGAGATCTGGATCGCGTTCTCGGAGCGGACCCGGATTCCCGAGCTGCGCCGGACGACGCGCGACGAGCCCGACTACGACAAGCTGATGCGCTACCGCCTCGACCTGCTCCGGCAGCACGAGCTCGGCCTGCCGGACATCCAGCGCGTCATCGGGGAGCTGCGACCGCTCCCGGGCGCGAAGGAGTTCCTGGACGCGCTGCGCCTCCGCTACCAGGTGATCATCCTCTCGGACACGTACTACGAGTTCGCGATGCCGCTCATGGCTCAGCTCGGGATGCCCACGCTGTTCTGTCACCGGCTCGAGACGGACGCGCGAGGCGTCGTCACCGGCTACAAGCTGCGCATGCCGGACGGTAAGCGCGCGGCGGTGCGAGCGCTGAAGGAGCTGCAGTTCAAGGTGATCGCCGCGGGCGACTCCTACAACGACACGGCGATGCTCGCCGAGGCGCACGCCGGGATCCTGTTCCGCCCGCCGCAGAACGTCATCGACGAGTTTCCCCAGTTCCCTGTCGTTCACGACTACCCGGCGTTCGCGGCCGCGATCGACGACGCGAGCCGTCGGATCGGCGAGTAGCCCGGGGCGGCGCGTGACCGGCCGCCCGGAGCCCGCGCCGACGGAGCCCTGGTGGGCGGACGGCGCGTTCTGGGACGAGATGTTCGAGTTCGTCTTCCCGCCCGAGATGATCGCGGCGGGCGAGGACGTCGCCGCTCGGGCCGCGGCGCTGCTCGGCCTGCCGCGCGGCGCGTCCGTGCTCGATCTCGGCTGCGGCTTCGGCCGGGTGAGCCTCCCGCTCGCGCGGCTCGGGCTGCGGGTCACGGGCGTCGACGCGCACCGCGGGTTCGTCGATCACGGCCGCGAGTGGGCGCGGCGAGAGCGGCTCGACGTCGATCTCCGCGAGGGAGACTTCTCCTGCGCCTCGTTCGACGGCCCGTTCGACGCGGCGGTGTGCCTGTTCAACTCGTTCGGCTACTTCGCGGATCCGGCGCAGGACCGGCGCGTGCTCGACGCCGCCTTCGCCGCGCTGCAGCCCGGCGGACGGTTCCTGCTCGAGTGCGCGCACCGCGACGGCGTCGTGCGGACCATGCACGTGCGCGAGCGGGAGGGCGACGGCCGCCGCTGGCGGGAAGAGCCGCGGTTCGACCTCGTGTCGGGGCTCCTGGAGACGCGCTGGTCGGTGACGCGCGCCGGAGAGACGAGGACGTTCACCTCGCGCTCGCGCCCGTACTCGGCGACCGAGCTCGACGCGATGCTGCGCGCCGCGGGGTTCGACCCCGTTCGCTTCATGTCCGGGTTCGACGGCGCTCCGCCGTCGCTCGACGACTACATGATCGTCGCGCTGTGCGAACGGCCGGGCCGCTGACGGCCCCTCCGGCGAGCCCACCCTCGCGGGATCCCGTGGGACCGGAGCGTGCGCTCGCCCGTCACTTCTGGACGTTGAATTCGGCTCCGGTCGCGTAACGAATGGGGCACCCCACTCGCCGGAGGATCCCATGAGACAGGCGCAGTTCACCGACGTTCTGCGAAAGGTCCCTCTCGTCGTGAGCGTCGTCACCGTCGGGCGCGGAGGCGTCGAGAACGGGCTCACCGTGTCGTGGGCGTGCCCGGTGTCGTTCGATCCGCCGCAGTTCATGATCGCGGTGGATCGCCACCACTACAGCGTCGACTTCCTGAAGAGCACGAAGAACTTCGCCGTGAACGTGCTGCGGTCGGACCAGGTGAAGCTCGCCGGCCACTTCGCGCGCCAGTCGATGTCCGGCGAGGAGAAGCTCGCCGCGTTCGCGACGCGGGAGAGCGCGACCGGCGCCGCGATCCTCGCGGACGCCGTCGCGTACATCGACTGCGAGCTCGCGAACGTGGTCGAGACGGGCGATCACCTGCTGTTCATCGGCAACGTCGTCGACGCGGGCATCCTCCACGACGACGAGGCGCTCAGCACGACCCAGGCCGGGCTGCGCTATCAGAAGGCGGGGCCGGTGATCGGCACGACCCCCGAGGTCCGCCGCTGACGTCCGCGGCGCTCGCCGAGGAAGAGGCGAGGGCACCGTCGGGATCCGACGGTGCCCAGGTCCGCCGCGCAGCGCCGCCTACACCGCCGCGATGTGCATCATCGCGAGGACGTCCTCGTCCAGCTCCTGCGGCTCGATGTCGTAGAACTTCTCGTACGGCGACATCATCACCGCCTTCAGGAGCTCGCTCGTGCGGGCGCGGCGAGCGCGCTCGATCTCCTTCGGATCGACCTCGACGAACTTCTCGTCGGGCGTGATCTTGAAGAGCGGCTGCCCCTTCTGCACGACGCTCCCGTCCGCGCCGGCCATGACGACCTTGTCGATCGTGCCCGCGAACGGCGCCCGGACGGTGTTGAACATCTTCATCACCTCGATGATGTAGAGCGGCTGCCCCTTCTCGAAGTGCTGGCCCTCCGCGACGAACGGCGGCCTCCCCGGCGCCTCCTGCCGGTAGAACATGCCGCCGTACGGCGCGACGAGCTCGTCCGCCTTCGTCGCCGGCGGCGGCACCAGCACCTTCTTCATCCGGGCCTGCAGCTCGGGATCGTGCAGGTGAGCCGGGATGGTGACGTCGAGGTTCGGCTCCACGCGGAAGTCGAAGAACCGGACGTTCTCCGCGATCATGAAGAGCAGGCCGATGAGCTCGTTGCCCGCCTCGTAGCCGAGGTGCGCCGCGCGGATCTTGGCCCACGTCGACTCGTCGTAGCCGCCCTGCGGCTCCTCGCTCTTCAGGATCTCCGCGAGCTTGTAGAACTCCTCCTTCTTCAGGCCGAAGACCCCGCGGAGCGCCGCGTAGAACCGGATCGACTTCTGCAGCAGCTCGTGATCGTGCTGCCAGATGACCTCCGCGGCGGGCATCCGCGGGTTCCAGGTCATGTCGAGGTAGTCGTACGCGTCGTTGAGCACGCCGAGCGGATTGCGGAGCCAGAACACCTTGCCGTCCTCGATCCGGTACTGACGGCGGTTCAGGCTGAGCCAGCCCGCGAGCAGGTGCGGCTCGTCGAGCAGCCGCTCGATGACGCGCGTCAGCAGCGTGAACTTCCGGTCGATGATGTCCGACATCGACTTCGCGAGCGACGGATCGTTCGCGGCCTCGGCGCCCATCTCCTTCGCGTAGTGCTTCTTCATCTCCGCGAAGGCGTAGTTGATGTCGATCTTGTTCCCCTCGTCCTTCAGCTGGCCGACCAGCGTCAGGTACGGGACGACGAAGCGGGTGGTCGGCTTCGCCATGACGTTCTGGCCGAGGAACCAGTTCACCAGGCCGTAGTGGAACTGCAGGTTCGTCGCGAGGTTGATGCCGCGCAGGCTCGTCTTGCGGAGCACCTTCGAGAGCTGGATGTAGCTCTCCCGGCGCGCCTCGCCCTTCGTGAGCAAGAGGGCGATGTTCGAGTCGTAGGCGCCCGCGACGTGGTAGCGCATGAACATGCCGGTGTCGGGGTTCGGCAGGCTGATGCCCTGGTCGTCGCGAATCTCGCCCTCGATCGGCTTCGACCAGAAGCGGATCAGCCCGCCGGCGTGCGGTGACAGCGAGTCGTCGGTGGCGTTGAGGCGCGCCTCGACGGACGCGGGGAATCGCGGGACGCGCGTCGGCTTCGGGAGGCGCTCCTTGTGCCGCGCGAGGAGCGCCATCGCCTCGACGAGCGACTCGACGATGAACGAGTCCTTCGGATCGTCGGGGTTCGTGAACCGCAGGCTGTAGCAGAGCTCCGTCACCCGGTGCTCGACCTGGATCCGGGTGTTGACCTCCATGAAGTAGTAGCGGTCGCGATCGACGATGCACTCGAACGTGGACGCGGAGTCGAGGCCCACCGCCTGCCCGAACCGCGCGGCGTCGTCCTCCATCCGCTTCAGGATCTCGAGATCCGTACGGAGCGCCTGCGCCTGCTCGGTCTTGCCGAGCCGGTCGGCGCGACCGATCGAGACGGCGAGCCCCTCCTGCGTCACCGACACCTCGAGCAGCTTCTGCTCGTGCATCTGCAGCGAGCAGTCGCGGCCGCCGAGCGCGACGCACCACTTGCCGTTGCCGAGCAGCTGGATCTCGTTGTGGCGGGTCTGCTCGATGTTGAGCTCGATGAGGACGTTCTTGTTCTCGCCGACGCCCGTCGCCTTGACCTCGTTCAGCACCTCGCGCACCAGCGCCGGCGCCTCGGCCGCCGCCGCCGCGATCTTCTCCGGGTCGGCGGTGCGCGCCCCGAGCAGCGAGCCGCCGAGGATGCGCTGGCCCTTGCCGCCGCCGCCGCCGATCGCCTTCAGGCGCACGCGGCTCGCCGGGTACTTCCGGAACATCTCGGCGACCTCGCGCTCCACCTGCGCGCCGAGCTCGTCGATCGAGAAGAGATCGACTCCCTTCGCGTACGACGCCATGAGGACGTGATCCGCGAGGTCCTCGAGCGACAGCTTCGCGTTCGAGAGCACCTTCGGATCGCACTGCAGCTTCTCGGCGTCGACGAGCGCGAGCAGCTTCTCGCGGGTCCCGTGCTTCGCCACCAGCGTGCGCGCGGTGACGTTGTTGATGCCGGGCGTCGTGCTGACGCCCACCTCGAGGGCGGTGCGCTTGGCCTCGTCCTTCTTGCCGGCGCGCGCCTGCGTCGTCGAGTTCGGGCCGATGAACTTGAGGCCGGCCCTCTCGATCGTCGCGACGAACTCCTCGTC
This sequence comes from Anaeromyxobacteraceae bacterium, assembly GCA_035702585.1. GTDB lineage: Bacteria > Myxococcota > Myxococcia > Myxococcales > Anaeromyxobacteraceae > DASSQI01. Next base: position 10,627 of record DASSQI010000103.1, read on the forward strand.
CTCCGCCATGAAGCCGTAGCCGGCGAACACCGAGTCGTAGCCGTTGTCCTTCGCGATCGAGACGATCTGGTTCATCCGCTCGACGCGCTCCTCCTTGGTCGCGCCGGTGTAGTCGGGCACGCGGTGCACCCGGCTCGTGTCGGTGAGCTGCCGGAGCTCGGGCGCGAGGGCGTTCGCGTAGACGATCGAGTCCTTCTCGGAGAGGAGGATGCCGTAGTGCGCGATCCCCATCTCCTCGAAGACGTCCATCGCCTCCTTGCGGATGGGGCCGCGGCAGACGACGAGCGGCTTCAGGTCCTCGCAGGCGAAGGAGCGCACCCACTGCGACGTGGAGCGGCCGAGGCGCCGATCGCGGTGGATGAGGGGGTTGTTCTTGTACCAGTCGACGTTGGGAGCCATCGGGTCTATCTCCAGATCTCGAGTTGAAGGTCTCGCGGTCCCGCCGGGCTAGTGGAACTCACGCTGCGGCCCGGCCATCGGCGACGGCTTGTAGTGGCGCATGAGGAAGCCCAGGTTCTCTCCGAGCACCTTGCGCAGATCGGTCGGCATCACGATCGACGAGATCGACCCGAGCGCCAGACCCTCCTTCGGATTCATCAGCTCCTTCTCGTAGCGACGGTTGAGCGCGGCCTCCTCGGCCTTCAGCCAGTCGGTGGCCTCCTTCTCGGCGTCCTTGCGGGCGCCCGCGACGTCCATGCCGGCCGCGGTGCGCTGCTGCGCGCCCTTCTTCGCCATGTCGGCGGCGGTCCCGCGCAGCTTGCGGAGCTCGTCCTTGTAGACGAACTCCTTGCCGGCGGGCCCCATCACCGCGAGGCGCGTGGTGGGCAGCGCGAGCACGAGGTCCGCGCCCGTCGGGTAGTTGTTGTACGACGCGTAGGCGCCGCCGAACGCGTTGCGCAGGATGAGGAGGATGCGCGGCGTGCGGACGTCGACGATCGCGTCGAGCATCGAGCGACCCGCCTGCACGATGCCGCGCGCCTCCTGCTCGCGTCCGGGCAGGAAGCCCGTCGTGTCCTCCATGAAGATGATGGGGATGTTGTAGATGTTGCAGAAGCGCACGAAGCGCGCGATCTTCAGCGCCGAGTCGCAGTCGATCTGGCCCGAGGCGACGGCGCTGTTGTTGGCGACGAAGCCGACCACGTGGCCACCGAGGCGGCCGAACGCGGTGACGACCTCCTTCGCGCGCTCCGGCTGGATCTCGAAGTAGTCGCCGTAGTCGCAGACCTGCTGGATGACGATCGAGACGTCGAACGGCGTGTTGAAGCCGGTCGGCGAGTTGAACGCCTTCTTC
>DASSQI010000104.1:0-4022 GCA_035702585.1 Anaeromyxobacteraceae bacterium
TCCCGATGAAGGACTTCGTCCGCGGCCTGAAACTCGCGAGGCTCGCGTTCACCGACCGGAAGGAGGACCTCGCCGGCGCGGCGAAGGACCTCGTCGAGTACGCCGGGATCGCGCGGCGCGAGGGCGTCCTCGCGCTCGAGGGGCTGCTGCCCAAGGTGAAGGATCCGTTCACGCGCAAGGCGCTCTCGTACGTCGTGGACGGCGTCGACGCGGACGTCGCGCGCGACTCGCTCGAGACGGCCATCGCTCTGGAGAGCGCCGAGAAGGCGGTCGCGGCCAAGGTCTGGGAGTCGGCCGGCGGCTTCTGCCCGACGATCGGCATCATCGGCGCGGTGCTCGGGCTCATCCACGTGATGGAGAACCTCTCCGATCCGTCCAAGCTGGGATCGGGCATCGCGACCGCGTTCGTCGCCACCGTCTATGGCGTCGGCGCGGCGAACGTCTTGTTCCTCCCGATGGCGACCAAGATGAAGCGCAGGTTCGCGCTCGAAAAGGAGCGCCGGGTCATGATCGTCGAGGGTGTCATGGCGATCCAGGAGGGCCTGAACCCGCGCATCCTCGAGGAGAAGCTCCGCGCGTACACCGGACAGGAGGCTCAGCCGTCGCAGCCCTCCGTCGAGCGGAAGAAGGCGGCGTAGGCCGGGGACGCCGTGGCACGCAAGCGGAGACACGAGGAGCACGAGGCGGAGCACGAGAACCACGAGCGGTGGCTCGTCTCCTACGCCGACTTCCTCACGCTCCTGTTCGCCTTCTTCGTGGTCATGTACTCGGTCTCGCGCGTCGACCAGAAGCGGGTCGTCGAGGCCGAGAGGTCGATGCGCTGGGCGATGCACTTCGAGGGCGAGGGCGGCGTCTCGCGGATGGCGATGTTCGACGGGCCGCCGTCCGACGGCGGCTCGGTCATGAACATGACCGGCGGCGCGCTCGTCCTCGACCAGCAGCAGCTCGTCGAGCACCTCAGGCGGCGCATCGAGAGCCGCGTGCGCCCGTTCCTCATGGAGCGGCCCACGGGCAGGCCGACCGTGACCGTCGTCGTGGACGGGAAGCGCGTCTCGGTGCGCCTCGCCGCGGCGGAGTTCTTCGACCCGGGCCAGGCGATGCTGCGGCCGCAGGTGCTGCCGATCCTCGACGCGATCGCTTCCGAGATCGTGCCGCTCGGCAGGCCGCTTCAGGTCGAGGGGCACACCGACGACAGCCCCGTCGCCGGGAACCGTTTCCGCGACAACTGGGAGCTCTCGGCGTCCCGCGCCGCGACCGTGACGAGCTACCTCGAGCAGGCGCACCGGGCCGATCCGCGCCTGCTCCGCGCGACGGGCTACGCCGCCACGCGGCCGATCTCGAGCGCCGACGATCCCGAGGCGCGCGAGCTGAACCGCCGGATCGAGCTGGTCGTCGAGCTCGACTTCGAGGAGCCGTCACGAGCGCGGGGGCCCTGAATCGCCGCGAAGGCAGCAATCGGCGCGCCCAAGCCCAACAGGGCGTACACATCGAGAGTCATTGCACTATTCGCGGCCAAGATTCGGCCTGTTTATCACGTCCAGAAGCTCCTCCAGGCGCACACCTCGAACCACGGGCTCTAAATCGCGCCCGAACCCCGTAGCCGCGAGCTCCGCACCGATCATTGGTGAGAAGTTCTTCGCGTTTGCTCACGCCTTCTCCCGTACCAGAATTGAACTCTCGCTCTACTTTGCCATCATCACCAGCGCGACGGTGACGCCGTAGGCGATGACGAGCCCGCGGAAGACCCTCGCCGGGAGGCGCTGCGCGACGCGCGCCCCGACCCAGCCGCCCGCCAGCGCGCAGACGGCCATGAACGCGCCGTAGGGCAGGCTCGCGGCGCCGATGCCGAGGAAGTAGACCGCGGCGATGCCGTTGATGAAGAGCGAGAACAGGACCTTCAACGCGTTCGCGTGCTGCAGCGCGTTCGGCAGGAAGATGCCCATCGCGGCGAGCATCAGGATCCCGATCCCCGCGCCGAAGTAGCCGCCGTAGATCGAGATGAGGAGCTGCGCGACCCACAGCTGCCACGGCACGCCGCGCCCGTCCGCCGCCCGTCGGCTCGCGATGAGCGCCGCCACCCGGTGCTGCGCTGCGAGCAGCGCGCACGCGAACAGGATGAGCCACGGCACGATCGCGTCGAACACCCGCTGCGGCGTGTGGATGAGGACGATCGAACCGATGAGGCCGCCGACGAGCGACGGGACGGCGAGGACTGTCGCGCGGCGCCGCTCCTCGCCGATGAAGCGCCGGTACGCGAGCACCGACGACACCGTCCCCGGCCAGATGGCGACGGTGTTCGTGGCGTTCGCGGCAACCGACGGCATCCCGGTGAGCAGCAGCGCCGGGAACGAGATGAGCGACCCGCCGCCCGCGATCGCGTTCACGACGCCGGCGAGGAACGCCGCACCCGCGAGGATGAGCCAGGTCGTCACGTCGCCCCATCCTGCCGCGCGGCCGCTCCGCCGCGTGGAATAAATTGGTCTATCGGAGGGCACCCATGAAGGTCGCCACACAGGACCGCGGCGAGATCATCCACTTCGCCGGCCGCAACGGCCTGTCGCCCGCGCTGCGCGACGGCGCGCCGGTGTTCGTGAGCGGCCACGACGCGACGGCGACGCGCTGCGGATGGGAGCCGTTCTTCAAGGCGATGGGAGAGCGCAGGCTCGCGCTCGTTCACGACCTCGACGACCCGGGCGCGTGGGAGTTCCGGCCCGAGGACGACGTCCGGCCGCTCCGGCACGAGCACGCGTCGCTCGGGGACGCGGTCGCGCACGCGAAGCGGTTCTGGCGCGCGCTCTTCCCCGGCGCGAAGGCGCAGGCCGAGACCACGCAGCCGCCGGCGTGAACGTTTGAGTCTTTCGGCGCGAAGTGATACTAACCGTATGTCAATATTAACTTCGGATGTCGTTTCGTATCATGCCGCCCCACGCCGCGAACAAGACCACTACACTCCTCCGGCTCGCCCGGAAGGGACCCGTGCGTGCTCGCGATCTCGACGACGTCGGCATCCCGCGAGCGTACCTCAAGCGGCTCTGCGACCGCGGCCTCCTCGAGCAGGTGGACCGCGGGCTGTACCGGCTCACCGACGCGCCCGTGACCGAGCTCAGTTCGCTCGCAGAGGTCAGCAAGCGCGTCCCGCATGCAGTCATCTGCCTCCTCAGCGCGCTGCAGATCCACGGCATGACGACCGAGACGCCGCACGCCGTCTGGGTGCTGATCGACCGGCACGCACGCATGCCGAGGATCGCGTCGCCCGCGCTCGAAGTCGTGCGCGCGAGTGGTGCGGCTCGGGCGCACGGCGTCGAGATGCGCGTCATCGACGGCGTGGAGGTTCAACTCACGACGCCCGCGAAGACCGTCGCCGACTGCTTTCGCTTCCGCCGGCACGTCGGGCTCGAGGTCGCGCTCGCGGCCCTCAAGGACTACCTCAGGAAACGCAAGGGCAGCATCGACGCCCTCGTCGTGGCCGCGCGCGCCGATCGCATCTACGGGTTCATGCGGCCGTACCTGGAGGCGCTCGCATGACGAAGGCGCCGCCGAAGGACGTCGGCGCATCGGTGCGCGCACGCCTCCTACGCCTGGCCCGCGAACGTGGCGAGGACTTTCAGCTCGTGCTCACGCGGTACGCGAACGAAAGGCTGCTGTTCCGGCTCGCCTCGTCGAGACACGCGCAGCGGTTCGTGCTGAAGGGCGCGGCACTGTTCACCCTCTGGACCGGCAAGCCGCACCGAGCGACCCGCGACATCGACCTGCTCGGGTTCGGAGACCCGGACGAGGAGCACGTACGCGAGGTCTTCGCCGAGGTGCTCTCGGTCGACGTGCCCGACGACGGCGTGCGTTTCGCCCCGCGCACGCTCGTAGTCGGCCTCATCCGCGAGGAGCAAGAGTACGGCGGCATTCGCGTACGGCCGCGCTCACGGCGGCGTTTGCCGAGGACCCCATGAAGAAGACGCAGTGGTCCGGCTTCGTGCGAAGAGCGGGCCTCCGCGACGCGGGTACTCTCGCCGAGACCATCGCGGAAG
>DASSQI010000105.1:0-2040 GCA_035702585.1 Anaeromyxobacteraceae bacterium
CGCGCCAAACGCCCTCGACGGCAAGTCCGCCGGGGAGACGTGGCGGACACCAGCTGCAACTCGGTTGGTGGCTCGGCGAATCGTCGGCATGGCACCGCGCCCAACCCCGGATGAGCCCGTCGCTTCTGGACGGACCACGCCGGACCGGGCGAGGATGCGAACCGACCCGCGCCCGCACGGCAGCATGAGGTTGCCGTCGTTACGGGACAGCTCTTAGAGGAGTGTGGATGAGACAGCAGCGTGGATGGTGGGCACTCGCAGCGATCCTGTTTCCCCTCCTCGCCTCCGCTCAGGCCGCCTCGATCGAGATCGGCGCACCGAACTTCCGCCCGCTGCCGTTCGCCGTCGCGCCGTTCTCGGCGGACCCCGCGTCGCGCGCCGGGGCCGACGAGATCGCCGAGGTCGTGCGCGCCGATCTCCGCATCTCCGGGCTGTTCCAGGTCCTCGATCCGAAGTCGTTCCTCGCCCCGCCGGGCGAGGGCCACACGCAGGACGTCATCGCTTTCGCTCGCTGGCGCGACGTCGGCGCCGAGGGCCTCGTGAAGGGGCTCGTCCGCCCCTCCGCGAACGGCGTCACGGGCGACTTCCGCCTCTTCGACGTGGGCGCCGGGCGCGAGCTCATCGGGCGCGAGATGAACGGCCCGCCGCGATCGGTGGGCCACCTGCTCGCGGACGAGATCGTGAAGTTCTACACCGGCGAGCGGGGGATCTTCGGGACGCGGATCGCCGCGATCCGGCAGACCCGCAGCGGGCGCGACCTCGTCCTGTACGACGTCGACGGCAAGAACCCCCAGGTGATCTACCAGGAGCAGTACGTGCTCCTCCCTGCGTGGCGCCCGGACGGCGGCGCCATCGCGTTCACCAGCTACCGCAGCGGCCGCCCCGAGATCTGGACCGTCGACCTCGCCACGCGGACGCCGAGGCGGCTCGTCTCCGTGGGTGAGCTCTCGACCGGCGCGGCGTGGTCACCGGACGGCTCGAAGCTCGCGTTCGCTGCGTCGACGGGCGGTAACTCCGACGTCTACGTCGTGAACGCCGACGGCTCGAACCTGGTGCGCCTCACGCGCGACGCCGCCAACGACTCGTCGCCGAGCTGGTCCCCCGACGGCCGGCGGATCGCGTTCGTCTCGAGCCGCTCGGGAAACCCGCACATCTACGTTATGAACGCCGACGGCTCGGACCAGCGGCGGCTCACGTTCAAGGGCAACTACAACCAGATCCCGCGCTGGAGCCCGCGCGGCGATCTCATCGCGTTCACGGCGCGCGACGAGCGCAAGGCCTTCGACGTGTTCGTGATCGCCCCCGACACCGGCAAGGTCTCGCGCGTCACGCAGGGACAGGGGATGACGAACGAGGCGCCGACGTGGTCGCCCAACGGGCGGCTCCTCGCGTTCGTCACGGATCGCGGCGGCCGCTCGCAGATCGTCGTCTCGACGGTGGACGGCAGCCAGCAGACGATCGTCACGACCGATCCCGGCGACGTGAAGATGCCGGCGTGGGGTCCGCTCCGGTGAGCCCGCGCCGCGCAGCGGCGATCGACGTCGGCACGAACACGGTCCTCCTGCTCGTGGCGGAGGAGGCTCCCGGCGGCACGTTCCGGCCGGTCTGCGAGCGCGCGGAGATCACGAGGCTCGGCCGCGGCGTGGATCGCTCCGGCCGGCTCGACCCGGCGGCGATCCGGGACACCGTCGACGTGCTCGCCGCTTACGCTGCCGAGGCGCGAGCGCTCGGCGCGACCCGGATCGCCTGCGTGGCGACGAGCGCGGCGCGCGACGCGGGGAACGGCGCAGAGTTCTTCGACGCGGCGTTCGCGCGCGCAGGCGTACGGCCCGAGGTGATCAGCGGCGAGGAGGAGGCGCGGCTCGTGTACGCGAGCGCCTGGCGCGACTTCGGCGGCGTCGACGCGGGCGGCCTCGCGGTGGTGGACGTCGGCGGTGGCTCGACCGAGCTCACGTGGGGTGACGGTGAGCGACCGCGCGGCCGCGTCAGCCTGCAGATCGGCGCCGTGAGGCTCACCGAGCGCGTGATCACGACCGACCC
>DASSQI010000106.1:0-8769 GCA_035702585.1 Anaeromyxobacteraceae bacterium
CCAGCGCATGGCGAAGCGCGCCCGGAGGCGGCGGACGCTGCGCGACGCCTCGGTGGCGCTGGCGGTCGCCGTGGGGATCGCCCTCGGCGGGTTCGCGTGGTGGAAGATCGCGACCGCGCCTCCGCCCGCGCGACCCGCTCCTCGCCCCCAGCCCACCGCCGCGGCACGCGCCGCCGACGGCGCGCCTCGCGAGGATGCTGCCGCCCACGACTCCGCGGCGCGCGCCGCGCCGCACCCGTCCCAGGCCGCGCCGCCCGTCGCGGCCGCACCGGCCGACCGCGGTACGGCGCCGTTGCCCCAGCCGACGGCGGCAGGCACACCCGCGGCCGGCGCGACGACCGTCTCCGTCCTCGTGCGACCGTACGCCCAGCGCGCGCTGCTCGACGGCGTCGAGATCGCGAGCGGTGCCCAGCAGGTGCGCTTCACGCTCGCGCCGGGGCACGCGCACCGCATCCAGATCGAGCACGCCTGCTGCGCGCCGTTCGTGCGGGAGTTCGCCGCCGACGAGCGCCTCCCCCCCACGCTCGAGCTGCGCGTGCCGCTCCAGCCCAGGCCCGCGCGGCTCCGCGTCGAGGCGGCGCCGCAGTCGCGCGTCTTCGTCGACGGCGCGTTCGTGGGGACCGCCGGCGAGTCGCAGCGGAGCCCGATCCAGGTGTCGCTGCCGGGCACCGGCGCGTCGCCGTACGAGGCGGACTCCGAGGTCCGCATCGAGCAGCCCGGACGCCGCCCGCACGTCACGACCGCGCGGTTCCGCGCCGGCGCCGACGTGACCGTCGTCGCGCCTCTCACCGAGCCGGCCCGGCCCGAGCCCGTCGTCGCCGATCCGGACGACGCCGCGCCCGCCACCACGCGCAACGCGGGTGGCTCCGCCCCCGAAAGGACGCCGTGATCCACGCCCTCCTCCTCACGCTCGCGCTCGCCGCTCCAGACGCGAACCTCAAGCGTGCGCGCGACCGGTTCGAGTTCGGCGCGTGGGCGGACGCCGCGGGCTCGGTCCGCGCGTGGCTCTCGGAGCACCCGGAGCCGAGCGGGCCCGAGGCGATCGAGGCGTTCCGGATGCTCGGGATCGCGGAGTTCCACCTCGGCGATCTCGCGCAGTCTCGCCACGCGTTCGTCAGCCTCCTGTCGCTCGACCCCGACTACGGCCTCGACCCTTTCCTCGTGCCGCCGCCGGTCGTCGAGTTCTTCGATCGCGTGAAGAAGGAGCACGAGCCCGCGCTCATCCCGCTCCGCGAGCGGAAGCGCGCCCTCGCCGAGCAGCAGCGCCTCGCCGACGAGGCGCGGCGCAGGCTCATCGCCGAGGAGCAGGCCCGGACCGGACCGCCCACCAAGGTGATCCGGATCGAGGAGCGCCACTACGCGTTCAACTGGATGCCCTTCGGGGCCGGTCAGTTCCAGAACGGCCACAAGGCGAAGGGCACCGCCATCGCCGCCGCCCAGCTCGCGCTCGGCGCGACGAACCTGGCGGCGATCCTGGTCCACAACCAGATCGCCGACGACCGCAGCCGGCGCTGCTCACCGTCGCAGCCGATCGGCTGCAGCCGGCCTCCGTACACCGACTCCGACCGCGATCTCCTCGAGCGCATCGACATCATCAAGTACGCGTCGGCCGCGCTGTTCTGGGGCGTCTACGCGTTCGGCGTCTACGACGCGCACCGGTTCTACGTGCCGCGCGTCGAGACCGAGATCTCGCCGACCCGCGGCGCCGTCCGGCTGAGCTGGAGCTTCTGAACGTGGCGACCCTCCTCCTCCACACGCGCGACGGGCGCGAGCGTCGCTACCCGCTCACGCGGCGCATCACGAGCGTCGGCAGCGGGCCCGACAACGACGTGAACCTCGAGGACCCGTCGGTGCCGGCCACCGCGCTGCACGTCCACTTCGACGGGCGCACGTGGGAGGCCGCGTGCCACACCGGCGCCGACATGACCGTGAACGGGCGCCGGAAGTCGACCGCGCGGCTCGCCGACGGCGATCGCCTGCGCGTCGGCGCGACCGAGCTCGAGTTCTCGACGCGCGATCTGCCCGCGATCCCCGTGCAGCCGCCCGCCGCGGCCGAGCGCATGGCGGCGATGCGCAGCCTGGTCCGCTTCTCCGAGCGCCTCCTCGCGGCGAGCGACGTGAACCGCGCGCTCGACGAGCTGCTCGACGCGGTGCTCGAGCTCACGCACGCCGAGAAGGGGTTCATCATCCTCCTCGACGGCGACCGCACCGTCGTGAAGACGGCGCGCAACCTGGCCCGGGAGAGCATCGAGGGCGCCGTGGAGCGGATCTCCGACTCCATCGTCCACCGCGTGCTCGAGACTCGAAAGCCGCTCGTCGTCGCCGACGCGCTGCACGACGAGGCGTGGTCCGCGTCCTCGTCGGTCGTGAACCTGAAGCTCTGCTCGGTGATGTGCGCCCCGCTCATGCAGAAGGGAGAGCCGTTCGGCGTCATCTACCTCGGCAACGACAGCGTCGTGAGCCTGTTCTCCGAGCAGGACCTCGAGGCGCTCACCGTGTTCACGGTGCAGGCCTCCCTGCTCGTCCAGAACGCGCAGATGCTCGAGGGGCTGCGCCGCGAGAACGAGGCGCTGCGCGAGGCCGTCGAGAGCCGGCAGTACGGCGACCTCATCGGCGCGGGCCCGAGCATGCGGGAGGTGTTCCGCCGCATCGAGAAGACCGCGCCCACCGACGTGAGCGTCCTCATCACCGGCGAGACGGGCACCGGCAAGGAGCTCGTCGCGCGAGAGATCCACCGGCGCTCTCCCCGCGCCGCCGGTCCGTTCATCGCGGTGAACTGCGCGGCGATCCCCGAGTCGCTGCTGGAGTCGGAGCTGTTCGGGCACGTGAAGGGCGCGTTCACGGGCGCGATCGCCACCCGCCCCGGCAAGTTCCAGGCGGCGAACGGCGGCACGCTCTTCCTCGACGAGATCGGCGACATGCCGCTGCAGCTCCAGGTGAAGCTCCTGCGCGCGCTGCAGGAGCGGACGATCACGAAGGTCGGCGACTCGCGCGCGGAGCCGGTCGACATCCGCGTGGTCGCCGCGTCCAACAAGGTGCTCGAGGACGAGATCGCCGCCGGCCGCTTCCGCGAGGACCTGTACTACCGGCTCGACGTCGTCTCGATCCCGCTGCCGCCGCTGCGGGATCGCGGCGAGGACATCCTCGTCATCGCGCGCTGGTTCCTGCAGAAGTACTCGAAGGAGATGGCGTCGCGAGTCCGCGGCTTCACGCCGCCGGCCGCGCTCGCGCTCCGGCGCTACGCCTGGCCCGGCAACATCCGCGAGCTGGAGAACCGCCTCAAGAAGGCCGTCGTGCTCGCCGACAAGCCGCTCATCGGCCCGGAGGACCTCGGCCTCGGGCCGGAGACGTTCGAGCCCATCGTGCCGCTCGCGCAGGCGAAGGAGGAGTTCCAGAAGCGCTACATCAACGAGGTCCTCGAGCGGAACGCCGGCAACCGGACCAAGACCGCGAAGGACCTGCAGGTGGATCCACGCACCATCTTCCGCCACCTCGAGGCCGAGCGCCGGGATCGCGGCGAGCCGGTGGGCGACGGCGACGAGGGCGCGCCGTGACGGGTGCGCGGAGGCGGTCTGCGTTCGCGATCTGGGGGTCTCTCGCGGCGGCGCTCGCCGGCTGTCCGCTGCCGCAGCCCGTGCCGACGGTCGAGGGCGACGTCTCGGTCACGCCGCCGCGGATCCTCACCGAGACGGTGGTGCCCGCTGACGGGGTCGTGCGCGTCGCGCCCGACTGCGCACCCGAGGCGTTCGTGCCGTTCAGCGGGACGCTCGACGACCCCGACCTCGACGACGCCGTCGAGGTGCGCTGGTTCGTGGATTACTCGCCCGGCATGCCCGGCGTGCAGCAGAACGACTTCCCGGCGGCGTCGCCCGACGGCACCGACACGCGCCGCGCCCTGCCCGACTTCCGCTTCTTTCCGGCGCGCTACGCGCCGGGCCCGCACGTCGTGGAGGTCGTCGTCTCGAACGGCTTCTACAGCCTCGGTCGCGATCCGCCAGGCTCGCTCCAGCCGAACCGGACTCCGCAGCCCGGCTACGAGACGCAGGTGTTCCGCTGGCTCATCGTCTACGAGGCCGGCGGCCGCTGCCGCTGACGCCGCGCCGGCAGCGCCGCGCCGCTCGAGCGCCGAGGGCTCGCGGGCCACCTGGCGCGCTCGTGCGTGGGTCCGCCCGAACGCCCGAACACCCGCCGGACCCGCGTCACCGCGAGGCGTTGCCGTTCGTGACGGCCTCTCGAGCGTGCGCCAGCGCCTCGGCCGCTCCCCGTGCCAGGTCTGCGTGCTCCGCCGCGAAGCGGTTCACCTGTGCCGTGTAGGCACGGTGCAGGGCGAGCATGGCATCCCGCGCGCCCGCCAGCTCCATGCGCTCGGTGAACCCGAACGCCTTCGGGTCGTCGGCGTCGAGGCCGCAGCGATCCGAGAAGTCGCGCACGCGGCGCTCCCAGCGGATGCTCCACTCGCTCCAGCTCCCGAACGGGTCTGGAGCCTCGAGGTACGTGCCGAGCTGCCACGCGCGCTCGTTCTGCTCGCGGAAGAGGGCCTCGAGGTCGTCGAGGCACTCCCGGAGCGCGGCGCGGGTCGGCGGAGGGCCGGCCGTGACCGACGACCGGGTCGGCGGTCCCACGAGCTGGCGCGCGATGCTCGCGACCATCAGCCCCACGCCGAGGACGATCGCGCTGAAGTACGCGATCCACATCGCGAAGCGATACCGGCGAAAGCGGGGGTCCCGAGCAGCCACGCGCGGACTCTGCCATCGGGTCCGCGGCCCGTCCACACGATCAGGTGAGTCGATGCGGCGTCACGCCGTCGCGATTCACGCGTTCGGGCGCGGGCTGCTGGACTGACGCTGCTCCGCCTCGAGCCAGGCGACCTCGAGGAAGGTGCAGGGGCGGCGTGAAACGACGGCGCGCAGGCAACGCAGGTAGCAGCCCGGTCCCCAGTGACGGAGGATCGTGAACGAGTGGATGAGGACATCCCGCCCTGTGATCGTTCCCTGCACGCTTTCCAACCGTTGCATCTCAGGTGCCAGCACGACCGCGCTGAAAAATCAACCATCACAACGTCGCGGGGAGTCCCTCGCGGGCAGTGTGGCATCGCGCCCGCCCTTTTCTGCCGCCTCCCTCCGGCACTTCTTACATGGCCCCTACAGGGTGCCGCCCATTGCAGAAATGAAATACAAATGCGGAACTGAAACGCGTTCCCGCGAATATCCTCGCGATTCCACGACGCAACTGGCCGTACTCCCACGGGATTAATCGTCCCGTCCGGGTGGCTTGAGCCTTGCTACTGCTTGGGGACTGAAGCGCAACGCGGCAACGAGGGGACCCCCCCGCACCTCTCGTCACCGCTCGTTGCGCTTCTTCTTTTTTTCCCCCCGCCAGCCTGCCCGTCGAGCGCCGAGCCGTCCCAGCGGTCGGGAATCTGGCGCCTGCGCAACTTTGTCGCACCCGGGCTCGCTCCCCCGGCCGGGGCGAAAAGCTAGCGTCGGCCGACGCGGCGCTCGAGGTCATCCGGCGCGAGCTCGAAGACGACGGGGCGTCCGTGAGGACACCGTCCCTTGAAATCGATGCCGTCGAGCCCGTCGAGCAGCGCGCGGGCCTCGCGCGCCGTGAGATCCTGGTTCGCGCGCACCGCGGCGTGGCACGCCATCGTCGCGAGCAGGTGGTGGACGGCGGTGTCGATCGCAGTTCCCCGCTCCGCCTCCTCGAGCTGCTGGGCCAGATCCACCAGCAATCGCGCGAGGTCCACGCCCGCGAGGGCGGCGGGAGCGCCCTTCACCGCGATCGAATCGCCGCCGAACGGCTCGACGTCGAGGCCGATCCTCGCGAGCTCGGCCGCGCTCGCCTCGATGACGCGGGCAGGCCCTGGCGGCAGCGTCACCACCTGCGGCACGAGGAGCGGCTGCACGGCGATCGCGCGCGTGCGCCACGCCTCCGACAGGCGGTGGAACAGCAGCCGCTCGTGGCTCGCGTGCTGATCGATGACGACCAGCGCGCCCCCGGGCGCCTCGCAGAGCAGGTACGTCCGCGAATGCTGGCCGATGTAGCGCAGCGCGCCGAAGTAACCGGGCGCGCGCTCTCCGCGGGTGCCCTCGGACTCGTCGGGGCGCTCCGCGAACGCGAACGCTGCGCTGCTCGCGCCGCGCAGCGGGTCCGCCAGAGGAGCTTCCGCGAGCGGTCGCGCATCCTCTGCGCGGCTCGCGTGGCGGGCCCACGTGAGCACCGCGGCCGCGTCGGCTGTCGCTGAATCGGCGGCGGCAATCCCCACGGCCGCGTGACCAGCGGCGGCGTCAGCGGCGGCAGCGTAGCCTGCAACGTCACCGGCGGAGGCATCGGCGGCGCGCGGGAGCCGCGGCGCGTCGGAGGGGTGGCCATCCCACGCCGGCCGCACACCGCTCCGGCCGTGCCCCAGCCACGGCGTCGTTCGGAGGGCGTCCGCCGCTACCCGGTACAGCGCGTCGTAGACCGCTCGCGCGTTCGCGAACCGGACCTCGAGCTTCTGCGGGTGGACGTTCACGTCGACGCGGTCGGGCGGCAGCTCGATGTACAGGACCGCGGCCGGGTGCCGGCCCGGGGGCAGGACGCCCGCGTACGCGCGCAAGAGCGCGTGCGCCGCGCCGCGATCGCGTACGAACCGTCCGTTCACGAACAGGTAGACGGATCGGGACGTCGCCTCCGAGTGGTCGGGGCTGGTGACGCCGCCCCGCACGCGGACCTCACCGTGCGTCGCGTCGAGCTCGACGATCCGGCCGGCCGCCTCCCGCCCGAGCGCCGTCGCCGCGCGATCCTTCAGCGTGGACCCTGCGGCGAGGACGAGCGCGGCCCTGCCGCCCGACCGATACGTGAACGCGACATCGGGCCGGGCGAGCGCGAGCCGGACGACGGCCTCGGACGACTGCGCCGCCTCCGCCGCCGCCGCGCGCATGAACTTCCGCCGCGCCGGCGTGTTGAAGAACAGATCGCGGACCTCGACCGTCGTGCCGCGCGGCCGCGCGATCGCGCCCTGCTCCACCACCTTGCCGCCCTCGACGACCAGGCGCACACCGGGCTCCGCCGCCTCGGATCCGCAGGTGTCGAGGCGGAACCGCGACACCGACGCGATGGCGGGCAGCGCCTCGCCGCGGAACCCCATGGTCGCGATCGCCGAGAGGCCGTCGAAGTCGCGCAGCTTCGAGGTCGCGTGCCGCTCGAGCGCGAGCAGCGCGTCGTCCGACTGCATGCCGCAGCCGTCGTCCGCGACCCGGACGAGCGCGGTCCCTCCTTCCTCGACGTCGATCTGGACCGCGCGAGCGCCGGCGTCGAGAGCGTTCTCGACGAGCTCCTTCACGACGGACGCAGGCCGCTCGACCACCTCGCCCGCGGCGATCTGGTTCACGAGACCCGGGGGTAGCAGCTTGATGTTCGGCACCACGAACGTCTTATCAGCAGGGGCTGACTGCGACGCCGCGCCGATCCGCGCGATCCTCGCAGCAGCGAGGCCCTCGATGGCGCCACCCCCGGCCGGCTCCCGCTGCTATACACACCCCCATGTCGTCGAGGAATGCGGGGCGGAAGCCGCGGCGGGCAGCGCGTGCCGTGAAGCCGGCGCTGGGCAACGATCCATTCGAGCGCGGAGCGGCGCAGCGCCCCGCGGCGCCGGCCCTCGAGCCGGAGCCAGCAGCCCCGGTAGCGGCCGCGCCCCCCGCTCACGCCGCCGCCGCTCCCGCCGAGGCGGAGACCGGCGCCGTGGCGCCGGCGGCGACGGCGTCGCCCGCGGCCGTCATCGACGAGGACGCGATCCGCCGGCTCGAGTCGCGCGTGGCGCGGCTCGCGTCCGACGGCGAGCGCCGCCTCGAGGAGATCGGAGTCCGCCTTCGCGACACCGCCCTCCAGCCGCAGGCCCGCATCCGGAACGACCTCGGCCTGCTCGCCGCGCGCGTGGTCCCCGCCGTGCGCGGCCGCCTCGCGGCGCTCGGGCGCCTGCGCCACGCGCTCGAGGGCGGCGGCCCCGTCGACGGATGGGGCCAGGATCCGGAGCTGATCCGCGCCACGACCCCGGCGCTCGACTTCCTCGTGAACGCCTGGTGGCGCGTCGACGCGCGCGGCCTCGATCAGCTGCCCGAGGGCCCGGTCATCGTCATCGCGAACCACGGTGGCGCGGTGCACTGGGACGCACTGGTGCTCGCGCACGTGTTCAGGAAGGCGGGCCGCGAGCTGCGACCCCTCCTCGACGCGACGGCGCTCGCGACGCCGGTGCTGGGCAGGAGCGCCGTCCGCCTCGGCGCAGTGGCGGCGTCTGCCGACGCCGCCGATCAGCTGCTCGCGGAGCGGCGTTCGATCGCGGTGTTCCCGCAGGGGAGCCGCGCGAGCGAGCAACCGTGGCAGGAACGTTACCGCCTCCACCAGTTCGGCCGCGGCGGCTTCGCCCGCATCGCGCTGCGCTCCGGCGTGCCCGTCGTCCCGTGCGCGATCGTGGGCAGCGAGGAGGCTGCGGCCCCGTTCGCGCGCCGCGGCTGGCTCGCCGACGCGCTCTCGATGCCGCTCCTCGCGGGTACGCGCGGGCTCCCGATCGGCCCGCTCGACGCGCTGCCGCTGCCGTCGCGCTGGACGATGCGCTTCGGAGACCCGTTCCAGACGTCCGGTCGCGTCGCCGACGCGGAAAGCGCCGTCGCCGTGAACGCGCTCGCGGCCGACGTGCGCTCCACGCTGCAGCGGATGCTCGACGAGGACGTCGCCGCGCGCCGCTCCGTCTACCTGTAGGCGGGCGAGGTCGCGTCCGCCGGCGAGGCGGTC
>DASSQI010000107.1:0-16044 GCA_035702585.1 Anaeromyxobacteraceae bacterium
CATTCGCGTCGAGCTCATCGCCCGAGTGACCACCGCGCAGGTGCGGCTCCAGGTCGACGTCGGCTTCGGCGATGCGATCACGCCGGAAGCAGGCGTCGTCGCCTTTCCGCCGCTGCTCGACTTCCCGGCGCCACGTCTGCGCGCCTATCCGCGCGAGACAGTCGTCGCGGAAAAGCTCGAGGCGATGGTGCACCTCGGCCTGGCCAACAGCCGGATGAAGGACTTCTATGACGTAGCAGTGCTCGCGCGGGACTTCGACTTCGATGGCCCGCTGCTCACCCGGGCCATCCGCGCGACCTTCGAGCGGCGCAAGACACCGCTGCCGACGACGACGCCGGCCGCGCTCACGGCGGCGTTTGCCGAGGACCCCATGAAGAAGACGCAGTGGTCCGGCTTCGTGCGAAGAGCGGGCCTCCGCGACGCGGGTACTCTCGCCGAGACCATCGCGGAAGTGCGAGCGTTCGTTGCGGCGCCGCTCGCCGCGGCGGCGAATGGCGCCTCCGCGCCGTTGTCATGGCGAGCGGGTGGGGCGTGGCTCGAGCGAGGCCCTTGAAGGCGCCCCTTCGGGCTTTCGACCGTGAACGCTCACCGGCGCCGCTTCTTGTCCTTCCGCTGATCGCGCTTCGACTCCCGGGCGGCCTTGCGCTGCTCGAACTCGGGGCGCCGGGCGTCAGCGGCCCGATCGCGGCCCTCCCGCCCTCCCTTCGCCTCGCGCTCCTCCCGGCCTCGCGGAGCGCGCAGCGCCCTGCCGCCCTCCACGAGCGCGAGGTCGATCTGGCGGCGTGACGGGCTGGAGTTCAGGACCTCCACCTCCACCTCGTCGCCGATGCGATAGGCGCGGCCGCGCGCCCGGTCGACGAGCGCGTGGAGCCTCGTATCGAGCTGCAACCCGACGCCGAGGTCCTCGGTCTTCACGAGCCCCTCGACGAAGTGGTCCTTCAGCTCGACGAAGATCCCGAACTCGAGGACGCTCGCGACGACCCCTGCGAACCGCTCGCCGACGTGCTCCTTCATGAACAGGGCGGCGTAGAACGCCGCGATCTCCCGCTCGCACTGCATCGCGGCGCGCTCCCGCTCCGAGGCGAGCGCGGCGACCTCCTCGAGGTTGCGCGGGCGGGGAGCTTCCCCGTCGCGGCGCGAGCGGCGCCGGGACCTGCGCTGCGCGCCGTCGTCCGCCGCCGCGGCGCGGCCGTCGAGCGTCTCGCGGATGAGGCGGTGGACGATGAGATCGGGGTAGCGGCGGATCGGCGACGTGAAGTGGAGGTAGTGCTCGGCGGCGAGGCCGAAGTGCCCGATGTTCTCGGGGCTGTAGAGCGCCTGCATCATGGCGCGCAGGAGGAGCTGGCTCAGCGCGCGCTCCTGCGCGTGGCCGCGGAAGCCCTCGAGCAGCGCGTTCAGCTGCTTCGGGCCGATCGCGCCCTCCGGCACCGCGAAGCCGTGCGTCTCGGCGAGCGCCCGGAACGCCTCGAGCTTGTCCTCGTCGGGCAGGCCGTGGACGCGGTAGATGGTCGGCAGCTCCTTCTCGCCGAACCAGCGCGCCACCGCCTCGTTCGCCGCGAGCATGAACTCCTCGATCACGCGGTGCGCGCGGTTGCGCGGCCGGCGCTCGATCGCGACCGGGCGGCCGCCCTCGCCGAGCACGATCTTGGCCTCGGGCAGGTCGAGGTCGATCGCGCCGCGCGCCTTGCGGATCGCGCCGAGCTTCTCCTGAAGCTCGCCCATGAGCGCGAACTGATCGCGGAAGCGCTCCCGCTCCGGGACGCGCTCGCCGGCGAGGACGCGCGCCACCTCCTCGTAGGTGCAGCGCGCGTGGCTGCGCATCACGCCCTCGTAGATCTCGGTCGACACGGCGCGCCCGCGCGCGTCGAGCTGCAGGTCCGCGACCATGCAGAGCCGGTCCACGTTGGGGTTCAGCGAGCAGATCCCGTTCGAGAGGCGCTCCGGCAGCATCGGCAGCACCTGGTCCGGGAAGTAGACGCTCGTGCCGCGGCGCAGCGCCTCGTCGTCGAGCGGCGCGCCCGCGCGCACGTAGTGCGAGACGTCGGCGATGGCGACGACGAGCCGGTACCCCTTGCCCTTCCCCTTCCCGCGCGCGCCGCGCCGCTCCACGTACACGGCGTCGTCGAAGTCCCGAGCGTCGGCGCCGTCTATCGTGACGAGCGGCAGGTCCGTGAGGTCGCGCCGGCCGCGCCGGTCGTCGGGGGTGACGTGGTCCGGCACCTCCGCGGCGGCGGCGAGCACGTCGTCCGGGAACAGGTCGGAGAATCCCTTCGCGTAGGCGACCTTCAGCACCTCGACCTTGGGCTCGCCGGGGCGCCCGACCCGCTCGACCACCTCGCCCTCGAGCCGCGGCCCCGGCGCGAGCGCGACCTTCACGAGGTCGCCCTCCTCCGCGTCCTTGCTCTCCTTCACGTGGAGCATCTCGACCAGCTCGCGATCGGCCGGGACGACGAAGCTCGATCTGCCGCGCGGGAAGTAGGTGCCGAGCACCCAGCGCCGCCGCCGCTCCACCACCTCGAGGTGACGCCCGGCGGTGCGCCCGCGCAGGCCCGGCGCGATCTCGACGCGCACGAGGTCCCCCGACAGCGCCCGCTCGGCCTCGATGGCCGGCACGAAGACGTCCTCTCCCTTGCGGTCGATCGGCGCGACGAAGCCGTACCCGTCCCGGTGGCGCGTGAGCGTGCCCACGACGCGCGTGCCGATGGGGCGCTCGTCCTCGCGGTGCTCCTCGGCCTGCGGACGTCCCCGCTCGCCCCGGAAGTGCCCTGGCGCGGGCAGGGCGCCGCCGCCGCCGGGCCGCCCTCGGCGCCGTCCGGGGCCGACCCCGTGCTCTCCGCGGCGGGAACCCTTCACCTTCCGTGAATCGTGGCGTTTCGGCATTCGGCCCTCGTGCGCGCTCGCGCGGCTCGAACATGTCACCCGCGCCAGCAGCGGTCGAGGAAATCCGGGCACCCGCACGGTCCGCCTTGACTTGTCTCGCCGGGGAGCACAATCAGCCCCCCGTGCTCGCTCCCGACGAAGCCCTGACGCGAATCCTGGAAGTGCTCGACGACCTCGCGCCGCTGCCGCCCGTCCGCGTCCCGCTGCAGGCGGCGCTGGGCCGCGCGCTGGCCGAGGACCTCGCCGCGACCCGCTCGCTGCCGCCCTTCGACGCGTCCACGGTGGACGGGTACGCGTTCCGCGCGTCCGACGCGCCGGCCGCGGGCGCGCGCCTCCCCGTCGCGTTCGAGGTGTTCGCCGGCGACGCCGAGGTGCGGGCGCTGCCTCCCGGCGCCTGCGCGCGCGTGTTCACCGGCGCGCCGCTGCCGGCCGGCGCGGACTGCGTCGAGATGCAGGAGGAGGTGAAGCGCCGCCGGGACGTCGCGGAGCTCGCGCGCGCCGGAGAGCGCGGCCGCTTCCGGCGCGCCGCCGGCTCCGACGTGTCGGCCGGCGAGGTCGCGCTCGCCCGCGGCGCGGTGGTCGACCCCGGCGCGGTCGGCCTCGCAGCGGCGCTCGGGCGGGCCGAGCTGCTCGTCCACCGCCGCCCGCGCGTGGCGATCCTCGCGACCGGTGACGAGCTCGTGCGGCTCGGCGAGGCGCCGGGGCCGGGCGGGATCATCGACTCCAACTCGCACGCGCTCGCCGCCGCGTGCGTCGAGGCGGGGGCCGAGCCGCTGCTGCTGCCGCTCGCCCGCGACACCGAGGCGTCGCTCGCCGACGCGCTCGCGGCGGCGCGCGGCTGTGACGTCCTGCTCACCCTCGGCGGCGTCTCGGTCGGAGAGCGCGACCTGGTGCGCGCGGCCCTCGAGAGCGCCGGAGCGCAGCTCGACTTCTGGCGCGTCGCCATCCGTCCCGGCAAGCCGATGACGTTCGGGCGCTGGGGGGCCACCGCCGTGTTCGGGCTGCCCGGGAACCCGGTGAGCGCGCTCGTGACGTTCGAGGTGTTCGCGCGCCCGGCGCTCCGCGCGCTCGCGGGCCTCTCCGGCACGGGGCGCACGGCGGTCGAGGCACGCCTCGCCGCAGCGCAGCAAAAGGTCGTTGGGCTCACCTACTTTCTGCGCGTGCGGCTGCGGGAGGAGGGCGCCGAGGTGTGGGCCGAGCCGCTCCCGTCACAGTCGAGCGGAGATCTGTCGTCGGGGACGGGCTTCGACGCGCTCGCGGTGCTGCCTCCCGACGTCGAGGCACTCCGACGAGGGGCACGCGTGAAGGCCATCGTGCTGCGCGCCGGCGCGCACCCCCGCGACTCGATGACACAGACGCAGCGTCGAGTCGCGAACGCTTCGGCGAGGTCGCCGCGCGTTTCGCCGAAGCGTGCAAGCAGGCGCTAGACGGCCCTGCCACCGTCTGCTACACGGGTTCCTTTCGCGCGCAACACCACCCCGTGCGCGACGACCCACAGGAGCTCAGGACAATGGCTGCACTCGCGGACCGGTTCGCGATCAACCTGAAGAACGAGCGGATGCGGAGGAAGTTGTCGCAGGAGGCCCTCGCGACGAAGGCGGGGCTCTCGGTGTCGTACATCTCGATGCTGGAGCGCGGCCAGCGCACGCCGCCCCTCGACACGCTCGAGTCGCTCGCGAAGGCGCTGTCCATCACCGCGACGACGCTGCTGCAGTAGCATCGCCTGACGCGCGGAGCGGGGCCGCGCGAGGGAGCCGGAAGCGAGCCCGCCGGGCGCCCGGCAACGCCGACACGAACCGCGATCGTTCCGCATCGCACCGTACGAGGTGCGTGGCTGCGTCCGCTCGCTTATGTTCGGGGCCCTGCGGTCTGCCCAGGAGACGAGATGGCACGGATGGTTTTCTGCAAGAAGCTCGGGAAAGAGCTGCCGGGGCTCGCCCAGAAGCCCTTCCCGAACGAGCTGGGTCAGCGGATCTACGAGAACATCTCGCAGGACGCGTGGAAGCTCTGGCTCGAGCACTTCAAGATGATCATGAACGAGTACCGCCTCGCGCCGGGCGATCCGCGGACGAACCAGATCCTGTTCGACCAGGCGGAGAAGTTCTTCTTCAGCGAGGGGGCGCAGCTGCCGCCCGACTACGTCCCTCCGCGAACGAAGGGCTGATGCCTGATCGCGGCGCGATCGGGCCGATGCACGAGCACGGCGCGATCCTCCTCGCGTCGACGTACGAGCTGGGTCACCAGCCGTCGGGCATCACCTTCCCGAAGGCATTCCTCGAGCGCGCCGGGTTCTCACCGGCCACCCTCGATCTCGCCGTCGAGGAGCTCGACGCCGGGCGCATCCGCGCGGCGCGCCTCGTCGCGATCTCCGTGCCGATGCACACCGCGCTGCGCCTCGGGCTCGCCGCGGCGGCCCGCATCCGCGCGCTGAATCCGTCGGCCGCCCTCTGCTTCCACGGTCTCTACGCGCCGCTCCACGCGCCGCTTTTGCGGCAGGCGGGGGCGGTCGCGGTGCTCGGGGGCGAGTGCGAGGAGGAGCTCGTGGCGCTCGCCGACGCGCTCGAGCGTGGCGCCGACCTCTCGCGGTTCGTCCACGCGAGCGGCGCGACCGCTCCGACCGACCGGCTCGACTACCCCGTGCCGAGCCGATCCGGGCTCCCGCCGCCCGCGCGCTACGCGGGCCTCGACGAGGGAGGCACCGTCCGCCTCGCGGGCTACACCGACGCGACCCGCGGCTGCCTCCACCGCTGCCGCCACTGCCCGATCCCGGCCGTCTACGACGGGCGCTTCGTCGCGATCCCGGAGGACGTCGTTCGCCGCGACGTCGCGCAACAGGTCGCCGCCGGCGTCACCCACGTCACGTTCGGCGATCCCGACTTCCTGAACGGCCCGACGCACGCCCGCCGCGTGCTGCGGGCGCTGCACTCCGACCACCCGTCGCTCACGTTCGACTTCACCGCCAAGGTGGAGCACCTCGTCAGGCACGCGGCGCTCCTGCCGGAGCTGCGCGCCGACGGCGCGATCTTCGTCGTGTCCGCGGTCGAGTCCCTGAGCGAGCGCGTGCTCGAGAAGCTCGACAAGGGTCACACCCGCGACGACGTGTTCCGCGCGTTCGCGGCGTGCCAGGCGGCGGCGCTCACGCTCCGGCCCACGCTCGTGCCGTTCACGCCGTGGTCGACGCTCGACGACTACCTCGACCTGCTCGAGGTCTTCGAGCGCGAGGGCTGGGCCGAGTCGCTCGATCCGGTGCAGCTCTCGATCCGGCTGCTGGTCCCGGCGGGCTCGCTGCTCGCCGGCGATCCCGAGCTCGCGCTCGAGGACTACGACGCGGCGACGCTGGGGTTCCCGTGGCGCCACCCCGATCCTCGCGTGGACGCGCTGCAGGCGAAGGTCGCGAGCTGCGTCGAGGACGGGGCGACGCGCGCGGAGCGTCCGCTCGACACGTTCGCGCGGGTGCGCGCGCTCGCGCTCGCGGCGGCGGGCAGGCCTCACGCGCACGTCGCGCGCCGGTCGCACTCGAGCGGCCGCGCCGCCCCGCGCCTCACCGAGAGCTGGTTCTGCTGAAGTGAGCCCACGGGCCGGCAGTTGGCCGGCGTGGAAGCTCCCGCTGCGGTGCCGGATCGTCCGGGCGAGTGACGTCACGCCGCCGGCGCGCGATCCTCGAGCTCCGCCCTCCTGTTCCTCCGCGTGAAGCGATCGAGGGCGAGGTACACGATCGGCGTGGTGAACAGCGTCAGGAGCTGCGAGAGCAGCAGCCCGCCGACGATGGTGATGCCGAGCGGTCTCCTCAGCTCGGCCCCCGCCCCGCTCCCGACCGCGAGCGGGAGCGCTCCGAGGAGCGCCGCGATCGTCGTCATCATGATCGGCCGGAACCGAAGGAGGCACGCGCGGTGGATCGCCTCCCGCGCGGACAGGCCCTCGCGCTCGGCCTCGATCGCGAAGTCGACCATCATGATGGCGTTCTTCTTCACGATGCCGATGAGCAGGATGATCCCGATGAGCGCGATGATGCTGAGCTCGGTCTTGAACAGGAGCAGCGCGAGCAGCGCGCCGACGCCCGCGGACGGCAAGGTCGAGAGGATCGTGATCGGGTGCACGAGGCTCTCGTACAGCACGCCGAGCACGATGTAGACGGCGAGCAGCGCCGCCAGGACGAGCAGCGGCTCGTCCTTCAGCGACTCGACGAACGCCTGCGCCGTCCCCTGCGGCGCCGCGTGGACGGCCGCCGGGAGCCCGATGTCGCGCTCGGCCCGGCGCACCGCCTCGAGCGCCTGTCCGAGCGAGACCCCCGGCGCGAGGTTGAACGAGAGCGTGACCGCCGGGAACTGGCTCTGATGATTCACCGACAGCGACGCAGGCGCGACCCGGTGGCGCGCGATCGCCAGCAGCGGCACCTGCGCGCCGCCCGGCGTCGACACGTGGATGCTCCCGAGCGCGTCGGGCGCTCGCTGGAACTCCGGCTTCAGCTCCAGCACCACCCGGTACTGGTTCCGCTGCGTGAACATCGTCGAGACCTGCCGCTGCCCGAACGCGTCGTAGAGCGTGTCGTCCACCGCCTGCGAGGAGATCCCGAGGCGCGCGGCGGTGTCGCGGTCCACGTCGACGACGAGCTGCAGCGCCGACGTCTGCTGGTCGGTCGCCACGTCCCGCAGCTCGGGCAGCGTCCGGAGCTTCTCGAGCAGCCGCGGCGCCCACTGCTTCAGCTCGTCGAGGTTCGCGTCCTGCAGCGTGTACTGGTACTGCGTGCGAGCGGCGCGGCCGCCCATGCGCACGTCCTGGACCGACTGGAGGTACAGGTTGATGCCCGGCACCTGCGCCAGCCGTGGCCGCAGCTCTCCGATGACCTCGTCGGCGGTCTGCGTGCGCTCGCCGCGAGGCTTCAGCTCCACGAAGACGTTTCCGGTGTTGATGGACCCTCCTCCCCCGGTGAACGACACGAAGTGGGCGATCGCGGGGTGCGACGCGAGGACGCGGTTGACGAGCTCCTGTCGCTCGCGCATCGCCGGGAACGAGATGTCCTGCGGCGCGTCCGAGATCCCCGACAGCGAGCCGGTGTCCTGCTGCGGGAAGAGGCCCTTCGGCACGATGACGTAGAGCACGACGCTCAGCGTCGCGGCGGCGACCGTGACGAGCAGCATGAACGCGTGGTGATCGAGCGCCCACGAGAGGCCGCGGTCGTACGCGCGGAGCATGCGGTCGAGCACGCCCTCCGAGGAGCGGCCGAACCAGCCGCGCCGCCGGGGGCCGGCCGCCCGCAGCAGGCGCGACGCCATCATCGGCGTCAGCGTGAGGGAGATGAGGGCCGAGATCGCGATCGCCACGCTGAGGGTCACGGCGAACTCGCGGAACAGTCGCCCCACGATGCCGCCCATGAGCAGGAGCGGGATGAACACCGCCAGCAGCGACGCGGTGATCGAGACGATGGTGAAGCCGATCTGCTTCGCCCCGCGCAGCGCGGCCGTGAAGGGCGCCTCGCCGGCCTCGACGAACCGCGTGATGTTCTCGGTGACGACGATCGCGTCGTCCACGACGAACCCCGTGGAGATCGTGAGCGCCATGAGCGACAGGTTGTCCAGGCTGTAGCCGAGCAGGTACATCGCGCCGAACGTGGCGACGAGCGACAGCGGGACGACGACGCTGGGGATGAGCGTCGCGCGCGCGCTGCGGAGGAAGACGAACACCACGAGCACGACGAGCACGACGCTCAGCACGAGCGTGCGCTCGACGTCGCGCACCGAGGCGCGGATCGTCTGGCTGCGGTCCATCGTCACCTGGACGTCGATGGCCGGCGAGATGGAGCTCGTGAGCTGCGGCAAGAGCGCCTTCACGCGCTCGATGACGTCGATGATGTTCGCGCCGGGCTGGCGCCGGACGAGCATGATCACCGCGCGCCGGCCGTCCGCCCAGCCGGCGATGCGCGTGTTCTCGACGCTGTCCTGCACCGTCGCCACGTCCTGCAGCCGGACCGGCGCGCCGTTGCGGTACGCGACGACGAGCGGCCGGAACTCCGCGGCGCGGAGCAGCTGGTCGTTCGCGGCGATCGCCTGCGTCGAGCGCGGCCCCGAGAGCGACCCCTTCGGCTGATCGACCGTCGCCTGCGCGAGCGCGGCCCGCACGTCCTCGAGCCCGAGCCCGGCGCCCGCGAGCGAGAGGGGATCGACCTGCACGCGCACTGCGGGCTGCTGCCCCCCGCCGACGAACACCTGGCCGACGCCGCTCACCTGCGCGATCTTCTGCGCCAGGATCGTGTTCGCGGCCTCGTAGACCTGGGCGAGCGGCAGCGTCGCCGACGTCACCGACAGGATGAGGATCGGCGCGTCCGACGGGTTCACCTTGCGGTAGTTCGGCCGGGTGGGGAGGTTCGCGGGGAGATCGCCCGTCGCGGCGTTGATCGCGGCCTGCACGTCGCGCGCGGCGGCGTCCACGTCGCGGTCGAGGTCGAACTGGAGCGTGAGGCTCGTCTGGCCGAGCGAGCTCACCGACGTGATCTCCGAGAGCCCCGCGATCCGCCCGAAGCGCCGCTCGAGCGGCGTCGCGACCGCGGAGGCCATCGTCTCCGGGCTCGCGCCCGGGAGGCCGGCGTTCACGCTGATCGTCGGGAAGTCGACCCGCGGCAGCGGCGCGACGGGGAGCTGCGTGTACGCGCCCGCGCCGGACAGCAGCAGCGCGGCCGCGAGCAGCGTGGTCGCGACCGGGCGCCGGATGAACGGGCCCGAGATGTTCATGTCCCGCTCGCCACCGCCCGCGGCTGGTCCTCCGGCGCGCGACCCCGCCGCAGGAACCTGCCGAGGCGCTCCATGTACAGGTAGACGACCGGCGTCGTGTAGAGCGTGAGCAGCTGCGAGATGAGGAGCCCGCCGACGATGCTGATGCCGAGCGGCCGCCGCAGCTCGGAGCCGACTCCGGAGCCGAGCGCCAGCGGGAGCCCGCCGAGCAGCGCCGCCATCGTCGTCATCATGATGGGTCGGAAGCGCAGCAGGCACGCCTGGTAGATCGCGTCGCGCGGGGTCCGCCCCTGCCCCCGCTCCGCCTCGAGCGCGAAGTCGATCATCATGATCGCGTTCTTCTTGACGATGCCGATGAGCAGGATGACGCCGATGAGCGCGATGATGCCGAACTCGATCCCGCACAGCATGAGCGCGAGGATCGCCCCGACGCCCGCCGAGGGCAGCGTCGACAGGATCGTGATCGGGTGGATGTAGCTCTCGTACAGCACGCCGAGCACGATGTAGACGGTGATGATCGCGGCCAGGATCAGGATGGGCTCGCTCGCGAGCGACTCGCGGAACGCCTGCGCCGTCCCGGAGAAGCTGCCCCGGAGCCCGGGCGGGAGCTGGAGGTCGGCGTCGGCGCGACCGATCGCGTCCACCGCGGCGCCGAGCGCCACGCCTGGCGCCGGGTCGAACGAGATCGTGACGGCGGGGAACTGGCCCTGGTGGCTGATCGCGAGCGGCGCGGTCGCGCGATCGAACCGCGTGAACGCGGCGAGCGGGACGGGGTTGCCGCCCTGCGAGCGCACGTAGATGTGGTTCAGCGCGTCGGGATCCTGCTGGTACTGCGGCTTCACCTCGAGGATGACGCGGTACTGGTTCAGCTGCGTGAAGATGGTCGAGATCTGGCGCTGCCCGAACGCGTCGTAGAGCGCGTCGTCGATCGCCTGGGCCTGCACGCCGAGGCGCGAGGCGGTGTCGCGGTCGATGACGAGCCTGAGCTGCAGCCCCGCCGTCTGCTGATCGCTCGCGACGTTCCGCAGCTGCGGGAGCGCCTGCAGCTTCGCGAGCACCCTCGGCGCCCACGCCGCGAGCTCGTCGAGATCGGGATCCTCGAGCGTGTACTGGTACTGGGTCCGGCTCTGGCGCGTCTCGATCTGGAGGTCCTGCACCGGCTGCAGGTAGAGCCGGATACCCTCGACCGTCGCCGCGCGCGACCGCAGCCGGGAGAGGATCTCCTCGCCCGTCGCGCTCCGCTCTGCGCGGGGATCGAGCGCGATCGAGAGGCGGCCCGTGTTCATCGTGGGGTTCGTCCCGTCCGCGCCGATGAACGACGCGACCGAGGCGACGTCCGGATCCTGGCGCAGCGCCTGCGCGAGCGCGCGCTGCCGCGACGACATGCTCTCGAACGAGACGTCCGGCGGCGCCTCCGAGACGCCCATGACGAGCCCGGTGTCCTGCACGGGGAAGAAGCCCTTCGGCACGAGCACGGCGAGGATCACGGTCAAGGCCAGCGTCCCGACCGTCACCGCGAGCGTCGCAGGCTGGTGCCGCAGGACCCACCCCAGCGTGCGCTCGTAGTACGAGATCAGCCGGTCGAAGCCCCTCTCGAGCGCGCGCGCGACGCCGCTCGGCTCCTCGTGCGGCCGGAGCACGTACGCGCACATCATCGCGGTCAGCGTCAGCGAGAGCACCGCCGACACGAAGATGGCGATCGCGAGCGTCGCCGCGAACTCGCGGAAGAGCCGCCCGATGATGCCGCCCATGAAGAGCAGCGGTATGAGCACCGCGACGAGCGACACCGTCAGCGACACGATCGTGAACCCGATCTGCTTCGAGCCCTTCAGCGCCGCGCGGAACGGCGTCTCGCCCTCCTCGATGTGGCGCGTGATGTTCTCGATCATGACGACCGCGTCGTCGACCACGAAGCCGGTCGAGATCGTGAGCGCCATGAGCGACAGGTTGTTCAGGCTGTAGCCGCACAGGACCATGACGCCGAACGTGCCGACGAGCGAGAGCGGCACGGCGACGCCCGGGATGATCGTCGCGCGCAGCGTGCGCAGGAACAGGTAGATGACCGCGATGACGAGGGCGACCGTGAGCACGAGCGTGAGCTGCACGTCGTCGACCGAGCCCCGCACCGTCTCGGTGCGATCGCTCAGCACCTGCACCCGCACGGACTGCGGCAGCGCCGACGAGAGGCGCGGCAACAGCGCCTTCACGTCGTCCGCCACCTTGATCACGTTGGCGCCCGGCTGCCGCTGCACGTTCAGGATGATGGCGCGCCCCTCGTCGGCCCACGCCGCGAGCTGCGCGTTCTCGACCCCGTCCACCGCGTCGGCGACGTCGTCGAGCCGGATGGGCGAGCCGTTCCGGTACGCGAGGACGAGCGGCCTGAAGCTCGCGGCCTTGAACAGCTGATCGTTCGTCGCGAGCGTCATGTCCTGGCGCGGCCCGTCGAGGTTGCCCTTCGCCTGGTTCACGTTCGCCGCCACCACCGCCTGGCGCACGTCCTCGAGGCTGAGCCCCGAACCCGCGAGCGCCGCCGGGTCGACCTGCACGCGCACCGCGGGCTTCTGGCCGCCGTTGATCGTGACGAGGCCCACGCCGGCGACCTGCGAGATCTTCTGCGCCAGGATCGAGTCGGCGTAGTCGTCGACCTGGTCGAGCGGGAGCGTCTCGGAGCTGATCGCGAGCGTGAGGATGGGGGCATCCGCCGGGTTGCTCTTGCTGTACGTGGGCGGCGACGGCAGGCCCCGCGGGAGCAGGTTCGACGCGGCGTTGATGGCGGCCTGGACGTCCTGCTCGGCGGAGTCGATGTTCCGCTCGAGATCGAACTGGAGCGTGATCTGCGAGGCGCCGAAGCTCGACACGGACGTCATCTGCGAGAGCGACGGCATCTGCCCGAACTGCCGCTCGAGCGGCGTCGTCACCGCGGACGCCATCGTCTCGGCGCTCGCACCCGGGAGCAGCGTCGACACGACGATCGTCGGGTACTCCACCTGCGGGAGGGCGGAGATCGGCAGCTGCCGGTATCCGATCAGGCCCGCGAGGAGCAGACCGAACGTGAGCAACGACGTCGCGACGGGCCGGCGGATGAATGGCTCGGAGACGCTCATCGTGTGGACGCGCTCCCCGGGGCCGGCGAGGCACCGGAGCCGGCGGGCCGGCCCGGAGCGCTTCCCGGCTCGCGCAGGACGACCTTGCTCCCGGGCCGGAGCTGATTCTGCCCCTCGACGACGACGCGATCGCCGTCCTGGAGCCCGCGAGTCACGACCGCGAGGTCGCCCTGCGCAGCGCCGAGCTCGATCGGGCGCGCGGCGGCGGCGTCGTCGGCTCCCACGACGAACACGAACGTCCCCGCGGGGCCGCGCTGCACCGCCGCCGCAGGGATGACGAGGGCGCCCTCGCGCGTCGTGAGGTGCAGCCGAGCGTTCACGAACTGGTTCGGCCAGAGCAGGCGGCGGGGGTTGGGCACGATCGCCTTGAGCCGGATCGTGGACGTCGTCTGGTTGATCTGGTTGTCGACGAGCGCGAGCTGCCCCTTGCCGAGCGACGTCGCGCCGTCGCGGCTGAAGACCTCGACCTCGAGCGCGTGACGCTGCAGCTCCTGCAGGACGGGCGTCAGCTCGTCCTGCGGCAGCGTGAACAGGACCGCGATCGGGTCGAGCTGGGTGATGATGACGATCCCGTTCTGGTCGGACGGGTGCACGACGTTCCCGGGGTCGACGAGGCGGATGCCGGTCACGCCGTCGATGGGCGAGGTGATGCGCGCGTACTGGAGGTTCAGCCGCGCGGCCTCGATCGCCGCCTCGTCCATCCGCACCGCGCCCTCGAGCTGGCCGCTCGCGGCGACGTCGGCGTCGAGCTGCTGCTGCGCGATGAGCCGCTCCGCCGCGAGCTGCCGGTCGCGCTCCACGTTGACCCGCACGTTCCTGAGCTGAGCCTGGTCGCGCGCGAGGGCGCCCTCGGCCTGGTGGAGCTGGTTCAGGAACGGCCGCGGATCGATCTGCGCCAGCACCTGGCCCCGGCGCACCTTCTCCCCCTCGCGGAAGAGGACCTGGTCGAGGCGCCCGTCCACCTGCGCCTTCACCGTGACGGTCTGGAACGCGGTGACGCTCCCGAGGCCTTCGAGGTAGATCGGCAGGTCGCGACGCGCGACCGGCTGCGCCACCACCGGGACGGGCCGCGCCGCCGTCGCGGCCGCGCGCTGCGCCGACGCCCGACCGCTGCTGGACGTCCGGGCGTGGAGCGCCCACGCCCCCAGCGCGAGCACCGCGAGCGCCACCGCGACCGACGCCCAGCGCCTCCGCCGTCTACGCCTCGCGTGATCAACGACCGCGGGCGAGCTCGTCTCCGCCTCGGCGTGGACCTTCCTCGCTTCCAGATCAGGCACCCGGCACCTCCCGCCCCAGCGCCCGGAGCAGCTGTGCTCGCGACGTGGAGACGCTGTACTCGGCCTGCACTCGCTGCGCGGCCGCCGTCGTGAGCGCCACCTGCGCGTCGCCGAGCTCTATCGCGCTCCCTACCCCCGTCTCGTACCTGCGCTCGGCGAGCCTCAGCCGCTGCTGGGCGTTCACGAGCGCCACGTCCGCGGCGGAGAGCGCCTGCTTCGCGGCGCGAACGGCGAGGCGGGACTGCTCGACGTCCACCCGCGTCTGCTGCCGCAGCAGCGCGACCTGGGCCCGGGCGGCGTCGAGGTTCGCCTGCGCCTCGCGGCTCTGGGCGTGCGTGGCCCACCCCTGGAACAGGTTCCAGGTCAGCGTCGCGGTCGCGTTCCAGTTCGTCGCGGTCGAGTCGAGCGCCTGCCCTGCGGTCGCGATCCCCGTGGAGGCGCCCAGCATCGGGAGATAGGCGCCGCGGAGCGAGCCGAGCGTGAGCTCCTGCGCGCGCGCCTGCTGCTCGAGCGCGGCGATGTCGGGGCGGTTCGCGAGCGCCTCCGCGAACAGCGGCTCCAGGCGCTCGCCCTCGCCGGCGACGGGCGGGAGCTGGTCGTCCCCGACGTCGAGCTCCGTCGCCGCCTCGAGCCCCATGGCCTGCGCGAGCTGGGCCTTCTCCGTGTCGTACGCGTTCTGCGCGTTGATGAGCTGGACCTCGGCGTTCGCGCGATCGGTCCGCGCCTGGGCGAGATCGATGTCGGGGCGCGCTCCCGCGCGGACGAAGCCCTCCACCTGTCGCAGGTGGTTCTCCTGGTTCGCGAGGTTGTCGCGTGCCACGCGCACGAGGTCCTTCCCGGCCCGCGCGGTGAAATAGGCGATCTCGACGCCGAGGACGACCTGGATGCGCGTCATCCGCTCGCTGCTGCGCTGCGCGTCGGCGCTCGCGAGCGCGGCGCGCCAGCGACCGGAGGTCTGCCCGAAGTCGAACACGAGCTGCGACAGCGTCGCGCCGAACGACCAGAAGTTCACGGTGTCCCAGCTCGACGAGGCGCGTGCCGCGGACGTCGTGAGCCCCGGCCGCGGGGTGAAGTTCGCGGTCTCGCGCGAGTACGAGGCCGTCCCGTTCAGCTGCGGCAACAGGCCGGAACGCGCCAGGTCCGAGCGCGCCGCGGCGGCTTCGGCGGCCGCGCGCGCCTGCAGGAGCTGTGGCTGGTGCTCGACCGCGGACCGCACCGCGTCGGCGAGCGCGAGCGTACGCGGCGCCTCCGGCGGCGTGCCCGGGGTGACGCTCTCCTGCTCAGGTGGCGTCGCCGCCGCGGCGGCGACGAGCAGCAACGCCGCGAGGTGGCTCATCGAGCGCCCCTGGCGCGGTATCGAACGAGCCTGCGCCCGGCCGCTCCTGCTGCGACCGCTGCTCCGACTCTCGGTCGGAGCGTCGAGCGCCGGAGCGGTCCCTGCCGATCTTCCATGTGCGACCCACGCGAACGAAGGTACGCAAACCTACACACAAAACACTCGCGACGTACCTGCTCACGACGCGGCGAAACACTTCTTCACGGACCCGCGGCGGCGCTCGCGAGCGGAAGCCTCGGGGTGATCTCGAAGCGCAGCCGGGCGTGAGCCGCGCGGAGCGCCGCCTCGACCTCGGCAGGCTCGTCCCCCTTCGCGAACACGAAGCCGAGGTAGGCGTCGCCCTCGGGGAGCGGCTCCACCTGCCTGCCCACCTCCGCCGTCACGACGACGTCCTCGACGCCCGGCACGGCGCGCGCGTCCTCGACGCCGGCGACGCCGCGCAGCACGCCCGCGCGCGGGATCGGCAGCATCATGACGCCCGAGGCGCGCCGCTCGCGCCGGACGCTCGCGATCGGCAGGTCGACCGCGTGGGCGATGAGGATCTCCTCGAGCGTGAGCCCCGCGCCGAACCGCAGCGTCCGCGAGCAGAGCCCGCCGATCGAGCGGGCGGCGACCTCCAGGATGCACGGGCCGTCCGGGCTCAGACGCAGCTCGGCGTGGATCGGGCCGTGGCGCAGCCCATATGCTTCGGACGCCCGCTCGACCGTCTCGACGATCGCCTG
>DASSQI010000108.1:0-2210 GCA_035702585.1 Anaeromyxobacteraceae bacterium
AGCTTCTCGAGCTTCGTCTTGCCGTTCCCGAGCCGCGCGATCTTGGCGATGAGCTCCTGCCCCTTCACCACCTCGCCGAAGATGGTGTGGCCGCGGTTCAGGTGCGGCGTGGGGACCTCCGTGATGAAGAACTGCGAGCCGTTCGTGTTCGGGCCCGCGTTCGCCATCGCGAGCAGGAACGGGCGATCGAACTTGTTGTCGGGGCCGATCTCGTCCTCGAACTTGTAGCCCGGGCCGCCCATGCCGGTGCCCTGCGGATCACCGCCCTGGATCATGAACTCGGGGATGACGCGGTGGAACACCGTGCCGTCGTAGAGCGGCTTCGACGAGGGCATCCCGGTCCGCGGGTCGGTCCACTTCTTCGTGCCCTCGGCGAGCCCGACGAAGTTCTCGACCGTCTTCGGCGCCTTCTCGGGCATGAGCTTCACGACGATGTCGCCCATCGAGGTCTTGAACGTCGCGTAGATGTTGTCGGCCATCTTCTTCCCTCCCTGACCGCCCGCGGGCGGCTTCGTGGTGGTGCCCTGCGAGGTCCCGGCCGGCTTCTTCGCGGGCGTCTGTTGGGCGAACGCCAGCGAGGGGCCGGCGAATGCGAGCGTGGCGCAGACGAGGAGTCGGAGCATGCGCGGCATGCTAGCGACCGACCTGGGGGCCCGCAATCAAAACACCGCGCGGGTCGGCGCGCGGAGCGGGCGCATCCTACCCTCTGCTAGCGCTTCGCGCGAGGCGCTCGCTTCGCGCGTGCGGGCCGCGCCTTTCCCGACGGGGCCGTCCGCTTCTTGGCTTTCGTCGCGGACGGCGCCGCGGCGCGGCGGCGCGTCGCGACCGCTCTGCGCTTCGCGGACGCGGACGCGGCAGCCTTCGCCGGCCTGTCCAGGGTCGTTTGCGGCGTCTCGGTCGCCGTCGACGGGGTCTCGAGGGTGCCAGTCTCCGCCACTTCGGCCGGCGCCTCCGGCGCCGCGTCTGGCATCGCGGCCTCCGCCGAATCGACGTGCTCACCGTGCTCGACGATTCGCGCGTGCTCGACGGCCTCGAGGCTCACGACGGCGTCGGCCTCGGCCGGCGTCCCGGTGGTGGTCGGAGTCGGCGACGGAGCGGGCGAGACCTGCAGCGCGCGCGGCTCGACGCCGAACCTCCCGTTCACCGTCTCGAGCGCACCCCTCGCCGCGGACTGCTCCGCGTCCTTCTTCGAGCGGCCGCTGCCCCGGCCGACCACCTCGCCGCGCAGCTCGAGCTCGACCTCGAACGTCTTCGAGTGGTCGGGTCCGTGCTCCGCGACCACGCGGTAGCGCGGCGTGGACCGCAGCCGGCTCTGCGCCAGCTCCTGGAATTGCGTCTTGAAGTCCCTGTCGAGCGTCCCCGCCGTGGCGCGCGCGAACGCGTCGCCCAGGAAACGATCGATGAGCCGCAGCACCGGCTCGAGTCCCCCGGTGAGGTACACCGCGGCGACGACCGCCTCCATGGCGTCGGCCAGGAGCGAAGCCTTCTCGCGTCCGCCGGTGAGCTCCTCGCCGCGACCCAGCCTCAGGAGCGGGCCGATCCCGATCTCGCGCGCCATCTTCGCGAGGCCCGCCTCGTCGACGACCGCCGCGCGCAGCTTCGAGAGGTCGCCCTCCCGCGCATCGGGGAAGCGCTCCATGAGCCGGTGCGCGACGGCGAGGTCGATCACCGCGTCGCCGAGGAACTCGAGGCGCTCGTTGTCGCTGAGCAGCTGCGACCGGTGCTCGTTCACGTACGACTTGTGCGTCAGCGCCGCGAGCGCGATGGCGGCGTCCGGCAGCGAGCACCCGAGTCGCACCTCGAGCTCGGGTACGACGGGATCGACGCCAGGGCGGCACCGCGACGGCTCGGGCGGACGGAATTCGGAAGTCCGGAATTCGGATGTCCGGGGTTCGGGAGGCGGATCGCTGCGGTCCGGGGGCATGCGGAGCGACATCTTATTTCAGCCGCGAACCCTGGCCGCAACCGCCTCAGCCAGCGCGTACGGGTCCGCCTCGCGAGCAGCGATCCGCTCGGCCAGCACATCCAGGGCGCCGTGCTCCTTCTGGAGCCGCTCGAGCGCGGTCGTGAGGAGCCGCTCGCGCAGGAGCGTGAGGAACCCGGCGCGGGCGCGGGAGACCTCGCGCGCCTTCCACCCGCCGGTCGCCTCGAGATCGGCGCGATGTCGCGTCAGCGCCGCCGCGAGCTCGGCGATGCCCTCGCCGCGCGTC
>DASSQI010000109.1:0-21033 GCA_035702585.1 Anaeromyxobacteraceae bacterium
GGCGAGCGCCGCGAGCTCGACCTCGACGTCGCGCGCCAGCACGCGCGACGGCCGCTCCAGCGCCACCACCGTGATGAGCGCCGCCGCGCCCCTTCTGCGGAGCAGCACCTCGAGGCCGCCCTCCGCGAAGTGCACGTCCGCTCGGCCCGCTCCCTCCACGAGCCGCGCGATCGCGGTCAGCAGGGCCTCGAGCGCCGGGAGGAGCTCCCCCTCGGCGCGGCCCGCGGCGAGGTCGAACCCGTCCACCTCAATGGCGAGCGCGTCGACGAGGTGCGCCACGGCCTCGGCCGGGGAGCGCGCGAGGGCGCGCCGGACCTCGGGGTCCTGCTTCCAGCTCGCTCCGGGGCGGATGCGGATCACCCCTTCGAAATGTCGCGGGGATTCGCGCGTTTCAACGTTGACACGCCAGCAGTCCGGCCCCAAAGATGCCTCCTCGGGCGGCCGCTTTCGGCCGCCGACATTCCGGACTTTCCATGACCTTCACCGAAGCCGCGATCGAGGTCCTGCGGCGCGAGGGAAAACCACTCCACTTCAAGAAGATCGCCGAGATCGCGGTGCGCGACAGCCTGCTCGACCACATCGGGAAGATCCCCGAAGAGGTCATGGGCGGCCAGCTCGCGAACCACTGCCGCCTGCCGCGAAGCGATCGCGCCGTCGCGGTGGTGCAGCCCGGCACCTTCGCGCTCGTGGAGTGGGGCCTCGACGAGGACCCGCAGGGGCTGGACGGCATCGTCGAGCCGCCGCCCGAGAACGAGCTCCCTTACCGCCCGCGAGAGCGGCACCCCATCCCGTCCAAGGAGATGGCCCGCAGCGTCGGGCGCGGCGCCGAGCAGCGCGCGCGCCGTCGCGAGGAGGGCGAGGAGCGGCGTGGCCGTCGCTTCCCGCCGCCGGCCGAGGTCGCGTTCGAGATCCTCGCCGGTGCGGACCACGCGCTGTCGCTCGCGGAGATCGCCTCGCAGGGCGCGGAGCGCGCGCTCATGCCGGACGCCTTCGTCCGCGACAGCTCCGCGCTGGCCGCGGCCCTGGTCGAGGACAACCGCCGGCGCGAGTCGGCGGGGCGCAAGCCGCTGTTCGCGATCGACGGGGAGTCGGTGTCGCTCGCCGCGCAGCCCGAGCCGGGCGAGCGCGCCGCGGTCGTCCTCCCGGCGGTGCGGCCGGCGGCCGCCGTCGACGTCCGGCGCGCGGCGCTGCTCGCGCTGCGGCGCAGGCTCCGCGAGTGCGACGGCCCGACGATCGAGTACGTCGCGGCGGCGCTGCTCGAGAAGCTCGACTTCCGCGAGCTCAAGGTCGCGAAGCGAGGGCGCGAGCACGTCGTCTACACGGCGCGCAAGAAGATGGGCCTCGGCGACGTCCGCCACTGCGTCCGCGTGATGCGCGGCGCCGGCGAGATCGCTCGCCGCGAGATCACGGAGCTGCGCCGCGACATCGGCAACTACGGCGCCCAGATCGGCGTCGTCCTGTCCGCAGGCGAGCCGGGGCGCGAGGCTCGGGCAGACGCGACCGCGTCGGGTCAGCTGCCGGTCATCCTCCTGTGCGGCGACGCGCTGGCCGAGGCGATGGCCGAGGCGGTCGTCGGGTGCAAGCTCGTCGTCGTGCCCGAGGTCGACGAGGCCTTCTTCAAGGCGGCTGCGGATGCGGCAGCCCAGGAGGAGGGGGCGCGCAAGGCGCGGCGCGAGGAGCGCGAGCGCCGCGAGAACGAGGCCCGCGAGGAGCGGCGCCAGCGTGCGGAGGAGCGGTCTCGCCGCGAGAAGCCCGCGGCCGCCGCGACCGAACCCGCACCTGCCGTAGGCCCTGCCGCTGTGTCCGCTGCCGACGAGAGCGCCGCTGCGGGAGCCACCGTCGAGGAGACGGCGACCGCTGCTTCGCGCGGCGACGCCGCTCGCACCGACGAGGGGCGCATCATCGCCGCAGCCGAGCCGGCCGCCGTTCCGGGCGCCGCGGTCGAGGAGCCCGAAGAAGGCGAGGGCGACGAGGGCGACGAGGAGGAAGGTTCCGAGGAAGCGGGGTCGCAGGCCGCAGCCGGTGAGAGCGGCGCCGCCACGCCAGAAGGCGAGCCGCGGAAGCGACGGCGCCGGCGCAGAAGGCGCGGCGGACGCGGGCGCGGCGAGCGCCGGGAAGGCGCCGCGGGCGCCGCGCCCGGTGGAGGCGCATCGGCAGGAGGAGGCGCTGCGACCGCTTCGGCGGGGCCGGACGCCCAGCCCGCGGGCGCTGGGGCTTCGCCGCCTGCCGAGGGCAGCACGGCCGCTCCGGCGATCGGACCCGCCGCCGAGACCGCCACGACCGCGCCGCGCGAGACCGCGACAGCCCCGGATCGACCCGGATCGCCGGACGAGCCGCGGGAGCCGAAGGCGCTCCTTCCGCCTGCGCCGGGCGACGACGGAGGAGAATCGCGCTGACCGCGTTTCGCCGTTCCCCGTCTGTTCGCGCAGCGCTGGTCGCGATCGCGGCCGGCGCTGCGCTCACGCTCGGTGCATGTCGATCGCCGGCGCCGCGGGCGATCGACCGCGTCATCGTCGCGGACACCGACGCGAGCGCGCAGTTCCGCCGGTACGGCATCTCGGAGGCGGACATCTCCGCCGCGGCGGTGCAGGCGCTCGCGGAGCACGCCGCCTTCCTCCCTCCCGACGCCCGCCCGCCGAAGGACGCCGACCGCCGCATGGTGCGCGTCGTGGTGGACCAGGTGAACGCGGTCGCGAGCGGGGCGGGCGGCGCGGCCGGCGCGCGCGTCGCCGTGACGCTCGAGGTCTCGGGAGCCGCGGGGACGTCGCCCGTGCGCGAGACCGGCACGGGCGAGGATGCGTTGCGCCCCGGCGAGATGGGCATGGGCGGCGCGTTCGTGCGGGCGATGCGCGAGGGCGCCCGGGAGGCCGCGAGCGGCATCGCGCAGCGGCTCGCCGACGGCGGCCGGGGCGAGGCCGAGCTCGTGCGCGACCTGCAGTCGGGGAGCCCGCGCGTGCGGGATCTCGCGCTCAAGGCGCTGGCCGATCGCCGCAGTCCTGCTGCGGTGCCGGGGCTCATCGAGCGGCTCTCGGACGACGACCCGCGCGTCGCGGATCGGGCGATCGGCGCGCTCGCGGAGATCGGAGATCGTCGCGCGGTCATGCCGCTCGTCGAGCTCGGGCATCGCCGCGGCGGCCGCGATCTGGCCCAGATCGCGCGCATCGTGGGGGACCTCGGCGGCCCGGAGGCGCGCACGTGGCTCGACACGGTGGCGATCGGCCACGAGCTGCCCGAGGTCCGAGCCGCCGCCGCCGAGGCGCTCGCCGAACTCGTTTCCCGGGAAGGCGCTAAGATGGCGGGTCCTGCGAGGTGAGCATGCGTGAAGTTGGAATCGGGATCGCCGGGTTCGGCACCGTGGGCGGCGGAGTCCTGTCGATCCTGCAGCAGCACGCCCGTGAGATCGAGGCGCGCCTCGGCGCGCGCATCCGCGTGCGCAAGATCGCGCTGCGCGACCCCGACAAGTCCCGGGTCGTCGACGTACCGCGCGAGATCGTCACGACGCGCCCGGAGGACCTCCTCACCGACCCCGAGATCGCCGTCGTGGTGGAGCTCATCGGCGGGGTCGACGAGTCCTTCCGGATCGTGATGGGCGCGCTCGAGCGCGGGAAGCACGTCGTCACGGCGAACAAGGCGCTGCTCGCCGCTCGCGGCGAGGAGATCTTCCGGCTCGCGGTCGAGAAGGGCGTCGACGTCTACTACGAGGGCTCGGTCTGCGGCGGCGTCCCGATCATCCGCACGCTGCGCGAGGCGCTCGCGTCGGATCGCATCGTGTCGATCCACGGCATCGTGAACGGGACGACGAACTACATCCTCTCGGCGATGGCCGACGGCGAGCAGCCGCTCGGCGACGCGCTGTCGGAGGCGCAGCGGCTCGGCTACGCCGAGGCCGATCCGACGCTCGACGTGTCCGGCGGCGACGCCGCCCAGAAGCTGTGCGTGCTCGCGCAGCTCGCGTTCGGCGCCCGGCTGCGCCCCGAGGACGTCCTCACCGAGGGGATCATGAGCCTCGAGCCGGAGGACTTCGCCTGGGCGCGGGAGTCGGGCTACGCGCTGAAGCTGCTCGCGATCGCGCGTCGCGCGGAGGGCACGGCGCCCACCGCGGGCGCGGGTCCCGACGGCATGATCGAGGCGCGCGTGCACCCTGCGTTCATCCCGAGGGACTCGCTGCTCGCCGGCGTCCGCGGCGCGTTCAACGCGGTGCTGCTGCGCTCGGAGGCGCTCGGGCCGTCGCTCCTCATCGGGCAGGGCGCGGGGGCGATGCCGACCGGCAGCGCGGTGGTCTCCGACATCATCGACCTCTCCCGCAACATCGTGGCGGGGAGTCCCGGTCGCGTGCCGCTGCCGCCCGCCGAGGCCCGCGTCTCCCTGCGGCCGCACGACGACGTCCGCTGCGCGTACTACCTGCGGTTCACCGTGAAGGACGAGCCCGGCGTGCTGGCGCGCATCGCGACGACGCTCGCGGGCCGTCACATCAGCATCGCGGCCGTTCAGCAGGACGAGCAGAACGCGGCCGGCGCGCCCGTGGCGGTCATCATCGTGACGCACTCGGCCCGCGAGGCAGATCTACAATCCGCCATCCGCGAGATCGACGGGTACGGCTCGACCGCGGCGCCGACGCGGCTCATCCGCATCGAGAACCCGTAGCGGAGCGCGCCATGGAGCGGACGCAGATCCGGGTCATCTACGGCGACACGGACCAGATGGGCGTCGTCTACTACGCCAATTACCTGAGGTACTTCGAGGCGGCTCGGAACGAGTTCATCCGCGCGAAGGGCATGCGCTACCGCGACTTCGAGGCGGAGTACGCGCTGCGACTTCCGGTCGTCGAGGCGCAGGTGAGCTACAAGCAGCCCGCGCGCTACGACGATCTCATCACCGTCGAGATCACGCTCGCCGAGGCGCGGCGGGCGTCCGCCCGGTTCGACTACCGAATCCTTCGAGAGGACGCGGTGCTCGCGACCGGACACACGCTC
The DNA here is from genome assembly GCA_035702585.1 of Anaeromyxobacteraceae bacterium. GTDB lineage: Bacteria > Myxococcota > Myxococcia > Myxococcales > Anaeromyxobacteraceae > DASSQI01. The sequence goes on from DASSQI010000109.1 coordinate 4,974, forward strand.
CACGCGTGCGTAGATCTCGACGGGCGAGTCCAGCGCATGCCGGGCGCCCTCATCGAGCGGCTCGGCGCCGGCGAGCCGGCTGCGACATGATCTGAGCGGGGAGAGGGATGAGCCACAAGCTGACGCGCGAGGTGGTCGTCGACGCACCGGTGGAGCGCTTCTTCGCGCTCGTGATGGACCTGGCGCGCTATCCGGAGTTCGTGCCCGGCGTGAAGGGCTGCTGGCCGAAGCCGCCGAACGCGAACGGCACGATCGACGCGGAGTACGAGGTCGACGTCGGCGTGAAGACGATCCGCTACACGCTCCGCCACGTGCCCGTCCCTCCCACCGCGCTGACCTGGTCGCTCGTGTCGGGCGACTGGATGAAGGTCGTGAACGGCGCCTGGGAACTCGCAGACACGGGTGGCAAGACGCGCGCCCGCTACTCGATAGAGGTCCAGGTGTCCAAACCCCCGCTCGTCCCGCAGTCGGTCGTGGATCGCATCAGCGACGAGCTGGCGAGGGTGCAGCTCCACCGCGTGCTGGACGCCTTCAAGGCGCGCGCGGAAGGACGCTGAAACCGTTCAGCAAAACAGGTGCTTACCGGATTGGGCGTTGTCGGTTTCTCCCGGTCGCGCTATAACGCAACGCGTCATCGACTCTTGACGCAGCTGTTCGCGAGGAGGAGGATCGAACCCGAAAGGAGAGCCCTGGCGAAGGTCAGGGTGGACGGATAAATCCGAAGCAACCCTGCGGCGTCCATATTACGGCGAGGCAAGGAACAGAGGACGGTACCCAAATGCTGGATGCGTTCATCATCGAGGAGATCAAGCGGCGCGATCAGCAGGATCGACGCGAGGATCGGCCCGTGGTGGAGCTCCCGGTGCCGTCGATCCCGCCTTCCCCGAGTCGGTCCGACCCAGCCCCAGGCGAGGAACGGCCGAATCGAGGCGTGGTGATCATCGACTTTGCATGACCCGCGCGAGCTTCAGCTCGCGCTGCTTCTAGCCCGAGATCTCCCCCCACTTGCTCGCGATGCTCTCGGCGGTCCAGAGCCCGTCGGCCTCGTCGCGCTCGACGCCCGGGCTCGTCTCGACGCGGTACACGAAGAGCTTCCTGCCCTGCACGCCGACCACCTGGCCGGTGATCTCCGCGGCGAGATCGCTCGCCAGGAAGACGACGACGGGGGCGACGTGCTGCGGCCCCAGGTCCCGCTCGGTGGCGCCCTTCATCATCGCGATGTCCGACGTCATCCGCGTCAGCGCCACGGGCGCGATCGCGTTCACGGTGATGCGCGCGCGCTGCAGCTCGAGCGCGCCCACCCGCGTGAGTCCGTAGATGCCCGCCTTGGCCGCCGCGTAGTTCGCCTGACCGAAGTTGCCGAGCATCCCCGAGAGGCTCGTCGTGTTCACGATGCGTCCGCCCTGGCCCTGCACCTTCATGATGCGGGCCGCGGCCTGCATCATGAAGAACGTGCCGCGCAGGTGGACGTCGAGCACTCGATCCAGGTCCTCGTCGCTCATGTTGAGCAGCGTGCGATCGCGCAGGATGCCCGCGTTGTTCACGAGGACGTCCACCCGGCCGTAGCGGTTGAGCGCGGTCCACACGAGGCCGTCAGCGCCCTCGCGCGACGCGACGCTGTCGTAGTTCGCGACCGCGTCGCCGCCGGCCGCCTTGATCTCCGCGACGACGCCGTCGGCCATGTCCGCGCCGCGGCCGCCGCCGTGCCGGTTCGACCCGAGGTCGTTCACCACCACGCGCGCGCCCTCCCGCGCGAGCGCGAGCGCGTGCTCGCGGCCGATGCCGCCTCCCGCTCCCGTCACGACTGCGACCTTGCCCTCCAGGAGACCCGCCATGAACGCCTCCACGCGCCCGCGGCCGGGCGCTCGCCGGTTGGTCGCTCGACGTTACCGCCGAATCCCCATCCGCGCAGTCGGAAACCGTTGACGTTCAAGGGGCTGAGCGGCAGAGTCCGGGGCCTCCCCACACACGAGGGTCGCGATGAACGAGATCATCAACGTCCACGCGCGCGAGATCCTGGATTCGCGCGGGAATCCGACCGTCGAGGTCGAGGTCGCCATCGCGAGCGGCCACGTCGGCCGCGCGGCCGTCCCGTCCGGCGCCTCCACCGGCGAGCACGAGGCGATCGAGCTCCGCGACGGCGACTCGTCGCGCTACCTCGGGAAGGGCGTCCGCAAGGCGGTCGCGAACGTCATCGACGTGATCGCGCCTGCCGTCCTCGGCATGGACGCGTCCGAGCAGGCCGCGCTCGATCGCCGCATGGTCGACCTCGACGGCACCCCGAACAAGGCCAAGCTGGGCGCGAACGCCATCCTCGGCGTCTCGCTCGCCGCCGCGCGCGCCGCGTCGCTCGCGCACGAGACGCCGCTGTACCGCTACATCGGCGGCGCCGGCGCGCGGACGCTGCCGGTGCCGCTCATGAACATCCTGAACGGTGGCGCGCACGCCGACTCGAACGTCGACATCCAGGAGTTCATGGTGGTGCCGCTCGGCGCGCCCACCTTCGCCGAGGCGCTGCGCTACGGCGCCGAGGTGTTCCACGCGCTGAAGAAGGTCCTGAAGAAGCGCGGCGCCAACACCGGCGTCGGCGACGAGGGCGGCTACGCGCCGAACCTGCCGTCGAACGAGGAGGCGCTGGCCGTCATCATGGAGGCGATCGCCCAGGCCGGCCTCAAGACCGGCGACCACGTCGCGCTCGCGCTCGACTGCGCGTCGAGCGAGTTCTTCGACAAGGCGAGCGGCACCTACAAGCTCAAGGGCGAGGGCAAGCAGTTCGATCGCGCGGGGCTCGCGGCCTGGTACTCCGACCTCTGCAAGAAGTACCCGATCGTCTCGATCGAGGACGGCTTCGCCGAGGACGACTGGGAGGGCTGGAAGCTCGTCAGCGACGCGCTCGGCGACCGCGTGCAGCTCGTCGGCGACGACCTGTTCGTCACGAACGTCGAGCGCCTCTCGCGAGGCATCCAGGGCGGGATCGCGAACTCGATCCTGGTGAAGGTGAACCAGATCGGCTCCCTCACCGAGACGCTCGACGCGGTCCGGATGGCCCACCGCGCGGGCTACACGAGCGTGATGAGCCACCGCTCCGGCGAGACCGAGGACACGACCATCGCCGACCTCGCCGTCGCCTGCGACTGCGGGCAGATCAAGACCGGCTCGGCTTCCCGGACGGATCGCATCGCGAAGTACAACCAGCTCCTCAGGATCGAGGAGGAGCTCGGCGACAGCGCCCGCTACGCCGGACGGGACGCCTTCAAGGCGCTGCGCTGACGCTGCGCGCTCGGCGGGAACAGGAAGCCGCACCCCCGCGTTGAAGCAGCGGCGCAGCGCTGACGGGCGCCTGCTGCTCGGGGCTGCGTATTGACAGATCCGCCACCTCCGCGGGATGAACCCGTGGCGGTTCGTCGCAGGAGGCGTGCATGCGGACGGAGTGGGTCGCGAAGAGGCGTGGTCTGAAGAACGTGACGCAGATGCGGTTCGCCCGCGAGGGCGTCGTCACGGAGGAGATGGCGCACGTCGCCGCGCACGAGCAGCTCGACGTCGAGCGCGTGCGCGAGGAGGTCGCGAGCGGGAGGATGATCATCCCCGCGAACGTGAACCACCCCGAGCTCTCGCCGCTCGCGATCGGGTTCGCTACCCGCTGCAAGATCAACGCGAACATCGGCAACAGCGCCGTCACGAGCGACATCGCCGGCGAGCTCGAGAAGCTCCGCATCAGCATCAAGTACGGCGCGGACACGGTGATGGACCTGTCCACGGGCGGCGACATCCCGAAGATCCGCGAGGCGATCCTGCGCGCGAGCCCGCTCCCGGTCGGGACCGTGCCGATCTACGAGTGCCTCGCCCACGTCGACCGGGTCGAGGACCTCACGCCGGCGATGCTCCTCGAGATCATCGAGGCGCAGGCGGCGCAGGGCGTGGACTACATGACGATCCACGCCGGGCTGCTGCGCGACTTCATCCCGCTCGCGGCGAAGCGGATCACCGGCATCGTGTCTCGCGGCGGCGCGCTGATGGCGCAGTGGATGCTCGCGAACGGCGCCGAGAACCCGCTCTACACGCACTTCGACGCGATCTGCGACATCTTCAAGCGCTACGACGTGGCCTTCTCGCTCGGCGACGGGCTGCGCCCGGGCTGCCTCGCCGACGCGTCCGACGCGGCGCAGTTCTCGGAGCTGAAGGTGCTCGGCGAGCTGACGCGGCGCGCCTGGAAGCACGACGTCCAGGTGATGGTCGAGGGGCCGGGGCACGTGCCGCTCGACCAGATCCCGATGAACATGCAGAAGGAGCGCGAGCTGTGCGACGGCGCTCCGTTCTACGTGCTCGGGCCGCTCGTCACCGACGTCGCGCCGGGTTACGACCACATCACGAGCGCGATCGGCGCGACGGTCGCAGCGCAGCACGGCGCCGCGATGCTCTGCTACGTCACGCCCAAGGAGCACCTGGGCTTGCCGAACGTGGACGACGTCCGGCAGGGCATCATCGCGTACAAGATCGCGGCCCACGCCGCCGACGTCGCGCTGAAGCGGCCCGGCGCGCGCGACCGGGACGACGCCATCTCCCGCGCGCGGTACCGGTTCGACTGGAACGAGCAGTTCCGGCTGTCGCTCGACCCGGAGACCGCCCGCGCGATGCACGACGAGACGCTGCCGCAGGACGCCTTCAAGACGGCGGAGTTCTGCTCGATGTGCGGCCCGAAGTTCTGCGCGATGAAGATCCACGGCCACCTCGAGGAGGCGGCGAAGGCCGGCACCGCCGCCGCGAAGGCGGCCGGCGCGCCCCCGCCGCCGTGCGCGGAGCTCGTGAGGTAGGCGGTCCGGCTCGTGAGGTGAGCGGTCCGGCTCCTGAGGTGAGCGGTCCGGCTCGTGAGGTGAGCGGTCCGGCTCGTGAGGTGCGCGGTCCGCCTGGTGATGTAGGTCATCCGGCCTCTGAGATGGGCGCTCCGCATTGAAAAGCGGACCGTCGTGGGGTGTACTCGCGCCCGTGAACAGCGCCCCGGCCCCGCTCGCCCCGCTCGTCGATCCGCAGGGCCGCACGATCCGCTACGTCCGCCTCTCGCTCACCGACCACTGCAACTTCCAGTGCAGCTACTGCTCGCCCGGCGCGAAGCCGTCGCGCGAGCAGATGGGCCGCGAGGAGGTGCGGCGGCTGGTGTCCGTCCTGGCGACGCTCGGGATCGAGCGGGTGCGACTCACCGGCGGCGAGCCGACGCTGCGCCACGACATCGTCGACGTCGTGCGCGACGTCGCGTCCATCCCCGGCATCCAGGAGATCGCGCTCACCACGAACGGGCACCTGCTGCACCGCCTCGCCGTGCCGCTGCGCGAGGCGGGCGTCGCGCGCCTGAACGTCTCGCTCGACACCCTCGACCCGGTGCGCATGAAGACGCTCTCGGGGCCGGGAGCCGACCTCGATCGGATCGTGCGCGGGCTCGAGGCGGCGGGCAGGGCCGGTTACCTGTCGCTGAAGCTCAACACGGTCGTCATGAAGGGCGTGAACGACCTCGAGCTCGGGGCGATCGCACGGTTCGCGTGGCGTCACGGCGCCATCGCGCGCTTCATCGAGCTGATGCCGTTCGGCGCGGCGGCGCAGCCGGTGCCGGTGAAGGACATCGAGCGGCTCCTCGAGGAGCAGGGGATCCGGCTCACCCCCGACGCGACGCGCGGCTGGGGCCCGGCCCGTCACATGCGCGGAGAGGCGGGGGAGGGCACCTCGACGGAGGCGGGGCTCCTCGGGTTCATCGGCGCGATGACCGAGAACTTCTGCGCCGGGTGCAACCGGATCCGCGTCGGCGCGGACGGCGCGCTGCGGTCCTGCCTCGGTGGGCGCGACCGCGTGCCGCTGCTCGACCTGCTGCGATCGGGCGCCGCCGACGCGGAGATCGCGGCGCGGGTGCGCCAGGCGCTCTCGACGAAGGGCGAGCGCCACGACATGGCGGAGGCCGGCCCGGCGAAGCGGCTGCTGCCGATGATCGGGACGGGTGGTTAGCCGCAAGGGCTCCGAAGGAGCGCGCGCCAGCAACCGCAAGCGCCGCGCAGGTGGCGCGCGCCAGGGATGCTCCGAGGTTGCGTGTAGGACCCCTCGTTCTGACGTTCGTCTTTGATGTCCGTCAACTAGAATTTCACCCGGGTGAAATTAGCGACGCGTTTCGGAAACGCTCTGCGCCTCGGCGCTTGCAGTTACCCCCTTAGGGATCCGCCACGAGCGCCCGCCCGGCGCATCAAAGGGGGATGACGAATCGCATCTTCGGGATCCCTCTCGCGCTGACCTTCGCCCTGCTGACCGTCGCCCCGCAGGCGCACGCTTCAGAGCCCTTCAAGATGATCTCGCCCGACGAGGTCCAGTCGCTGCTCGGAAAGCCCGACGTTCACGTCTTCGACGCGAACACTCCTGAACGGTTCGAGCAGGGGCACCTGCCCGGGGCGAAGTTCGTGACGAAGGACACGCTCGTCGAGCGGCTCCCGGCGAACAGGGGCGCGACGCTGATCTTCTACTGCACGAACCCGAAGTGAACGGCGAGCCACAGCGCCGCCCGTGTGGCGGCGGAGAAGGGTTTCACGAAGGTGTTCGTGATGCCGGACGGCATCCAGGGCTGGGAGAAGGCGGGGAAGAAGATCGAACGCTGACCGCCGGTCAGTCGTGGGCGCCGACCACCCTCGCGTGCAGCGCCCTCGCCGCCGCCAGCATCGGCAGGTCCGGATCCGCCCGGCTCCACAGCGCGAGCAGCCTCTCGATCGTGGCCCTCGCGTCCGCGACGCGCCCGAGGCGCTCCTGTGATCGGGCGAGCAGGTACAGGCTCTTCGGGTACGCCCATGTCCAGAAGTCGTCGATGGGGAAGTCGAGGGAATGGAACGTCTGCAGTGCCTCGACCGCCGCCTCGTCGTCCCCCATTTCGGCGAGGAGCTCGCCGTACAGGTACGAGGGCGGGAGCTGCGGCGGCGGAGACGTCCATGGATTCCGATCGAACAGCGTCCGCAGCCTCGCGCGCGCGCCGGCGAGATCGCCGCGGCGCCACTGGACGACCGCTTCGTAGGTCTCGCGCCGCGGCGATCCGGGGTACATCGGCCGGGCGAGCGCGTCTGCTTCCCGCAGCTCGCCGGCGTAGGCGAGGAACACGGCGAGCGGCGCGGCGAGGCGGGAGTTCAGCTCTGCCGATCGGCGCGACAGCGAGCGAAGCAGGCCCGGCGTGCCGTGGTACGCGGCGACGCGCGCCGCGCTCGAGGTCAAGCCGAACTCCGCGTCGAACGCGCGCACGTCGGGCGGCGGGCACCCCGGTACCGTTCGCGACGACAGGAGCTGCCGCAGCTCGCGGCGGCGGCCTTCCAGCGAGAGGAGGTTGCGCAGCCATCCACGCTGGCAACCGCGGCGCAGCTCCTCCTCGATGCCGAGATCTCCACTCCGCATCTGCAGGTGCACGACCCATCGGAGCGCCTCCGCCCGCTCGCCCTTCGTGATGGCGGCCGATTGCGCCGAGCGGGCCGCCGCGAGGGCTCCCGCCGCGTCGCCGAGGTTCGCGCGCGCGAAGGCGAGCGCGATGAGGGACGAGGTGTTCCCGGGCCCGGCCTCGAGCCTGCGCGCCAGGTCGCGCAGCTCCTGGGATCTTCGCAGCGAGGCGAGCGTGAAGACGAGGTAGCTGCCTGCCTCCGCCGGAACCCGCTCCAGCTCGAACACGCGGCGCCAGAACGGCAGCGCGAGATCGGGCTCCTCGCGCGTCAGGAAGAAGTCCGCGGCCTTCATGAGCAAGAGCCTGTCGTCGGGAGCGGCGGCCGTCGCCTGCTGGTAGAACGCCGCGGCGTCGGCCTCGCGCCCGTCGAGATCGGCTGCGAACGCCATCAGCTTCAGGCGATCCGAAGCGGGCAGCCGATCCGAGTGGCGCAGCGCCTTCGTCATCGCCGCCTGCACGTCCGCGAGCGGTCTGCCCATCCAGACGGCGCGCATGGCGATCTCCGAATGCGCGAGCGCGAACTCCGGATCGAGCTCAACCGCGCGCTCGAGGAGGGGAATGCAGCCGTCGTCCGGCGACGGCGATCGGTCGAAGCACCGGAGCGCGTCGTGGTACGCGGCGTACGCGTCGAGGCTGCTCGTCGTCGCCTCCGCGATGCGGACGCGAGACGCGCGAATCTCGGCGGCGGGCTCGCGGAGCCGGTGCCGTACGCCGTCCGAGAGCTCGTCGATGGCGGTCATCACCGCGCCGGCGTCGGCGGCGCGGGCGGTGACGACGAAGGCGTCCGCGCCGCTCGCGAGCTCGAGCGCGCGAACCTCGAGCAGCAGCCGCCGATCGCCGTCGCGGCGCACGCCTGGGACCAGCACGAGCTTTGCCGGAACGGCCGCCGCGTTCTTCAGCAGCGCGGCCGCTTCGACCTGTGCGACGTCGGATCCGGATGCCCGCCGCAGGTCGTCGGCCACCTCGGTGCGGGGCAGGACGCGCAGGCGATGCGACGGCTCCAGCGCGGTCGCGAGCAGCGTCGGCAGACCGTCGAGCTGCGCGAGGCCGCCGTCCCCGGAGAGGTCGGCGATCGCGACCGGGACCGGCTCCCGCGGAGGCGCGGTCACGCCGCGCCACAGGGCGAATACCGCCACGCCGGCCACGGCCGTCGCCGCGACGACGGCCGCGGCGACGCGCCTGGCGCGCATCCGCGCGCGAGCCGCGGCGATGCCGCGCAGCTTCGCGAGAAGGTCGCCCGCGTCGCGCGGCCGCAGCCGAGGATCGCGGTCGATGCAGCGGGCGACGAGGTGCCGGACGGCGTGCGGCGCCCGGCGGGCCGCGAGCCGCGGCGTGGCTCCCGGACGCGTCGCATCGCTCGATCCCTGCCGTACGCGGTAAGGCAGCTCGCCACAAAGCATCTGGTGGAGCATCACGCCGATGGCGAACACGTCTGCGTGCGCATCCCCCGGCTCGCCGCGCGACTGCTCGGGGCACATGTACGCCGGGGTGCCGCCGTCCTTGGACGCGCCCGCGGCGGTCGCGGCGAACAGCGAGAGCCCGAAGTCGAGGACCTTGACGGCCCCGTCGGCGCACACGAAGACGTTGGCGGGCTTGAGGTCGCGGTGCACGAGGCTGCGCGCGTGAGCGTGCGCCACCGCGTTCGAGACGTCGATCGCGACCGACAGCGCGGTGTCCACCGGAAGCGCGCCCCGATCGAGCCGGTCGTGCAGCGTCTCGCCCGACAGGAGCTCGAGGACGAGGTACGGCATCCCGTCGTGCTCGCCGAGCTCGTGAATCGAGACGACGTTCGGGTGCTGGAGCTGCGCGGCGGCCTCGGCTTCCTCGACGAGACCGCGCGCGTCGAGCGCCTCGCGCAGCCGCTCCGGGCGGAGGAGCTTCAGCGCCACGGATCTGCCGAGGAGCGGGTCTCGCGCCTCGTACACGATCCCGAAGCCGCCGCGGCCGATCTCGCGGACTATCGCGAAGCGGCCGACGCGCGCGCCGGCATCCAGGGCGCGACACCGTGGGGCGGGCTCGTCGCACCGCGCGAGCTGCCCCAGGAGCGCGGTGAGCGCTCCGGGCGCCATCGCCCGCGATGTCGTGCTGCCGGCCTCCATGCTTCCCCCGCGTCACGGACTTCGAGCCGGACACGCGCGTCCTCCGGGTCCAATCGTACGCGCCGAACGGTCCATCCAGTCGCACCCCGGTCGGGGCAAATGCGGCGCACTCGCCCGAGCGCCTGGCGGTCTGCCGTGGAACGAGGGGAACGGGCACGGAGTCTCGGCGCATCCCTGGCACGCGCTGCGTTCGCAGCGCCGGCGGGGGGCTGGCGCGCCTGCTACGCAGGGCTTGCGGTCAAGCAGCGGTCGCCGGAATGGGCTTCGACAGCGACAGCACGACCGAATCCTCGATCGAGAGGAACGCCTCGACGACGTGCGGGTCGAACTGCGTGCCGGAGCAGCGCGCGATCTCCTTGCGCGCGTTCGCGAGCGTGGTGCCGCGGCGGTAGGGGCGGTCGCTCGTCATCGCGTCGAGCGTGTCCGCGACGGCGAAGATCCGCGCGCCGAGCGGGATGTTCTCGCCCGACAGATCCCTCGGGTACCCACCGCCGGCCCAGCGCTCGTGGTGCGAGAGCACCACCTCGCCGGCCTTCTGCAGGAAGTCGATCGCGCTCACGATGTTGAAGCCGGTCTGCGCGTGCTTGCGCATCTCGACCCACTCCTCGTCCGTGAGCTTGCCGGGCTTCAGCAGGATCGCGTCGGGGACGCCGATCTTGCCGATGTCGTGGAGCAGCGCGCCTCGCGCGATGTGCGGCCGCTCCTCGGCGGAGATCCCGAGCCGGTCGGCGATCGCGAGCGTGTACCGGACGACCCGCTGTGAGTGGTCGCTCGTCTCGTGCTCGCGCGCGTCGAGCGCCGCGACGAGCGCGGCGAGCGTGTTGCCGTAGCTCGACTCGAGCTCGCGGAGCGCGTGGGACAGCTCGGAGGTCTTCTCCTTCACGCGCCGCTCGAGGCTGTCCTTGTAGCGCTGGCGCGCGACGTCGAGACGGTGCTTCGCGAGGGCGCGCTCGATCGCGCGCACGAGATCGGTCGCGCGGGGCGGCTTCAGCAGATAGTCGGCGGCGCCGCGGCGCAGGCACTCGACGGCGGCCTCGGTGTCGCCGAAGGCGGTGAGCACCACGACGGCGGTGGCGGGCTGCTCCGACCGGACTCGATCGAGCAGCCAGAGCCCGTCCCGGCCGGGCATCTTCACGTCGGAGAGGACGAGGTTGAACTCGCGTCCGCGGACGAGGTCGATACCGCGCTCGGCGCTGTCGGCGGTCGTGCAGTCGTACCCCTCCTCGGTGAGGAGGGTGCCGATCACGTCGCGGACGGTGGGATCGTCGTCGACGATCAGGATGCGGGAAGGCGCTGGTCCGGGAGGCATCGAGGGCGGCTGACTATAGCATCAAAACGGGGCCTCCCCCACAGGCACTAACTTGGCGGAGCGCATTCGTGAGCCTTCAGTGTAAAGACTGCGCCGGGAGCCATGATGCAGCGTTCCTCGAGATCTAGCCTGCCGGTGATCGACGAGGCGCCCGCCGCCCCGGACGCGGAGTCCCGGCGCGCCGCGTTCGAGGACATCCGGGCGCGCGGGTTGCCCATCGGCGCGAAGAAGCCGCCATGGCTGCGCGTCAGCGTACCGGGCGGGGATCGCTACCTCCGGGTGAAGGAGACGCTGAAGACCCTCCGCCTCCACACGGTCTGCCAGGAGGCTCACTGCCCGAACGTCGGCGAGTGCTGGGGCGGCGGCACCGCGACCGTGATGCTGATGGGGGACGTCTGCACGCGCGGCTGCCGCTTCTGCCACGTGAAGACCGCGGCGCATCCGCCGCCGCTCGATCCCGACGAGCCGCGGCACCTCGCCGAGGCCGTGCGCGCGCTGGGCCTCGACTACATCGTCGTGACGAGCGTCGATCGCGACGATCTGCCGGACGGCGGCGCCGGGCACTTCGCCGACGCGATCCGTCGGCTCAAGGAGATCCCCGACCTGCTCGTGGAGGTCCTCACTCCCGACTTCCGCGGCGATCCTGCCGCGGTGCGCACCGTCGGCGTCGCAGCGCCCGACGTGTTCGCGAACAACATCGAGACGGTGAGGCGCCTCACGCCGGTCGTGCGTGACGCGCGCGCGACGTTCGACCAGACGCTCGGCGTGCTCGAGCAGATGAAGCGGGAGTTCCCCCGCGTCGTGACGAAATCGTCGATCATGGTCGGCCTCGGCGAGTCGGAGGCGGAGGTCGAGGACGCGGTGCGCGAGCTGCGCGCCGTCGGGGTCGAGATCCTCACCTTCGGGCAGTACCTCCGGCCGTCGGCGTGGCACCTGCCGGTCGTCGAGTTCGTGACGCCCGAGAAGTTCGCGGCGTACCGGCGCATGGGCGAGGCGATGGGCTTCCGCTACGTCGCGAGCGGGCCGCTCGTGCGGTCCAGCTACCGCGCCGCCGAGCTGTTCCTGCGCGGCGAGATCGAGGCGCGCGCGGCGCCGTCGGGAGGAGCGGATGCGGCGTGAGCGCGACGTCTCCCCGGTGAACCGGCGGCGCGGCGGCGACGGCGCCCAAGCGGACCAGGCGCGCGGCTTCGACGCCGAGTCCGCGTTCCCGCTCCGCCGCGTGATGCGCGACGACGGCAGCGCCGATCCCGCCGACGTGAAGCTGTCCGACCCGGAGCTCGTCGCCCTGTACGAGCTCATGGTCCTGAACCGCATGCTCGACGAGCGGATGATCGCGATGCAGCGGCAGGGCCGCATCGGCTTCTACATCGGGTCCATCGGCGAGGAGGCGACGATCCTCGGCAGCGCGCGCGCCATGGAGCCGCAGGACTGGCTGTTCCCGTCGTACCGCGAGCACGGCGCGGTGCTGATGCGCGGCATGCCGCTCGAGACGTTCGTCTGCAACCTCCTCGGCAACGCCGGTGACGCGGTCCTCGGCCACCAGATGCCATGCCACGAGGCGTGGCGGCCGGCGAACTTCGCGTCGGTGAGCTCCCCGATCGCGACGCAGATCCCGCACGCGGTCGGCGCCGCGTGGGCGGCGCGCATCAAGGGCGACGACATGGTGAGCCTCGCGTGGTTCGGCGAGGGGGCGACCAGCGCCGCCGACTTCCACGCCGGCCTCAACTTCGCGGGCGTCCACAAGGTGCCGGTCGTGTTCCTCTGCCGGAACAACGGCTGGGCCATCAGCGTGCCGCGCGACGTGCAGACCGGCTCCGAGACCATCGCGCAGAAGGCGATCGCCTACGGAATCGCGGGCGAGCGCGTGGACGGCAACGACCTCCTCGCGGTCCTGGACGCCACGCGGCGGGCGCGCGCGCGCGCCGCGGCGGGCGAGGGGCCGACGCTCGTCGAGTGCGTGACGTACCGCCTCGAGGGCCACTCGACGTCGGACGATCCGCGCGCGTACCGGCCTGCGGAGGTGGTCGAGCCGTGGCGCCGCAAGGATCCGATCGCGCGGATGCGGGCGTTCCTCGAGAAGCGCGGGCTGCTTCGGGACGCCGACGACACCCGCATCCGCGACGCGGCGAAGCACCGGATCCTCGACGCGATCCACGCGGCGGAGCGCGAGCCGCCGAAGCCCGAGATCGGCACGATGTTCGAGGGCGTGTACGCCGAGCCGCTGTGGCAACAGCGCGAGCAGCTCGCGCGGTTGCGCGACGAGCTGGGGCAGCCGGAGCTCCCGGACGACGACGAGGACACGGACACGGCGTTGCCCTGAGGGAGACAGGAACGATGCCCCCACTGCCTCGACCGGCTCGCGTCATGAACATCATCCAGGCGGTGAACGACGCGCTGCGCGTCGAGATGCGCCGCGACCGGGACGTCGTCGTGCTCGGCGAGGACGTCGGCAAGTTCGGCGGGGTGTTCCGCGCGACGCAGGGCCTCCAGGAGGAGTTCGGCGCGAACCGTGTCATCGACACGCCGCTCAGCGAGAACGGCATCGTGGGCACCGCGGTCGGGATGGCGCTGTACGGCCTGAAGCCGGTCCCCGAGATCCAGTTCGCCGACTTCATCTTCCCGGCGATGGACCAGATCGTGAACGAGGTGGCGAAATACCGCTACCGCTCCGGCGGCCAGTACGCGTGCGGCATGGTCATCCGCGCGCCGTACGGCGGCGGGATCCGCGGCGGGCACTACCACTCGCAGTCGCCGGAGGCGTACTTCGTCCACACCGCCGGCCTCAAGGTCGTGGTCCCGGCCACGCCGGAGGACGCGAAGGGACTCCTCGCGAGCGCCATCCGCGACCCCGACCCCGTCCTGTTCTTCGAGCCGAAGCGCGTCTACCGCGCGGCCAAGGGTGACGTCCCCGAGGGCGAGTACGCGATCCCGATCGGCAAGGCGAAGGTCACGCGCGCCGGCCACCAGGTGACGCTCATCGCCTGGGGCGCGATGTGGCACGAGGCGGATCGCGCGGCGCGAGAGGCGGAGAAGGAGGCCCTCGACGTGGAGGTGCTCGACCTCCGCTCGCTGCAGCCGCTCGACCTGGACGCGATCGTGACGTCGGTGAACAAGACTGGACGCGCCGTCATCGTGCACGAGGCCCCGCGGACGTGCGGCTTCGGAGCGGAGCTGACCGCGCTGATCCAGGAGCGTTGCTTCCTCAGCCTGGAGGCGCCGATCGCGCGCGTCACCGGGTTCGACACCCCGTTCCCGTACACGCTGGAGAACGAGTACCTCCCGCGCGCCCCGCGGATCCTCAAGGCGCTGCGCGAGGTGACGAGGTACTGACCCTCGGCCGCGCCCGGAGACGCAATGTTCAAGCTCATCCTGCCCGACATCGGCGAGGGAGTCGTCGAAGCCGAGATCCAGCAGTGGTTCGTGAAGGAAGGGGATCCGGTCCACGAGGATCAGCCGCTCGTCGAGGTCATGACCGACAAGGCGACGGTCACGATCCCGTCCCCGCGCCGCGGGCGCATCACGAAGCTCCTCTACGACGTCGGCCAGGTCGCGAAGGTGCACGAGCCGCTCCTCGAGATGGCGCTCGACCACGGCGCGTCGGCGGGGAACGGCTCCGGTGCCACGGCAGCCAGCGGCGGCGCTCCTCCGGCGGCCGCCGCGGCGGGCGCGGCACCGTCGAGCGCCGCTCCATCGGCCCCGAGCGCGGCTCGGTCGGGCGCCGCTCCGTCGGCGGCGAGCGCAGCTCCTTCTGCCGCAGCTGCGTCGGCTGCGGGTGCGAGCCCGTCCGGCATGCGCGAGCAGGCGGGGGTCGCGCCGGCGAGTCCGTCGAACGGCGCCGTGGAGCGGCCGGCGTCCGGTCGCCGTGCGCTCGCGACGCCGGCGGTCCGCGCGATGGCGCGCCAGCTCGGCATCGACCTCAACACCGTCGCCGGATCCGGTCCGGGCGGCCGCGTGACGAAGGCGGACCTCGAGGCGCTGCGGCACGGCGTCGTCCACCCCACGCTGAACGAGCTGCCGGAGGAGCCGCCGCACGTCACGGTGAGCTCCACGGATCAGGTCATCCCGCTCCGCGGCATCCGGCGCCGCATCGCCGAGCGGATGGCGCAGTCGAAGCGGACTGCCGCGCACTTCACGTTCGTGGAGCAGGTGGACGTCACGGATCTCGAGCGCATGAAGGAGCGCATCGCGCAGGCGGCGAAGGAGCAGGACGTTCGCGTCACGTTCCTCCCGTTCATCGTGAAGGCCACTGTCGCGGCGCTGAAGAAGCACCCGTGGCTCAACGCGACGCTCGACGAGGCGCGCGGGGAGATCCGGCTGCGACGCGAGTACCACATCGGGATCGCCTCG
Source organism: Anaeromyxobacteraceae bacterium (assembly GCA_035702585.1). Lineage (GTDB taxonomy): Bacteria > Myxococcota > Myxococcia > Myxococcales > Anaeromyxobacteraceae > DASSQI01. The sequence continues at coordinate 20,173 of DASSQI010000109.1, forward strand.
GCGACGGAGCACGGCCTCGTCGTGCCCGTGGTCCGGAACGCCGATCGACGATCGCTCCTCGACCTCGCGCGCGAGATCGAGCGGCTCGCGTCGGCCGCCAAGGCAGGGAAGTCGCGTCCCGAGGACATGGGCGGATCGACGTTCACGATCACGAGCCTCGGCGCGCAGGGCGGGCTCCTCGCGACGCCGGTGATCAACCACCCGGAGGTCGCGATCCTCGGCGTCCACCGGATCCGTCCCACGCCGGTCGTTCGTGACGGCCAGATCGTCGCTCGCGACGTGATGAACCTGTCGCTGTCCTCCGATCACCGAGTCGTCGACGGGCACGTCGCCGCGGCGTTCACGTACGAGGTCGTTCGCTACCTCGAGGACCCGAATCTGCTGTTCATGGAGATGGTCTGAGGCAGCGCGGCTGAGCGTCTCGCGCGCCCACACCGTCCGGCGACGTGAGCGCCTGCCGGACGCGGCGTGTAGTGACCGCCCCGCTCGCGGCTCGTGAGTCGACGGCCCGCTCGTCGTTTGCGCAGGTACTCTCCCGGATCGAGCTTCCATGTGAGCGGGGCTCCGCGCGGCCGCGGAGCCGGGGAGGCGCCGATGGGACGTCGCGGCAGGGCAGCGCTGGTCGCGTGCGCGTTCCTGCTCGCGTGCGGTGGTCTCGAGGATCGCGGCGATTCGACACCGCTTCCGCACAATCCGAACGCCCGACCCGACGTCGCGCCTGCGCCGACCGCCGCGCCGCCGACGCCCGGGACCGCGCCGACCCCGACTCCGACGCCCTCGCCGACGCCGACTCCGACTCCGACTCCCTCGCCGACTCCGTTGCCCACGCCATTACCGCTGCCGTCACCGTTGCCGACGCCA
>DASSQI010000110.1:0-2995 GCA_035702585.1 Anaeromyxobacteraceae bacterium
GAACATCGACGGGTGGGAAGACGCCGCGGCGATGCAGCTCGCGGCTGAGCACGACCTGGCCTTCCGTGATATACCCGGTCAGATCCGGAATCGGGTGGGTGATGTCGTCGTCCGGCATCGTGAGGATCGGCAGCTGCGTCACCGATCCCGCCTTCCCCTCGATGCGGCCCGCCCGCTCGAAGATGCTCGCGAGGTCCGTGTACATGTAGCCGGGGTAGCCGCGCCGGCCGGGGATCTCCTCGCGCGCGAGCGCGACCTCGCGCAGCGCCTCGCAGTACGCGGTCATGTCGGTGAGCACGACGAGCACGTGCAGCCCGTGCACGAACGCGAGGTGCTCGGCGGCGGTGAGCGCGCAGCGCGGCGCCATGAGGCGCTCGATCGGCGGATCGTCGGCGCGGTTCAGGAAGACGACCGTCCGCTCCATCGCGCCGGTCTCCGCGAACGCGTTCAGGTACGCGTTGCACTCGCGCCAGGGAGCGCCGACCGCGCAGAACACGACGCAGAACGGCTCGCCCGACCGCACCCGCGCGTGCGCCACGATCTGCGCCGCCAGCCGCGCCGACGGCAGGCCGGCGCAGGAGAAGATGGGCAGCTTCTGGCCGCGGACGAGCGTGTTGAGGCCGTCGATCGCCGAGATGCCGGTCTCGATCGGATCGCTCGGCTTCTCGCGGCGGATCGCGTTCAGCGCGGCGCCGTGGATCGGCAGCACCACCTCCGGGATCGGCGCGGCGACGCCGTCGGCGGGCCTGCCGGCGCCGTCGAACGCGCGGCCGAGCATCTCGCGCGCGACGCCGATCGAGGCGACGCGCCCGGTCAGCACCACCTCGGCCCTCGCCGGCGCGAGGCCCCGCGGCTCCTCGAGGAGCTGGATCGCCGCGCGGGACTCGGCGAGGTCGATGACCTGCCCGTGCCGCTCCGGCAGCCCCTCGAGTCGAACGCGCACCATCTCGCCCAGCAGCGCCCCGCGGGGCTCCTCGACGAACAGGAGCGGCCCGGCGAGGCCGGTCGCGGTGCGCAGGCGTCGGGTGAGGAGATCCATGGTCACTCCCTGTCGCGGGCGAGCGCGGCGTCGAACGCCGCGTCCACGTCCGCCTTCGCCTGGTCCATGCGGTCCGCCGGCGTCTCGCCGAGGCGCAGCAGCTTCTCGTCGATCTCGGGCGAGAGGACCGCCTTGAGCGTCGCGCCCTTCGCGAGGGCGTCGGTCGCGCGCTGGTGTGCGCCGAGCAGGATGCGCAGCATCGCGAGCGCCTTCGCCGGCGAGCAGGTCGCGTCGACGTCGTGGTACGCGTTCTGCCGCAGGAAGCCCTCGCGCACGCGGCGCGCCGACTCGAGCGTGAGCCGCTCCGCGTCCTGCAGCGCGTCGATGCCGACGAGCTCGGCCACCTCGGCGATGTCCTGCTCGCGCTGCAGGAGCCGCATCGCCTCGGCGCGGAGGTCGTGCCACTCGCTGCCGGCCTCCCGCGTGAACCACGCGTCGAGCCGCTCGGCATCGAGCGACCAGCTCTGGATCCAGTCGATCGCAGGGAAGTGGCGGCGGTGCGCGAGGTCGGCCGAGAGCGCCCACAGCGTCGTCGTCGCGCGCAGCGATCCCTGCGTCACCGGCTCCGAGAAGTCGCCGCCGGGCGGTGAGACCGCGCCGACGGCCGTGACCGACCCCTCGCCCTCGCCCGAGAGCGGCACGACCCGGCCAGCGCGCTCGTAGAACGACGAGATCCGGCTCGCGAGATACGTGGGGTATCCCTCCTCGCCCGGCATCTCCTCGAGGCGCGCCGAGATCTCGCGCAGCGCCTCCGCCCAGCGCGACGTCGAGTCGATGAGGATGGCGACGCGCTTGCCCTGATCGCGGAAGTACTCGGCGATCGCCATGCCGGTGTACATGGACGCCTCGCGCCCCGCGACCGGCATGTTGGACGTGTTCACCACCATGACGGTGCGCTCCATGAGCGGCCGCTGGGTGCGGGGATCCACCAGCTGCGGGAACTCGGAGAGGACGTCCGCCATCTCGTTCCCGCGCTCGCCGCAGCCGACGTAGACGATCACGTCCGCGGCGGCGAACCGCGCCAGGGACTGCTCGAGCACGGTCTTCCCGGTGCCGAAGCCGCCGGGCACGATCGCGGCGCTCCCGAGCGCGACCGGGAAGAAGCAGTCGAGGACGCGCTGGCCCGTGAGCAGCGGCACCTCGGGCGACAGCCGCGTCCTGAATGGCCGCGGCCGGCGCACCGGCCAGCGGTGCAAGAGCGACAGCGTCCCTCCGCCGCGGAGCTCCACCACCGGCTCGTCCACGGAGACGGTACCCGCGAGCGCGTCGGCGACGACCGCGTCCACGTCGGGTGGCACGAGCACCGGCTCCTCGAGCCGGGTCGCCGCGTCGCGCGCGGTCCCGAGCCGCTGGCCGCCGACGACGTGGTCCCCCGGCTTCACGCACGGCGTGAACACCCAGCGGCGCTTGCGGTCGAGCGCGGGAGCGGTGATGCCGCGCGCGATGAAGTCGCCGCCCGCCGCGGCGAGCGCCGCGAGCGGTCGCTGCAGCCCGTCGTAGATCTCGCCGAGCAGGCCCGGACCGAGCTCGACCGCGAGCGGCGCGCCGGTGGCCTGAGCCGGCTCGCCGAGGCCGAGGCCGGTCGTGTCCTCGTAGACCTGCAGCGTGACGACGTCGCCCTGGACGCGGATGACCTCGGCCGGGAGCCGTTGCGCGCCGGCCAGCACGACCTCGTCCATGCCGACGGGGCCGAGCCCCCGCGCGGCCGCGGTGCACCCGGACACGCCGATGAGCGTCCCTGTCATGGGTTCTCGCCCTCCCCCAGCTTCACGTGGTACCCGACCGCCCGGCGGATCAGCGCGGCGACGTAGTCCCTCCCGCGGCCCGTCTCGGACCAGCGGCGCGGCAGCGCGAACGGGATCACGACCGGCAACGCCCGGTCCTTGCGGCGCCGGTCGTCGGCCGGGACGACGTCGAGCACCTCCTGGTCGACGGCGAGCACGCCCAGCCGGTCCT
>DASSQI010000111.1:0-27334 GCA_035702585.1 Anaeromyxobacteraceae bacterium
CCCGAGCCCATCACCGAGCCCGAGCCCATCACCGAGCCCGAGCCCCAGCCCGACGACGACCCCCGTCGCTTCCGGCGCGGTCCGATGGGCCGCCGAGGTCCCGGCACAGCCGGCGGCCGTTGGCGGCGACGCGTCCGGGAACGTGTACGTGATGATGAACGTCTTCACGCCGGGCGCCGACACGACCGTGACGAAGGTGTCCAGGTTCGACAGCGCCGGGCGGATGCAATGGTCCATCGACGTGGGGCCGAACCTGTGGGGATCTCGCACGCTCGCGGTGATGCCGGGCGGGGACGTCGTCCTCGGCGTCTGCTCGAAGCCGTTCTGCTTCTCCCAGGACGGGAGCGCCGTCACGGCGGCGATCGTGCGGATCTCGTCCGCCGGAAAGACGCTGTGGACCACGAGGGTGCCCGGCACCGGGTTCTCGTCGATCGACGCCGACGGGCGGGGGCGCACGCTCGCGGTCGTCGACGCTCCCGATGCGCCGAGGATCGTGCTCGTCGGCGACGCAGGCGGCATCCTCCTCGACGCGGCGACCGACATCGCGTTCCCGCGCGCATCGCTCGGCGGAGAGAGCGGCGACTTCGTCGTCGCGGGGCAGGAAGCAGCCACCGGCAAGCCGGTGTTCGAGCGGCGTCGCTCCGACGGTGGAACGCGCTTCCGCGCGACGCTCGATGTGGCGCGTGGAGCGGTCGACCGGGTCTCCTTCGCGCCGAACGGGTCGATCGCGCTCGGCGGGTGGTTCGAAGGCCGCCTCCAATGGGGAGGGGAGGCCCACGACGCGCAATTCGGCAGCGGCTTCGTCGTCGTCGGCGGAGGCGACGGCTCGCCGCAGTGGTCGAAGGCGGACACCGGCCTCTCCGGCTCGAGCGCGTCGGTGCCGCCCTGTGTCGCGTTCGGCCGCGACAACGACGTCGTCACGTTCACGCAGACGTTCGGGAAGGGACAGGCGAACCTTCGATCGTACACGCGCGACGGCGCGCAGAGGTGGATCCACGAGTTCGGCGGCATCTTCGGCACGTGGGTGAACGCGGTGGCGGTCGCGCGCAACGGCGACGTCGTCGTGGGCGGGAACGGCACCGCCGACGCGCCGTTCAAGGCGCTCCCGTTCGCGAAGACGACGCAGTACGTGGCAGTGATCGCCCCCTGAAGGCGCCGCGAACTCCTGCTGAACGCGCGTTCGCGCGGGGTTATACCCGCCGCACCTCACAGGGGGTTCCATGGCGACGAAGACGTTCGACGCGGTCGTGCTCGGCGGCGGTCCCGGCGGCTACGTGGCGGCGATCCGGCTGGCGCAGCTCGGCAAGAAGGCTGCGGTGGTCGACAAGGACCCCCTCGGCGGCGTCTGCATCAACTGGGGGTGCATTCCGTCCAAGGCGCTCATCGCCGCCGCGGACCTGGTGGATCAGATCCGCGAGGCCGGCAGCCGCGGCATCACCGCGGAGCCGAAGGTCGACATCGGCAAGCTCCGCCAGTTCAAGGACGACGTCGTCAAGAAGATGAACGGCGGCATCAACCTCCTCGAGAAGGGCAACGGCGTCGAGGTCATCAAGGGGACCGGGACCTTCGTCGCGACGAACGCGATCGAGGTCGACACGAAGGACGGCAAGCAGCGCGTCGAGGCGCCCGCGTTCATCGTCGCGACGGGCGCGCGGCCGATCCAGATCCCCGGCTTCGACTTCGACGGGAAGGACGTGTGGAGCGCGAAGGAGGCGGTGGACCTCCCGGAGATCCCGAAGCACCTCGTCATCATCGGCGGCGGCATCATCGGGATGGAGCTCGGCACGGTGTACGCGAAGCTCGGCTCGCAGCTCACCGTCGTCGAGGCGCTCCCGTCGATCCTGTCGGGAGTCGACCCCGAGGCCGTGCGGCTCGTGCAGAAGGCGCTTCGGCAGCGCGGCGCGACCTTCCACCTGAGCGCCAAGGCGAAGGGGCTCGAGCGGCGCAAGGGCGGTGGACTGTCCGTGAAGATCGAGGTGGACGGGAAGGAGCAGTCGATCGACTGCGACAAGGTCCTCGTCTCCGTCGGGTTCCGACCGAACAGCGACAGGGCGGGGCTCGACGAGATCGGGGTGAAGCTCGGCCCGAAGGGCTTCGTCGAGGTGAACGAGCGCTTCCAGACGAGCGTCCCCGGCATCTACGCCATCGGAGACCTCGCTGGCCCTCCGCTGCTCGCGCACAAGGCCTCCAAGGAAGGCGAGATCGCCGCCGAGGTGATCGCCGGCAAGAAGAGCGTCCGCGACTGGATCGCGATGCCCTCGGCGATCTTCACCGATCCGCAGATCGCCTCCGTCGGCCTCGACGAGGAGCAGGCGCGGAAGCAGGGGTACGATCCGATCATCGGCAAGTTCGCGTTCGGGGCCCTGGGCCGCGCGGTCGCGATCGCGCAGACCGAGGGCTTCGTGAAGGTGATCGGCGATCGCAAGTCGAAGCTGCTGCTCGGCACGACCATCGTCGGTCCGGAGGCCTCCGACCTCATCGCCGAGGCGGCGCTCGCGCTCGAGATGGGGGCGTACGTCGAGGACGTGGCGCTCACGGTCCACGCGCACCCGACGTTGCCCGAGGCGTTCATGGAGGCCTGCAAGGCGGCGCTGGGGGAGGCGATCCACCGCCTCAACACGCCGGAGCGGCCGCGGAAGGAGAAGGCGGGAGCGGCCGCCAGCGCGTGACGCGAACGGACGGCCTTCGACAGCCTCCGGGCGAGCGGGTATGAACGGGCGCGGAGGACTTCACCGTCCGTGCTCAGCCCGACCGGCACCAGAATGAGAACGCTCCTCGTACACAGGCTCGGCCGCGTCGAGTACCAGGACGGCCTCCGCCTCATGGCGATCGCGGGCGACCGCGTCCGCGCGGCGGAGCCGCCCGACACCGACCACCTGTTCCTGCTCGAGCACCCGCCGGTCCTGACGCTGGGCCGCGGCGCCGGCCGCCGCAACATCATCGCGGCGCCCGCCTGGCTCGAGAAGCAGGGGTTCGAGATCCACGACACCGATCGCGGCGGCGACGTGACGTACCACGGGCCCGGCCAGATCGTCGGCTACCCGGTCCTGGACCTCCAGGATCGACCCGACGTCCGCAAGTACGTGAACGGGCTCGAGGAGGCGATGATCCGCACGTGCGCGGACTGGGGCGTCGAGGCGGGGCGGCACCCGGAGCACCGCGGCGCGTGGGTCGGTCACCGGAAGATCGGCGCGGTCGGCGTGCACCTGTCCCGCTGGATCACGAGCCACGGCTTCGCGTTCAACGTCGCGCCGGACCTCCGCCACTTCCAGGTGATCGTCCCGTGCGGCATCGCCGATCCGAGGCTCGGCGTGACGACGCTCGCCGCCGAGCTCGAGGAGGCCGGCGCGCCGTGCCCGACGCTCGCGCAGGTGGAGGACCGGCTCGCGCACCACGTCGCCGCGGTCTTCGGCCGCGAGCGAGGGAACACCCCGTTCACGGCGAGGACGATCTCGGTCGTGCCCGTGCGCGACGACGGGCGCGTGCTCCTGCTGCGGCGCTCGGCGGCTCGCGGCGGGTTCTGGCAGCCGGTGACGGGCCGGATCGAGCCGGGGGAGCGGCCCGACGAGGCGGCGCGGCGCGAGCTGCGCGAGGAGACCGGCGCGGATGCCGAGCCCGTGCCGCTCGGCTACCGCCACGGCTTCGCCGTCGAGCCCGCGATGGCGGACCGCTTCGGCGGCGGGCTCGTCACGGTCGAGGAGACGGCCTTCGCGGCGCTGCTGCCGGCCGGCTTCGAGTGCGTCCGCAGCGACGAGCACTGCGAGCACGCGTGGCTGCCGGCGCCCGAGGCGCTGGAGCGGCTGCCGTACGCGGGGCTCCGCAGGGCCGTCCGGCTGGCGCTCCGGACCTTGTCGGAGACACCGGCTCAAGTATGATGTCCGCCGCGGTCACACACCCAGAGGCCCGTCCCGAGCGGCGCCCATCCCCGGATTCCATCGCATGATCAGCGTCGAGAAGATCGGCGGTACCTCGATGTCGCAGTTCGACGAGGTCCTCCGCAACATCATGCTTCGCGACCCGAAGCACGTGTACGGACGCGTGTACGTCGTGTCGGCGTACGCGGGCGTCACGAACCAGCTCCTGGAGCACAAGAAGACCGGCGAGCCCGGCATCTACGCCCGCTTCGCCTCCGGCGCGGACTACGCCGTCGCCCTCGAGCAGCTCGTCGCGAAGCTGAAGTCGATCAACGCCGGGTTCGCCGCGCTCGGGCTCGACCTCGCGCGCGCCGACGGCTTCATCGAGAAGCGCGTGCGGGAGCTGCGCGCGTACCTCGACTCGATGCGCCACGTGCTCGCGAGCGGCTACGTCCGGCGCGAGAACGTGCTGCTCGCCGCCCGCGAGATGCTCGCGGCGCTCGGCGAGGCGCACAGCGCGTTCAACACGACCGAGATCCTGCGCTCGAAGGACGTGAACGCGCAGCTCATGGATCTGTCCGGCTTCGACGACGACGATCCGCTCACGATCGACGAGCGCATCCACCGCTCGTTCGAGGGCATGGACCTGCGCGACAGGGTGGTCGTCGTCACCGGCTACACGAAGGGCATCGAGGGCATCATGCGGGAGTTCGACCGCGGGTACTCCGAGGTCACCTTCAGCAAGGTCGCGGTCGAGCTGCACGCGGACGAGGCGGTCATCCACAAGGAGTTCCACCTGTCGTCGGCGGATCCGGCGATCGTCGGCGCGCAGAACACGGTGGTGGTGGGCCGCACGAACTACGACGTCGCCGATCAGCTCGCGGACGTCGGGATGGAGGCGATCCACCCGAAGGCGGCCAAGCCGATGGAGCTCGCCGGGATCGCCATCCGGCTGAAGAACACGTTCGAGCCGGATCACCCCGGCACGATCATCACGAAGGACTACGTCGGCACCCAGGCGCGCATCGAGGTCATCGCCGGCTCGCCCAAGGTGTCGGCGCTCGAGATCCACGACCCGTCGATGGTCGGGACCGTCGGGTTCGACCTCGGGATCATGCAGCTCTTCAGCAAGTACGGCGTCTCGTACATCCTCAAGGCGACGAACGCGAACTCGATCACCCACGTCATCTGGGAGAAGTCGCTCTCGTCGGCGTTCATCGAGGAGCTCGAGAACGCGTACGAGGTCGTGAACGTCGTGCCCTCCGCCATCGTCTGCGTCATCGGGTCGAACATCGCGTTCCCGGGCGTGCTCGCCCGCGCGACCGAGGCGCTCGCCCGCGACGGCATCAACGTGAACGCCGTCTCGCAGTCGCTGCGGCAGACGAACATGCAGTTCGTCATCGCTCGAAACGATTACCCCAAGGCGGTCATCGCGCTGAACAGGGCGCTCTGCCTCAACTCGCCGGCGCCGATGACGCCCGCGTAGATTCGAAGGAGGACTGCGTCCGGCGCGGATGCCGGCCGTCCATCACGATCGTCCGTCCAGATCGCCGGCGTCGATCAGCGCGCAGACCGCCTCGATGTCCCGGTGCAGCTCCCGGTCCGCGTCCATGTGAGGCACGGCGGCGCGGACGCGCGCGGGCGCCGCCGCGACGCGCGCCGCGGGCCGCAGCGGCGCGCGCAGGTCGATCGCCTGCGCCGCGACGAGCAGCTCGATCGCGAGGCAGGTGCGGACGTTCTCGAGCACCTGCCGCGCCTTGAGCGCCGCGGCCATGCCCATCGAGACGTGGTCCTCGCGGTTCGCCGAGGACGGGATCGAGTCCACGCAGGCGGGGTGGCAGAGCACCTTGTTCTCCGAGGCGAGCGCGGCGCTCGTGACCTGCGCGATCATGAACCCGGAGTTGAGGCCGTGCTCGCGGGCGAGGAACGGCGGCAACCCGGAGAGCGACGGGTTCACGAGCTGCTCGACGCGGCGCTCCGAGATGGCGGCGAGCTGCGCGGCGGAGATCGCGAGCACGTCGAGCGCGAGCGACACCGGCTGGCCGTGGAAGTTGCCGCCCGAGACGATCTCCCCGGACACGGCGCCGTCGCGCGACTCCTCCGCCACGAACACGAGCGGGTTGTCGGTCGCGGCGTTGGCCTCTCGCGCGAGCACGTCGCGCGCGAACGCGATGCCGTCGCGCGCCGCGCCGTGGACCTGCGGGATGCACCGGAGCGAGTAGGGATCCTGCACCTTGTGGCAGCCGGGGCCCTGGTGCGACTCGTGGATCGGCGAGTCGGCGAGCAGCTCCCGCAGGTGCGCCGCGACCTCGCTCTGTCCGCGCTGGCCGCGGATGGCCTGCACGTCCTCGGCGAACGGCCGGTGGGATCCCATGAGGCCCTCGAGCGTCATCGCGCCCGCGACGTCGGCGAGCGCCGCGAGCCGCTCGGCCCGGAGCAGCGTCAGCGTGCCGACCGCCGCCATCGCCTGCGTGCCGTTCACGAGCGCGAGCCCCTCCTTCGGCGCGAGGACGACCGGGGCGAGGCCGACGCGCGCGAGCGCCTCGGCGCCGCGCATGCGCACCCCGCCGACGAACGCCTCGCCCTCGCCGATGACGACGAGCGCCACGTGCGCGAGTGGCGCGAGGTCTCCGGACGCGCCGACCGAGCCGCGCTCGGGCACCACCGGGACGACGCCGCGGTTCAGCATGCCGACGAGGAGGTCGAGCGTCCCCTCGCGAATGCCGCTGTAGCCCTTCGCGAGCACGTTCGCTCGCAGGCAGAGCAGGGCGCGCGCCTCGGTCACGCCGAGGGGCGCGCCGACGCCGGCGGCGTGTGACAGGACGAGGTTCCGCTGCAGCCGGGCGAGGTCCTGGTCCGGTACGCGCACCTCGGCGAGCGTCCCGAACCCGGTGTTGATGCCGTAGTGCGGCTGTCCGTCGCCCACGCGCGCCTCGACGAGCGCGCGGGCGCGCCGCACCTTCTGGCGCGCGGCCGGGGCGAGCTCGGCGACGGCCTCGCCGCGCGCGAGCGCCTCGACCTCCTCCAGCGTCAAGGTGTCACCGTCGAGCAGCACGTGGCGCATTCTCCAAGTCTCCGCGTTGACACCCGGTTCGTCCTGTCCCTAGGCTGCGCCGCCCCCTTTTTCCTGCACCGAAGCGGGAGCCCCGTTGGCCCTCATCGTCCAGAAGTTCGGCGGCACGTCGGTCAAGGACATCGAGCGCATCCGCAACGTCGCGCAGCGCGCGCTGGAGACGCAGCGCGCGGGGAACGACGTCATCGTCGTGGTGTCGGCGATGGCCGGCGAGACGAACCGGCTGCTCGAGCTGACGCGTCAGGCGAACCCGTGCGCCGAGCAGCGCGAGCAGGACGTGGTGGCCTCGACCGGCGAGCAGGTCACGATCGGCCTCACGGCGCTCGCGATCCAGGCCCTCGGCGGCAAGGCGCGCAGCTTCACCGGGTTCCAGGTGCCGATCGTCACCGACGACGCGTTCGCGAAGGCGCGCATCCGCAGCATCGAGCGGAGCGGCCTCCTCGCGGCGCTCGGCCGCGGCGAGATCGCCGTCGTCGCCGGGTTCCAGGGCATCTGCGAGGACGGCAGCATCACGACGCTCGGGCGCGGCGGCTCGGACACGACGGCCGTCGCGATCGCGGCGGCCCTCGAGGCCGACGCCTGCGAGATCTACACGGACGTGGACGGCGTCTACACCGCCGACCCGAACCTCGTGCCGCAGGCGCGGAAGCTCGAGCGCATCTCCTACGAGGAGATGCTCGAGCTCGCCGGCGCCGGCGCGAAGGTGCTGCAGATCCGGTCGGTCGAGTTCGCGATGAAGTACGGGGTTCCGCTGTGGGTGAAGTCGTCGTTCACCCGGGCCGCTGGCACCGTCGTGTGCCGCGAGGAGGCTGCCATGGAGCACGTCGTCGTCAGCGGGATCGCCCAGGACCGCAACGAGGCGAAGATCGCCCTCCGCGGAGTGGACGACCGGCCCGGGATCGCGGCGCGGCTCTTCGGCAGGCTCTCCGCCGCGAACATCGTCGTGGACCTCATCGTCCAGAACGTCGCCCGGCAGGGGAAGACCGACGTGACCTTCACGGTCGCGAAGGCGGACCTCCCGAGGGCGATGGAGGCGGTGACGCAGGTGAAGGCGGAGCTCGGCGTCGAGACCGTCGAGACCGACGACCGCATCGCCAAGGTCTCGATCGTCGGCGTCGGCATGAGGAACCACGCCGGGGTCGCGTCGCTCGCGTTCGAGGTGCTCGGTCGCGCCGGCATCAACATCGAGATGATCTCGACGTCCGAGATCAAGATCTCGATGGTGATCCACGAGAAGTTCCTCGAGCTCGCCGTCCGGGAGCTGCACGGCGCCTTCACGCTGGACGCGCCGGCGAAGCTGTCGGCGTGACCCTTGCTGCGACGCCGGGGATGACCTCCCGCGCCGCGCTCGCCGCCCTCGCCCTCGCCACGATGATCCCGACGGCCTGGGGCGCCTGGGCGTCGCGCCCGGCGCCGCTGCGTGCGTGCGCCGCGGAGGGGAGGGGCGACGGCGTGAGGACGTGGGTCGGCTGCGCGGCGGACCCCGGTCCGCGGCGCGAGCTGCTCGGCCGCGAGCGGGTCGTCTTCGGCATGCCGGTGCCGCTGAACGAGGCCACCGCCGAGGACCTCGCCGAGGTCCCGGGGCTCACGGCCCGCATCGCCCGGGAGGTCGTGGCGGAGCGCGTCCGGGGAGGCCCGTTCCAGTCGGTCGAGTCGCTCCTTCGGGTGCACGGGGTGGGGCCGAGGAGGCTCGCGCTGGCGCGTGCCCATCTGGTCGCCGAATGATGGGCTCCGGTTCGGGATTAGGCTACGCTCCGCACCCCGCGCCGTCGGAGCGTCCGTGCTGATTCGCTGCGAGAAATGCTCGACCACCTATGAGCTGGAGGAGCGCCGGATCCCACCGGGCGGCGCTCCGGTCCAGTGCAGCCGCTGTGAACACGTGTTCCGGGCGTACCCGCCGTCGAGGATCGACGGCGAGGGCGTCGCGGACGCCGAGCGCCGCCCCGGGCTCGAGCTCGTCCCGCCGCCCGCGAACGACCTCCCGGAGGACGCCGCGCCGCCGCCGGAGCCGCCCGTGGGGGCAGGCCCCGAGCCCCGCGCCCTGCCTGCCTACCAGTGGCCGCCGGCAGCTCCCGGCGAAAGCGCCGAGCCGGCGCCGGTCGCGACCGCGGACACCGAGCCCGCTGCAGAGCCGGCGCCCGTGGCGCCGCCGTACGCCGCGGTGACGAAGACGCCCGCGCCCGCGGTGACGAAGACGGCCCCGCCCGCGGTGACGAAGACGCCCGCGCCGGCGTCAGTGCCCGCTTCGGTGCCCGTACCCGCGACGGTACCCGCGACCGGCGACTCGGGCTCTCCCGCGGCGCCTGCGATCGAGGCGGGCGCGTCGGAGGCGCAGCAGTCCGCCGGTAGCGCTCCACGCACGTCTCCCTCGACCTACAAGCCTCCGCCCGGCCCGGTCATCCCGCCCGGCAAGCCGGTGCGGAAGGTGCCGAACCCCGAGCTCGAGGGCACCGACGTCCCGTCGGTCGGCACGATGCCCAGGCGCGCGATGTCGTTCGACGTCGGCAAGAAGAAGCGCGGCAAGTCGAGCTGGATCGTGACCGGCGCGGTCGGGCTCCTCGGCCTGCTCGTCGTCGCGGGGCTCGTCTCCTGGTGGCAGGAGCAGCGCGCCGCGAGGACGGCTCAGCGTGCGGCGGCGGCGAGCTCCGCCGCGGCCGCTCCTGCGCCGTCGCGCGCGGTGGCTCGCGAGCGCCAGGAGGCGATGAAGCTCCTCATCCGCGACGACGCCGCCAGCCTCGAGCGCGCCGCGGCACAGCTCGACGACGTGGTCCGGCGAGAGCCGGCATCGGCCGCGAGGGCGGATCGCGCGCTCGCGCTGGCGCTCCTGTCCCAGCAGGCCAGGGACGAGGCCGACCGGCTCGAGAGCCGCGCCCGATCTCTCGACGAGGAGGTCGCGCGCGCCGGATCGGAGGGCGCTCCCCGGGCAGACCTCGCCGCAGAGGCCGACACCGCGCGCGCCGAGGTCGCGCCGCTCCGCGAGCGCAGCGGACGCCTCCTCTCGGAGGCACGCGCCGAGCTCGACGCGCTCTCTCCCGAGGCGCAACGCGACGCTGCCGCGACCCGCGCGCGGGCGTGGGTCCAGCTCGAGTCCGGCGCGCGGGCGGACGCCGCGCGGACCGCTCACGCCGCGCCGGGCGCCGCGGAGGATCCGTGGCTCTCCCTCGCCGCGGCGCTGGCGGACCTGCCGGAGGGCGCGAGCGGCGAGGTGCACGAAAGGGTCGCGGAGCGGCTGGAGCAGCTCGCCGCGCAGCACCCCGACTTCGTCCGCCCGCTGCTCCTCGCGGGACGCATCCGCGCCGGCCTCGGCGACGGAGAGCGCGCGCTCGCCGACTTCGACGGGGTCCTCAAGGTGAACCCGCAACACGTCGAGGCGCGTCGCGTGCGCGCCGAGATCTCGCCGCCCATGCCGGAGAGCGACGGCGCCGCGACCGGTGCTGGCGCGCCGGCCGACGGCGCGAAGCCCTCGGGAGCTTCGCCCGCTGTGAATGGTCGTTCTCAGGGTGGGAAGGCACGTACTGCCCCGCCCGGGCGCTGACGACTCACGTGGCTGCCCGCCGCGGGCGCGAGCGCACCCGCTATCCATGCCGGGAGGTACCGAGACGGGCGATGCGGACGGCCATCCCGCCGCCCCGGCATGCGAGATCGCCGATGACCATCGCGCCGCCCCAGCATGCGAGATACCGCTGGCGCGCTGATTGCTGTCCCTCGCGCCGTGGACGCACTGTTCTGGCTCTCCCTCGGACTCGTTGCCTATAGCTACGTCGGCTACCCGATCGTGATCGCGGCGTGGGCAGCGCTGCGCGACCTCGCGGGGAGCATCCGCTTCCTCGGTGGAGGTCCCGATCGGCGGCTACGCCGGCGCCAGGAGCGCCTGCCCCACGTCACGATCGTGTTCTCCGCGTTCAACGAGGAGACGTGCATCCGTCAGAAGCTCGAGAACTGCCTGGCGCTGGACTACCCGCCGGAGAAGCTCGAGGTGCTCGTCGGCTGCGACGGCTGCACCGACAGGACCGTCGAGCTGGCGCGATCGATCCGAGACCGGCGCGTCCGCGTGCTCGAGTTCCCGCGCGCGGGCAAGGCGTCGGCGCTCTCGAAGCTCGTGCCGCAGGCGCGCGGCGACGTCGTCATCCTCACCGACGCGAACACGATGATGGATCGCGGCGCGGCGAAGGTGCTGGTGGGCCACTTCGACGACCCGGAGGTCGGCGCGGTCGTGGGGCGGCTCAGGCTCTACAACCGGGTCCGGCGCGAGTACGAGGAGAGCCTGTACTGGCGCTACGAGACGATCCTCAAGTACTTCGAGGGCAAGCTCGGAGCGGTGGTGGGCGCGAACGGCGGCATCTACGCGATCCGCCGGCTCCTGTTCCAGCCGCTGCACCGCGGGACGATCATCGACGACTTCGTCGTGCCGGTACGGATCGCGGCGCGCGGCTGGCGGGTTCCGTTCGAGCCGGCGGCGGTCGCGCACGAGGAGACCACCGAGGACTACTCTCGCGAGTTCGGCCGCCGCGCCCGCATCGGCGCCGGGAACTGGCAGTCGATCGGCCTCGTCCCAGACATCTTCGATCCGCGGAACGCGCTGCTCTGCTTCGCGTTCGTGTCGCACAAGCTGCTGCGCTGGGCGGCGCCGTTGCTGCTCGGCGTCGCGTTCGCGCTCAACGTGCCGCTCGCGCTGCAGGGCGGCTTCGGGTACGTGCTGCTCTTGTTCCTGCAGCTCGCGTTCTACGCGCTCGCCTTTGCGGGTCGCATGAACGCCGCCGGACCGTTCCGCCGCGTCGCCTCGATCGCGCACTACTTCGTCGCGATGAACGCCGCGCTGGCGGTGGGGTTCTGGAGGTTCGTGCGCGGGACGCAGTCGGCGGCCTGGAACCGGACGAGCAGGGGACCGGCGCGCGCGTGACGCTATAGTCCCAGCAGTGCCCGACCTCCTCCTCCTCGGAAGGATCCGTACGCTCGACCCGACGCGGCCCGTCGCGGACGCGGCGCTCGTGCGCGACGGGCGGTTCGCGGTGGTGGGGACGCGCGCCGAGTGCGAGGCGGGCGCGGGTCCCGGCGCGACGGGACACGAGCTCGGAGGCGGATGCGCGACGCCGGGCCTCGTGGACGCTCACGGACACCCCTACATGCTCGGGCGCGCCCTGCTCGACGTGAGCTGCGCGGGGGCGCCGAGCGAGGCCGAGTGCGCGGCGCGCGTGATCCAGCGCGCCCGGCGCGCTCCTGGGCAGGGCTGGATCACCGGGCGCGGCTGGGATCAGAACCTCTGGCCGGGCTCGGCGTGGCCGACCGCCACCGCGCTCGACGCCGCGGTCGGAGATCGCCCGGTGCTCCTCGACCGCGTGGACGGGCACGCGTCGTGGGTGAGCAGCGCGGCGCTCGCGCGCGCCGGGATCTCGCGAGACACGCCCGATCCGCCTGGAGGCCGCATCGTGCGCGACGACGCCGGCCGCCCCACGGGCGTCCTCGTCGATGCCGCGCGGGACGCGGTGCTGCGGGCCATCGGACCACCGAGCCCGGAGCAGGTCGACGAGGCGCTGCGGCTCGGGCTCGCGGAGCTGCGCCGGCTCGGGCTCACCGGCGCCCACGACGCGGGCGCGACGCCGGAGCTCCTCGCGGGCCACCGACGGCTGGCTGCGAGCGGCGAGCTGCCGGTGCGCGTCTACGCCATGGTCGACGGGCAGGCGCCGCTCGACGAGATGCTCCGCCGGATCGCGAACCGCGGTCCCGCGCAGCAGGGGCTGCTCACCGTCCGCGCCGTGAAGCTCTTCGCCGACGGCGCGCTCGGGAGCCGCGGCGCGGCGCTCCTGGAGCCGTACGCGGATGCTCCAGCCGAGCGGGGCCTGCTCTTGCTCGAGCCGGAGGAGCTCCGCGAGCGGCTCGCGCACGTTGCGCAGGCGTGGCTCCAGCCCGCCGTGCACGCGATCGGCGATCGGGCGTGCCGCGAGGTGCTGCACGCCTTCGCGGACGCCGCGGAGGCGCTGCGCGGGCTTCGACCTCGCGTCGAGCACCTCCAGATCGTCCACCCGCAGGACTGGGAGCTGCTCGCGCGGTCGGGCGCGATCGCCTCGATGCAGCCCATCCACGCGGTGTCGGACGCCGCCTGGGTCGAGGAGCGGCTCGGGCCGGCGCGCGCGCTGGGCGCGTACGCGTGGCGCAGCGCAGCGAAGGCGGGCGCGCCGCTCGCGCTCGGATCGGACTTCCCGGTCGAGAGCGCCGACCCGCGGCTGGGGCTCTCGTCGGCGGAGCGGCGCATCCCTCGCGGCAGCGCGAAGGCGTGGAACGCCGCCGAGCGGCTCTCGCGCGCGGAGGCGCTGCGCGGCTTCACGACGGGCGCTGCCTGGGCCGAGTTCGCGGAGGATCGCCGCGGCATGGTCCGCGTCGGCTTCGACGCCGACCTGACGCTCTGGGGCGAGGACGTGCTGGACGTACCGGCCGAGGCGCTCGAGGCCATTCCGATCGTCGGGACGATGGTGGCAGGGGACCTGCGGCTCGACGACCGACGCTGACCAGCGCGGCGAGGTCAGCCGCGGAGCATTGCGGCGCTGCCGACCACGAGCCTCGCGGCGGGGACGCGCTTGCCGTCGATGACGAGCGAGTCGTTGACGCGCTTGCCCGTGTCGGGATCGGACGCGCGCTCCGGCCACGCGACGTTCACGCGGATCGGGACGACGCCGCGCGACAGCCGATGGAGCACGAGCGCGGTCCCGGCGGAATCGACCCGCGAGACGATGCCGACGTGGACCGGCGCGCCGCCGGGGCGCTCCGCGAGGAAGACGAGGTCGCCAGGTCCGAGCGCGCCGCGCTTCACCGCGCCGGCTCGGTCCGCGAGCGCGTGCAGGGCGGCGGCGTCGCGCGCGTCGGAAGGGAGCGAGTGGCCCGCGGCCTCGAACGCGGCCCTCACCAGCGCGGCGCAGTCGTCGCCGTAGTCGCGGCCGCCGACGACGATGCTCCGCTCGCCCACCAGCGCGTTCGCCGCTGCGATGGCGCGGGCGCGCTCGGTGGTGGGTCGGGGCGGGGTCCGCGCCGAGCGCAAACCGGGCGCCGGGCCGGCGCTCCCCGCGCTGCGGGAAACGCCGGCCCGGGCGGGCCTGGCGGGCGGGGACAACCTGTCGGCCGACCCCGGCGGCCTCCCTGCGCAGCCGGCTGCGAGGAGCAGCAGCGCGAGGTGCGAGCGTCGCCGGAGTGCCTTCACGTGACGATGCTAAACGCGGCCGCGGCAGGGTCCAGTTTTGTGCGATGAATTGACCAACCGTGAACGGATCGCGCGGCGAGCTCGCAACGTGGACGGCGCTTCAACCGGTTGAAGTTGCGACATGCACGAGCCGCGCCGATCCGCGTGAGTCGCCGGCCGATGTGCAATCGACCCACCGAGCTCGGGCCGAGCTCGGCCGGCTTGATTGGTGACGGTGGTCGGCCGACCCGATCGGCGCCAGGGACGTCGCGGGGTTGAGAGCCGCCGGTGAGCGGCGCGCGGCTGCACAAATTCGCAGCCGGATCTCGAATCAGGTACGGAAAAGGTGCGGCGGCTGATCCGGGTCGAGGCGCACCCCGCCGTGCACGACGTCGAGTTCCAGGAGCGGCTGCTGGAGGAGCTCGCGAAGGCGACCGGCGGGTCGCTCCGGTGAACAGAAAGAGGGCGCGGCCCGATGCGGCGCGCGCCCTCCCGCGTTCAGTACCTCGGCTCGAGGGTCTGGAAGAAGTTGCTGAGCCCCGTGAGCGCGGCGAAGCCGAAATTCGAGATCCCGCTAACCATCCTCATGCCCTCACCACGCGTGATGACCCTCGCGACGAAGTCCGTGTTGGGTCCGCCGCCGAACGAGACGGCGCCTGCGGTGTTGCAGAATGCCCACGCCTTCCCGGCATAGGTGCCGGTCCCGGTCGTGATCGTGGCGATGATGACCCCCGTGCTCGTCTGGATCCGCAGCGTCGTGTGGATCGAGAGCACCTCGCCGATGCTGTACGGAGGGGCGCCGAGCGGACCGATGGTGAACGTCCCAACCTCGGTGAAAGTTCCGGTCTGACCCACGCCGACGGTGATCGCCTTTCCGGAGACCTGGAGTTGGAACGTGGACGTTCCCGTGGGATTGCACGTGCCGGTCAGCGTGGGCCCTGCGTCGCCGAGGAGCACCACGTCGTACAGCGGATCGAGTTGCACCTGCGCCTGCGCGACGCTCGCCGCGAGCAGCGCGACCGCTTCGAACATCAGCTTGCGAACCATCTTCACCTCCAGTGAGCCCCGTGCTCCGGGCGGCGACGATCTGGGATGCGCGCGGAGTGCGCGAAAGATGCTCGCCGCGCCGGAAAAATCGTAACCGTCTCCGCTAGACGCTGAGCACAGGTGGCCGGGTCGCTGTGTTCCCAGTTGGATGGCGCCCCGTCGCCGACCCCAGACCACCGTGCCGACCTCGTCGACGTTCTCGACCTCGAGCGCCTCCCTCGAGCACCGGTGCGAATTCGCCGAGCCCGTTCACCACCGCAACGAAATCCCTCAACTCGGGCGTTCACCCCCGTCTTTGACCGTGTCAGGGTCAGCAAGTAGCGTACTGAACGGATGTCCACCCGCCGATATCAGCTCAAGGGGCAGGCGCAGTCGGGCTCGCCGCTCGGTTACGAGGGCCTCCTCAACGACGAGCAGCGCGAGGTCGTCGAGGCCGGCGGCGGGCCGCTGCTCGTCATCGCGGGAGCCGGGTCGGGGAAGACGAGGACGCTGACCTGGCGCGTTGCCAAGCTGCTCCGGGACGGCATCTCGGCGGACGGCATCCTCCTCCTGACGTTCACGAACAAGGCCGCGCGCGAGATGCTCGGCCGCGTCTCGGAGGTGGCGCGCATCGACACCCGGCAGATCTGGGGCGGCACGTTCCACCACGTCGCGCACCGGATTCTGCGAGACCACGCCGGCGAGCTCGGTTACGCGGCCGGGTACTCGATCCTCGACCGCGAGGACGCCCGGGACGTGATGAGCGCCTCGATCGCCGACTGCGGGCTCGCGGTGGGGAGCCGCAGGTTCCCCAAGGCCGACGTCCTCGTCGACCTCGTCTCGACCGCGGTGAACACGCAGACGCCGCTGTCCGACGTCGTCGTGGACCGCCGCCCCCAGTTCCTGCCGCTCGTCGAGGACATCCTGCGCGTGGCGCGCCGCTACGCCGAGCGGAAGCACGGCATGAACGCGATGGACTTCGACGACCTGCTCCTCAACTGGAAGATCCTGATGGCGGATCGGCCGGAGGTGCGAGCGCGGCTCGCCACGAGGTTCCGGCACGTCCTCGTGGACGAGTACCAGGACACGAACAAGCTCCAGGGCGACATCGTCGATCTCGTCGCCTCGGCCCACCGGAACCTCTGCGTCGTCGGCGACGACGCGCAGTGCATCTACGGGTTCCGCGGCGCGCACTTCGCGAACATCCTCGAGTTCGAGAAGAGATACGCCGACGCGCGGCGCTTCGATCTCACGGTGAACTACCGCTCGACGCCGCAGATCCTCTCGCTCGCGAACGAGTCGATCTCGTGGAACGTCCGCCAGTTCGAGAAGGAGCTGCGCAGCGTCCGGAGCGACGGCGCGATGCCGGCGCTGGTCCCCTGCCGCGACGTGCAGCAGCAGGCCGCGTTCGTGGCCCAGCGCGTCCTCGAGCTGCGCGACGAGGGCATCCCGCTGCCGGAGATCGCCGTCCTCTACCGCGCCCACCACCACGCCATGGAGATCCAGTTCGAGCTCGCCCGGCGAGGAATCCCCTTCGTCGTGCGGAGCGGCGTCCGGTTCTTCGAGGCGGCGCACGTGAAGGACGTGCTCGCGCACCTGCGCTTCGCGAGGAACCCTGCCGACGAGCTGTCGTTCAAGCGGATGCTGCGGCTGACCCCGGGCATCGGCACCGCGACGGCCGATCAGGTGTGGAACGCGCTCGTCGCGCGGAGGCGAGGCGGGGAGGGCGGCCTCGACGAGCTCCTCGCGCCCGACGTCGCAGGGCAGGTCCCGCCGAAGGGCCGCGCCGGTTACCGCCGGCTCCTCGATCTGCTGCGCACCATCGGACGGCCGCCGACGTGCGATCTCCCCGGCGAGTCCATCGAGCGGGTCCTCGCCGAAGGATACGAGGACTTCCTCAAGGCGGAGTTCCTCAACGCCGACTCCCGCATCGAGGACATCCGCCAGCTCGCGGAGTACGCGCGCGGCTACGACGACACCGACGCGTTCCTCGCCGAGGTCTCGCTGTTGTCGGAGCTGTCCGCCGAGACCGTGAGCGAAGGTGGCGACTCGGACGAGAAGCTCGTGCTGTCCTCCATCCACCAGGCGAAGGGCCTCGAGTGGCGGGCCGTCTTCGTCGTCTGGCTCGCGGACGGGCGGTTCCCGTCGGCGCAGGCGCTGAAGGTGCGCGACGGCGAGGAGGAGGAGCGCAGGTTGTTCTACGTCGCCTGCACGCGCGCGAAGGACGAGCTCTACCTCGCGTTCCCTCTGGTCGCCGCCCCGCGCGATCGCGAGCGGGTCGTCATGAAGGCGTCGCGGTTCCTCGAGGAGCTCCCCGGGGATCCGCCGGTGTTCGAGCGCTGGCAGCTCGACGACGCCGACGGGCCTCCGGCGCTCGTCGCGGCTGACGAGTGCCCTGCGCTGCCGGCGAGCCCGCCCCCGGCACCGGCGGCGGCGCTCATGATCCCGGCGCTGTTCGGCGAGCCGGTGCGCGAGGCGCGGCGCGAGGTGCGGCGCGAGGTGCGGCGCGAAGCCACCGTCACGCCGCTCTTCGTCGGACGCCTGCAGGTCGTGCCGCCGGAGCCCGAGCCGACGTCGGGCGACGACGACGAGGACGTGCCTTTCTAGGCGTCGAGCGGGGCACCGCGCTGCAGCTCGCGGCACGTGAAGCAGGAACCCGGGATCGACCGTGAGTGCGGCTCGCAGGAGCTCACCGCGAGGAGCGATCGCGAGTGCGGCTCGCAGGAGCTCACCGCGAGGAGCGATCGCGAGCGCCGTCAAGGATATCGCGCGTCGGACGCCTCCAGCTTCCCACGTTGTGCGACAGGGCCAGGTTCTCGGCGACCCGCACCACCCGTGCTAGACACTCCCCATGGCCGCAACGCCCAGCCGTGAGAAGCCGATCATCGGCATCGATCTCGGGACCACGAACACCTGCGTCGCCCACGTTCGCAACCGCATCCCGCGCGTCGTCCCGACGGACCGCGGCAGCCTCATCCTGCCGAGCGTCGTCGCGGTGTCGCACAAGGGCGAGTACCTGGTCGGAAACGTGGCCAAGGACCAGATGATCACGAACCCCCGGAACACCATCTACGGGGCGAAGCGACTCATCGGGCGGAAGTTCGACTCCAAGGTCGTCCAGGAGCTGCGCAGCTACTACTCGTACGAGATCGTCGAGGGCCCGCAGGGCGAGGCGGCGGTGTCTCTCGGCGGCAAGGTGAAGACGCTGCCCGAGATCAGCGGCCTCGTGCTCCAGCACATCCGCACCATTGCCGAGACCTTCCTCCAGCGGGAGATCTCGCAGGCCGTCATCTCGGTCCCCGCGTACTACAACGACAACCAGCGCCAGGCCGTGAAGGAAGCGGGCCGCCTCGCCGGCTTCGAGGTGAAGCGCATCGTGAACGAGCCGACGGCGGCGGCGCTCGCGTACGGCTTCAATCGCGGTCTCGACCAGAAGATCATGGTGTACGACCTCGGCGGCGGCACGTTCGACGTGTCGGTGCTGCAGCTCGAGGGGAACGTCTTCGAGGTGCTCGCCACGGGCGGCGACACGTTCCTCGGCGGCGTCGACTTCGACAACCGGATCATCGACTTCCTCCTCGAGTGCTTCTGGGAGGACCACCGCATCGACCTCGCCGAGTCGGCGATCGCGATGCAGCGGCTCAAGAACGTGGCCGAGTCCGCGAAGATCGACCTGACGCTCATGCCGCACGTCACGATCGATCTGCCCTACATCGAGGAGAAGAAGGGGAAGCCCATCGATCTGCGCGTCGCGCTGTCGCGGAGCCAGCTCGAGGAGCTCACCTCCGATCTCGTGAACCGCACGTTCACGATCTGCGACCGGGTGCTCGCCGAGAAGGGCATCCGCCGCGAGGAGATCGCCGAGGTCATCCTGGTGGGCGGCCAGTCCCGCATGCCGCTCGTGCAGCAGCGGATCCACCAGCACTTCGGCAGGCCGCCGCGCAAGGGCGTCCACCCCGACGAGTGCGTCGCGCTCGGCGCCGCGCTGCTCGCCGACTCGCTCGACACCATCGACGCCGTGACGCTCGTCGACGTGCTCTCGATGCCCATCGGCATCTCGGCGCCGAACGCCCGGTTCCGGCGCGTGCTCGAGAAGAACAACACGATCCCGTGCTCGCGCAGCTTCCGCCTCCCGCCGCCGCGCGAGCCCGGGCAGCCCATCGAGCTCGACATCTACCAGGGCGACGCCGACAACATCGTCGACAACGAGTTCCTCGGCTCGATCCGGCTCCCGGCGGCAGCCACCGGGCGCCGCGTGGACTTCAAGCTCGACGAGGAGTGCCTGCTCAAGGTGGCGTTCGACGACCCCGAGCACGGCCTGCGGGAGGTCCCGTTCGCGACGCGCGACACGCCCGAGGCGCTGAAGCGCGCGATCGCGGAGGCGTCGCGGGCACGGACCCGGCAGCCCGCGCCCGCGAGCCCGGTGGAGCCCCGCCGCGGCGGGCTGTTCGGGTGGCTGCGCGGGAGCCGCTGATCGGCGCCTCTCGTTGATCCGCGCCCCGCCGGGCGGCCGCCGGGCGCCCGCCACGCCTGCGACGGGCCGCTAGAACCCGGCTGCGATTTCTGTTACGTGGGCGTGCCATGAGCCGCATCTACAAGTCGCTCCCGTCCAAGGGTACCGCCATCGGCATCGCCTTCAGCGGCGGCCTCGACACCCGCTGCGCAGTGGCCTGGATGGCCGAGCAGGGCATGGCCGTCCACGCCTACACCGCCGACCTCGCCCAGCCCGACGAGGCGAACCCGGCCGACATCCCGCCGATCGCGCTCCAGCACGGCGCGGTGAAGGCGCGGCTCATCGACTGCCGCGAGTCCATGGTCCGGGAGGGCCTCGCCGCGATCCAGTGCGGCGCGTTCCACCTGTCTTCCGGCGGGAAGAAGTACTTCAACACGACCCCGCTCGGCCGCGCCGTGACCACCACCGCGATCGTGCGCACGATGCGCGAGGACGGCGTGCACGTCTTCGGCGACGGGTCGACGCACAAGGGCAACGACATCCAGCGGTTCTACCGGTACGGCATCCTGGTCGACCCGGACCTCCGCATCTACAAGCCCTGGCTCGATCAGGCCTTCGTGACCGCGTTCGGCGGCCGCAAGGAGATGAGCGAGTACCTCGAGCGCCGGAAGCTTCCCTACAAGATGGGGACCGAGAAGGCGTACTCCACCGACGCGAACGTGCTCGGCGCGACGCACGAGGCGAAGGACCTCGAGCGCCTCGACACGGGCATGCGGATCGTGAACCCGATCATGGGGGTCGCGCACTGGAAGCCCGAGGTGAGCATCGCCGCGGAGGAGGTCTCGGTCTCGTTCGAGCAGGGCCTCCCCGTCGAGATCAACGGGCAGCGGTTCGGGTCTTCGTACGAGCTCTTCCTCGAGGCGAACCGCATCGGCGGGCGCCACGGTCTCGGGATGAGCGATCAGATCGAGAACCGCGTCATCGACGCCAAGAGCCGCGGCGTGTACGAGGCGCCTGGCATGGCGCTGCTCCACCTCGTCTACGAGCGGCTGCTCTCGGCGATCCACAACGAGAACACGCTCGATCTGTACTTCACGATGGGCCGCCGACTGGGCCGCCTCCTGTACGAGGGGAAGTGGTTCGACCCCGAGGCGATGATGCTGCGCGACGCGCTCACGCGCTGGATCGCGCCGGCGGTGACGGGGAAGGTCACGGTCGAGCTGCGACGCGGCGACGACTGGACCATCGTCGACACGAAGGCGCAGTACATGAGCTACGCGCCCGAGAAGCTCTCGATGGAGCGCGTCGAGGACCCGGCCTTCACGCCGGAGGACCGCATCGGCGCCCTCGAGATGCAGAACCTCAACGTCGGCGACAACCGGTCGCTCCTCCTGCACCACCTCGAGTCCGTGCGCGCGCTCGGGGCTGGCAGGGGCGGCACGAGCCTCGCGGCGCTGCTCGGGGCCGGGGACGGGGAGGAGCGGGAAGAGTAGCTACCAGTCCAGGATCACCTTGCCGGACTGGCCGCTGCGCATGACGTCGAACGCCCGCTCGTACTCGTCGATCGGGAAGCGGTGCGTGATGACGGGCGAGATGTCGAGGCCGCTCTGCAGCATCGCGACCATGCGGTACCAGGTCTCGTACATCTCGCGCCCGTAGATCCCCTTCAGCACGAGGCCCTTGAACACGACCTCGCTCCAGTCGATCGCCTCCTGCCCGGGCATGATCCCGAGGAGCGCGAGCCTGGCGCCGTGGTTCATCACGCCGAGCATCTGGCGGAACGCGCGGCCGTTGCCGCTCATCTCGAGCCCGACGTCGAAGCCCTCCTTCATGCCGAGATCGGCCATGATCGCCCGGAGGTCCTCGCGCGCGACGTTCACGGTGCGCGTCGCCCCGAGCTTCGCCGCGAGCGAGAGCCGGTAGTCGTTCACGTCGGTGATGACGACGTGGCGCGCTCCGACGTGGCGGGCGATCGCGGCCGCCATCGCGCCGATCGGCCCCGCGCCGGTGATGAGCACGTCCTCGCCGACGAGCTCGAACGAGAGCGCGGTGTGCGTCGCGTTCCCGTAGGGGTCGAAGATGGCGGCGATGTCGTCCGGGATGTCGTCGGGGATCCTGTAGACGTTCGTCGCGGGGATGACGAGGTACTCGGCGAACGCGCCCTGGCGGTTCACGCCGACGCCGACGGTGTGGCGGCACAGGTGACGGCGGCCGGCGCGGCAGTTCCGGCAGAACCCGCAGGTGATGTGGCCCTCGCCGCTCACGCGATCGCCCGGGGAGAAGGCCTCGACCTCGGCGCCGACGGCGTCCACCAGCCCGACGTACTCGTGCCCGACGATCATCGGCACCGGGATGGTGCGCTGGCTCCACTCGTCCCAGTTGTAGATGTGCACGTCCGTGCCGCAGATGGCGGTCTTGCGGATGCGGATGCGGACGTCGTGGACCCCGACCTCGGGGATCGGCACGTCCTTCGTCATCCAGATCCCCGGTGCGCGCTGCGACTTCGTGAGTGCCTTCATCCTGGTTGCCGCTCCCTCTCGCCTGCTGCTCGGCGACGCCCGCTGGTCGCCGCTCGCCGCTTGCCGACCTCCGTCGCTCGCCGCTTCCCGACCTCCGTCGCTCGCTGCTCGCTGCTCGCTGCTCGCTATTCGCGCTCGCCGCCGCCGTCAGCCCCGGACCACGCCGAGCGCGCGCCCGACCTTCGTGAACGCCTCGATCGCGAAGTCGAGATCCTCCCGCGAATGCGCGGCGCTCATCTGCGTCCTGATGCGCGCCGAGCCCTTCGGCACGACCGGGTAGAAGAACCCGATGACGTAGACGCCCTCGTCGAGGAGCCGCCGCGCGAACTCCTGCGCGAGCGCCGCCTCGCGGAGCATGACCGGGATGATCGGGTGCTCGCCCGGCAGCAGCTCGAATCCCGCGGCGGTCATGCCGGCGCGGAAGTGCGCCGCGTTCTCCCGCAGCCTGCGGCGCAGCTCGTCGCTCGACTCGACGAGGCGCAGCACCTCGATGCTCACCGCGGCGATGACGGGGGCGAGCGTGTTCGAGAAGAGGTACGGCCGCGCGCGCTGGCGCAGCCACTCGACCGCGCGGGCGGTCCCCGCGACGTACCCGCCAGATGCGCCGCCGAGCGCCTTGCCCAGCGTGCCGGTGACGAGGTCCACGCGGCCCATGACGCCGTGGTGCTCGGGCGTGCCGCGGCCGTGCGCGCCGACGAACCCGACGGCGTGGCTGTCGTCCACCATCACCATCGCGCCGTACCGCTCCGCGAGGTCGCAGATGGCGGGGAGGTTCGCGAGGTAGCCGTCCATGCTGAAGACGCCGTCGGTGACGACGAGCGTGAAGCGGGCGCCGGCGTCCCTCGCGGCCGTGAGCTGCGCCTCGAGGTCCGCCATGTCGCTGTTCGCGTAGCGATACCGCCGCGCCTTGCACAGCCGGATGCCGTCGATGATGGACGCGTGGTTCAGGGCGTCGGAGACGACCGCGTCCTCCTCGCCGAGCAGCGCCTCGAAGACGCCGCCGTTCGCGTCGAAGCACGACGAGAACAGGATCGCGTCCTCGAAGCCGAGGAACTCGGCGATCTTCCTCTCGAGCTGCTTGTGGACGTCCTGCGTGCCACAGATGAAGCGCACCGACGAGAGGCCGAAGCCCCACTGCGGCAGCGCTTCCTGCGCCATGCGCACGAGGTCCGGATGCCCGGAGAGGCCGAGGTAGTTGTTCGCGCAGAGGTTCACGACCTTCCGGCCGTCCGCCTCGATCCAGGCGCCCTGCGGGCTCGTGATGACCCGCTCCCGCTTCACCAGCCGATCGGCCTCGAGCTGCTGGAGCTGCGCCTGGAGGTGCTCCTCGAACCGAGCGTTCATGAGACCCCCATCAGCGGGAACGGTTAACCGATCTGCCGGTCAGGCGCCTCGGAAACCTCGGCGCGGGGACGGCGTCCGCCGTGTTCTCCACGCGGATGCGCGGGCGGGGTTTCCCGAGGCGCGGCGAGGGTTCTTCGCGTTGACACGACAGGGCAGCGCGGGCATACTCCCGCGCCGTTTCAGCAGGGCCGTAGGGCGCTTAGCTCAGCGGTAGAGCACAGCCTTCACACGGCTGGGGTCGAAGGTTCGAAACCTTCAGCGCCCACTTCGAGGGGCCGGAATCCAGGGAGGAATCCCGGGCGTCCGGCCCTTCGTCCTTCTGGCGCGCCAGGCGCTTTCTCTAGGCCGGACCTTCGGCGACAACCGCGAACCAGCGCCGCAGCCGGCCGCGCCCAAGGGGTGCGGGGGTGCCCCCCGGGATGACGCGGTCCCGGCTGCGGCCGCGGGACTCTACCCGGACTGTGGGTCCGTGCAAGCGTTTGCCCGCGTCACGGCGGGGACCTCGGGTCCTCCGAAACCCACGCGCGACCCATGGCTCGCTTCGCGGAAACGACGCTGTTGCAGCCACTTTGGTGACGTCAGCCGGCTGGCTCGGCATTCGCTACGTCGCGTCGCATGCACATCACCGACACTTCGGCCTCGTCGCCGCGCGCGCTCGTCGTCGACGACGACTTCCTCTCGCGGCGGATGATCTCCGACTCGCTCTACTCGAGGGGTTTCTCCGTCGAGGACGTCGACAACGCCGAGGATTGCCTGCGACTCCTGTCCGATGGCCGCCCCGTCGACCTCCTGGTCTCGGATCTCCGGATGCCTTCGGTCAATGGCGAGCAGCTCGTGAAGTCGGTCCGCGCGCTCGACAGCGCGCACGCTCCGTTCATCCTGGTCGTCACCGGCGACGTGACGTCGCGGCTCGAGCTCCAGCTCCAGCAGGCCGGCGCCGACGCGGTCCTGAGCAAGCGACTCGGCGCGCCGCTCATCGCCTCGGCGGCCGAGATGCTCGTCGCGTCGCGGACGCCGCCCGACACGTTCACGCCGGCTGTGACGATGCTCCACGAGCGGCCGCCGCAGCTCGCGCGCGGCGCCGTCGGGTAGCCGGTGTCAATGGCGCGCCGGACCCGCGGTGGCCTCGCCGCGCTCGATCGCCTGCGCCTCGCGCGCGAGGCCCTCGACGACGGAGTGAAAGCCCTTGAACTGCTCCATCCGCGCCGCGGGCAGCCGCCGCTGGATCTCCGCCGCGATGCGGGGCACCTTGGCGGTGCCTCCCGTGCAGCAGACGACGCCGATGTCGCCGAACGCGACGCCTGCCGCGCCGACGGCTCCGTCGAGGCAGCGCAGGATCTCGTCGACCTCCCGGCGGCTCGCGTCCTCGAAGCGGGGTCGCGTGACGCGCTCCCGCACCTGGATGCCGGGATGGGAGAAGGCCACCTCGGCGCGCTCTTCCGTTGACAGCTCGCGCTTCGCGCGCTCGATCGACTCGAACAGCTGGAACCCGAGCGTCTCCTCCACGAGCACCGTGAGCTGATCCATGCGGCGCCGGTCCTCGTCCGCGAGCGCCCACCGCCGCACGTCCGCGAGGAACGTCGCGATGTCGCGGCGCTGCAGGATGGAGAGGTGCGCCGGCGAGCAGAGCTGCTGCATGATCGCCTGCGGCATCTTCAGCACGTTCTTGCCGAACGGCGCGCGGTACGTCACCTCCGCGCCGAAGTTTCGCGCGACCTGCGACCGCATGATCGACGCGTCCAGCGCGTCACCAGCGACCGCCACGCCGGCGACGGCGAGCACGTCGCTGCGCTCCAGCGGGCGCGGACCGATCCGGAGCACCGTGAAGTCCGACGTGCCGCCCCCGAAGTCGCCGATGAGCGCGAGCTCCTCGCGGTCCGCCGCCGCGCCGAACGCGCGCGCCGCCGCGACCGGCTCGGGCAGGAAGTGGACCTCCTCGAAGCCTGCGAGCTGCGCCGCCTTCCGTAGCCGCTCCTCGGCGAAGGCGTCGTCCTCGCCGTCGAAGTGGACCGGTCGACCGAGGAGCGCGCGGCGAACCTCGACTCCGTAGTGCGCGTCGGCGCGGGCTCGCATCTGCCGCAACAGCGCGCCCACGAGCTCCTCCGCGGTCACCATCCGGTTCCGGATGAGCGTCCCGCGGAACGAGCGGGATCCGAGGTGCCGCTTGATGGAGCGCAGCAGTCGCGCCTCGGCGCCGTGCTCCACGTACTGGCGCAGGGCTTCGCCGCCCACGTGCACGCCGCCGGCGTCCGGGAAGCAGAGGATGCTCCGCAGGATCGTGCTGTCCGGGGCCAGCGGATCCAGCGGCACCGGGTCGAACACGCGGTCGCGGTTCGCGGCCGCGAGGAGCGAGTTGCTCGTGCCGAAGTCGATGGCGTAGAGGGTCGGTAGATCGGGCACTGCGGGGGAGGCCTCGAGCGGCTCGGGCGTACGAGCGGGGAAGGGGAACTTCGCGCAGGCGTGTTCGGCGCGGAGCGCCGGCATGAAATAGCTTCGGCGGTGGCGCATGCAAGGGACTTCGGACTGCGCGGACCGCGCCGGCATGGACCGCGCCGGCATGGACCGCGCCGGAGTGCGCCAAGTGCTCCGCCCCGCGCGGACTGCGCCGGCATGGAGTGCGCGGAGTGCCCCGGCCCGCGCGCAGATCAGAGGTCGTGGGCCAGCCTGCGCTCCACGTCGCGCCGTCCATAGCCGGGGGGCGGAGCTCGCGGCGTGAACGACAGGAACGCCGAGACGATCGGCGGGATCGTCTGCTCGAGCGGCGCGTGCCGGAATCCGAGCTCGTCGCGCGCGCGGCCCGGATCGAGGAAGGACATCCAGCGCCCGCTGAACGGCGACACGTCGGCGGCGCGGAGGCCCTCGCGCGCGAGGCGGTCCGCCGGGACGGAGACGATTCTCGCGCGGCTCCCGAGCTGCGCTCGGAGCGCGTCGATCAGCGCCGCGAGCGTGGGCGTCTCGTCCTGGGCGAGGTTGAACGCCCGGCCGAACGTCGCCTCTCGCAGGAGGATGTCGCAAACGAACCGGGCGACCTCCGCTCCGTCGACGTGACGGACGAGGTGCTCGCCACCGTCGGGGAGGATCACGGGCCCGCCGTCCACGAGGCGCCACAGGTAGCCCTCGATGCGGCGGTGGAAGTCGAGTGGGCCATTCACCATCGGTATGCGGATCCGCGTGGCCGGGAACCGCGACCCCGCGGCGGCCACGAGCGCGTCCTCGCAGTCGCGCTTCCCGACGCCGTACTCCCAGTCGCCGAGGTCTGCCGGATCCGAGGGGCGGGGCTTCAGCGGCCCGTCGTAGTACTCCTCGCGCGCCGGTGAGCGAGCGGGCAGAGGACACTCGTCGCGGACGAGGTAGACCTGGCCGGTCGAGACCATCACGTAGTGGCGCGTTCGGTCGCGGAAGATCTTCGCGGCGCGCCGGCCATCGTCGGGGGTGTACGCCGCGAAGTCGACGACGGCGTCGAACGTCGCGTCGCCGACCAGTCGCTCCAGGTTCGGCCCCGTCCGATCGCCAACCAGTCGCTGGACGCGATCGCCGAACGGGTCCGCCAGCCGGCCCCGATTCAGCACGGTGACGTCATCGCCGCGAGCGAGCAGCCTCCAGACGAGGAGACGGCCCACGAACCGGTTCCCGCCGATCACGAGCACGCGCATGACGGGCGTCTACACGCAGCAGCCCGCCGTGACAAACGAGCCGTGCGAGCGACGCGAGCGAAGCGAGGGCCCGCCGAGACAAACGACGCGACGGAGTTGGTTCATCCAGATGAACCGCCTTCTGACGCCGCTCGAGCACCGGTTCAACCAGTTGAACCGATTGATTTTCGTCATGTGGCGACTGGCTGAACGGCGTCGTCGTCGTATCGTGCGCTCGATGAAGACCGACCGCGCGCCGCTTGCC
>DASSQI010000112.1:0-9767 GCA_035702585.1 Anaeromyxobacteraceae bacterium
AGCCGCTGCGCCGGCGCCGCCCGAGCAGCGGTTGCCGCGTGATGATCGCGGCGACCGGAGACCCGGAGGGCATCCGCTCCTCCGCGACGGCCACGACGTCGCCGCCGTGGAGCAACGTCAGCTCGCAGAGGTCGTCGATGACGTCCACGTCGCCAGCCTCCCGCTGCTCGCCGCGAACGAAGCAGGCGCCGGTGACGGGATCGAGTCGCCCCCAGACGTGCGCGCCCGCGCGGTGGAGCAGGAGCCGGACCTTCCCCGCGGTGGCGGCTCGCGCGATGCGATCGAGATCGTCGCTCGCGGAACCCGTCGCCTCGGCCGAGATGAGCTGCATCACGGCCTCGCTCTCCACCGCAGCCCCGTGGGCGGCGACGAGCGCCTGCGCCGCGGGGCGCAGGTCCGCTGCCTGGACCTGCTCGACGTCCGCGTCGATCTCGTCGGGGAGCAGCCACCCGTAACCGCTGATCGAGCGGTAGCGGGCCCGCAGCCGTTCGGGGCCAGCGAGCACGAGCGGAGCGCCGGTGTCGCCGAGGATCTCGCGCACCGCCTCGTCGATCGCCACGAGCGCCGCGGCTCCGGGCTCTTCGCCTGCGGCGTCGACGGTCCCCTCGAGGATGACGTCGTGCGCGCCGCTCCCGTCCAGCAACCGCGCCGCGCGCTCGCCGAGCACCAGCACGAAGAACCGCTTGTGGCCGTCGAGCACGTCGAGGAGCGGCTTCAGGTGGAACGTGGGCGCGACGACCGCCAGGTCGGGCACCTCCACCGGCAGCGCGAACGCCGCGTTCACTCTGCGTGAGCGCAGGAAGCCGAGCCCGCGGGCGCTCGGCCACGCGCCGCGAGCCCGCTCCGCGATCGGGACCAGCAGCGCGTCGACCTCGCCGCGATGGTGACCACCCGCGAGCAGCTCGGAGGCGCGCCGCAACAAAGCGCGCAGCCGCGCGCGATCCGCGCCGCTCCCCGGCGTCCGCTCGTCGATGCCCAGGTAGATCGAGACGGCGGGGTCGCCTCGCGAGCCGATGATTCCCTTCACCTCCGAGATCGTCACTGCCTTCATGTCGCCCTCCGTCGCTCATGGGTTCGAGTCCTGCTCACGTGATCAGGTGCCGGATGCCGCCGCCGGCGCGGGTTCCTCGCGGCCGAGCATGCGCGCGACCGACGTGATCCGCGTGCGCCGGGTTCGGCCGTCGGAGGTCGTCCACTCCACCGCGTCGCCCTCGGCCGCTCCGAGGAGCGCCGTCGAGAGCGGCTCGAGGATCGAGACGCGACCGCGAGCGTCGTCCGCGTCCTCCGGGGCGGTGAGGATCACGTCCCAGCGGGTGCCGGTCTCCAGATCTTCGCACCGCACGGTGGAGCCGATCGCGACGATGTTCGGCGGGACCAGCTGCTGCGGCACGACGATCGCGCGCCGGAGGACCTCGTCGAGGCGCTCCGCCGCGGGCGCGTCCGGTCCGGAGCGGTGACGCTCCACGACCGTTTGCAGCCGCATGAGCTGTCGCTTGCCGACGATGACGGCGACGTCCTGAACCGCTTCCTGCATCGAGATGGTCTCCTGCATCGCAACCTCCTCCTCGTTGAACACGTTCACGCCGTTTCCTCCTCTCCTTCACGGACGAGCTCGCTGCGCACCGCCCGCGCCCACAGCATCACCCCCGCCGCTGCCGCCAGCGGCACGCCTGCGGCGGCGCGGATCGCGGCGCTGCCCGGGTGCTGGATCGCCGTCGCGACGGCGACGACGCCCATCACGACGAGGAGCGCAGAGAGCATCACGGTCATGGCGGCGTGGTTCGCGAGCCGCCGCTGCCTCCACAGCTGCACCGGATCCCGGACCGGCCTCGCGACGCGGCGCGCCCGCAGCGCCTCCCGGACGATCGCGTCGGCCGTCGACGCCGCGCCCAGGCCGTCCCTCGCTCCCGCACGCTTCACGGAGCGCACCGGGCTGCACGTCGGGCAAGAGCCGCGCGCGCGCCGCCGCTCGCATCGAGGCAACGTGACCACGTAGGTCGTCGCCCGCCTCGTGCGCACCCGCGCGAGCGTGCCGCCCTGCGCCAGGATCACCTCGCGAGCGCCGACGAGCCGGCGCCGGTCCTCACGGGGTCTCGCGTCCGCGTCGGAGAACGTGACGAGCCGCACGCCCGAGTCCAGCGGCCGCGGGAACCGGACCCTGATCACCGCGTGTTCGCCGTCGGTTCGCCAGCGGACCTCGACGTGCGCGCGGTCCGTCGTGGAGAGGAGCGCCTCCTCGACCAGGAGCGACAGGGCGAACGTCAGCGACGCCGCGTCCCAGCAGCCCACACCGTCGAGATCCGGAGGCGGCACGTACGCGACGAGGCGCTTCGACGCCGTGTTCGCGCGCGCGATCGCGCGGCGACAGATGTCGTCGAGGCGGGCGCGCCCGCTGGTGATCGGCGTCACGGTGGAGAGTTCGCGGGCTTCGAGCATGAGGTCTCCCAGGACGGCGAGCGGGCACGAGCGTGCGCCGCGCGCCGCGGATCGAGGCGTGCAGTCGAGCGCGTCGCGGCGAGAGCCGCGCGGCGGGCAGGGACGCGAAGGGAGGCGCCGCGGCTACCGGTAGGGAGCCGTGGCGCCGGCGCCGAGACAGACCACGCCGACGCAGCCCACGAGGCGAGCCGCCGCCGCTAGACGCAGATCGACCCGGGCGGCGAGCTTCTCGCCGTCGAGCGCTCCGAGGCGTCGATGGAAGTGCATGCGGATCATGGCGGCTCGAACAATCTAAGCATCGCGGCGAGCGTTTACAACCCCGGCACCGCTCCGCGCGGCCGCGCGCCCCGCGGTGGATCCGCGCAGCGCGTGGCACCGCCCAGCGCCCGATGACCTCGCGACGAGATCGGGCGAATCGGGCGCGGCCTCAATGACCCGACGTCGCCTTGAGGCCGACGATCGCGACGACCATCAGGGCGAGGAACGCCGTCCGCGCGAGCGTCAGCGGCTCGCCGAACAGGATCACTCCGAGTATCGCGGCGCCGGTCGCGCCGATGCCGACCCACACCGCGTACGCGGTTCCGATGGGTAGCTCGCGCGCGGCGAGCGCGAGGAGCCACATGCTCGCGACGATCGCGACGAGCGTGAGCACCGTGGCGAGCGGGCGTCGAAAGCCGTCGGTGAACTTGAGCCCGA
Organism: Anaeromyxobacteraceae bacterium; assembly: GCA_035702585.1. Taxonomy (GTDB): domain Bacteria; phylum Myxococcota; class Myxococcia; order Myxococcales; family Anaeromyxobacteraceae; genus DASSQI01. The sequence goes on from DASSQI010000112.1 coordinate 3,133, forward strand.
CGGCCCAGCCGGCCTCGAGCACTCCGGCGACGACGAGATACACCCAGGACATGGCGCTCCCCCGCGTCGTCTTGTCCTCACCGGGTACGGCGCGTCTCGTCCGGGGCCGCACGCGCGACCGGTGACGGTTGTACCGCGATGGCGGCCGGGCGCCACCGTCGTCAGCGTCGCGGCTGCGGTTGCGCGCGCTCCTTGATGAACGTGCCGGCGCGCAGCTCCCGCAGCGTCTCGGTGATCTCCTCGCGCGTGTTCATCACGAACGGCCCGTACCGTGCGTACGGCTCCTCCAGCGGCTGCGCCGACAGCAGCAGGAATCGCGCGCCCGACGGCCCCGCGTGGACGCGCACGACGTCGCCGTCGTCGAGGATCACGAGCCGCGTCGCCGAGACGGCGGGCGCGATCGGCTTCGCGCCTCCGACGACGAGCTCTCCCTGGAACACGTAGAGGAGCGCGGTGTGGCCTCGCGGTACCGGCTGCTCGAACGTGTGCCCCGGCGGGAGCGAGGCGTCGAGGTACGTGGGACCGGCGAAGATCTCGCGGACCGCTCCCTGCACGCCGTCGACCTCGCCGGCGATGACGCGCACGCGCGACCCGTCCGGACGGACGACCTCCGGGATCGTCGCCGCGGCGACGTCCTGGTAACGCGGGCTCGTCATCTTGAGCTTGGCCGGGAGGTTCACCCAGACCTGGAAGCCGTCCAGCCGCCGCGGGCCGACCCGCGGCATCTCCTCGTGCAGGATGCCGCTCCCGGCGGTCATCCACTGCACGTCGCCGGCGCCGATGACCCCGGCGTTCCCCAGGCTGTCGCGGTGCGCCACGCTGCCGTCGAGCATGTACGTGACGGTCTCGATGCCGCGGTGCGGATGGAGCGGGAACCCCGCGATGTAGTCGCTCGCGTCCTCCGAGCCGAAGTGGTCGAAGAGGAAGAACGGGTCGAGGTTGTCGAGCCGCTCGGTCGCGATGCTCCGCCTCAGCCGGACACCCGCGCCATCGCTGGCGGCGACCGGCGTGATCACGTCTCGAACGACTCTCTCCTTCATGACATCCTCCTGCGCCTTGCATAGCCGCGGGAGGGGCCGGGACAAGCGCACCGGGCGAGACGGACCGTTCCGGCGCGGCAACGATCGTACGGCTCAGTTTCGTGCGGCTCACCTTCGGGGAGCGTTGCTCAGCTCCGCGCCGCCGCGGCGGGCTGTGCGACGGGCTGCGTTCCCGCCTGCTGCGGGATGCCAGCGGCGGCGTAGACGGCGACCTCGTCCAGCGTCTCGTGCTCGAGGAGCTGCTCGACGATCGCGTCCAGCCGCTCGCGGTTCGTCGAGAGGATCTGCGTCGCCTCGCGATAGCAGTCGTCCACGAGGCGCTTCACCTCCTCGGCGACCGCGTCGAGCGTTCCCTCGGAGACCCCGAACATCCGCGGATCTCCCTCGGGCGGGAACACCGACACGGGCCCGAGGCGCTCCGACATCCCCCAGCGGCCGATCATCGACCGGGCGATCCCGGTGCAGATCTGCAGGTCCTGCTCTGAGCCGGTGCTCGTCACGCCGAGCACGATGTCCTCCGCGGCCATCCCCCCGAGCGCTCCGACCATCCGGCCCCTCAGGTAGTCGGCGTCGTAGCCGTAGCGATCCTGCTGCGGCGTCGCGAGCGTCACGCCGAGCGCGCGGCCGCGCGGGATGATCGACACCTTGCGCACCGGATCCGCGCCCGGGCGCAGCATGCCGATGAGCGCGTGGCCCGCCTCGTGGTACGCGGTCCGGCGACGCTCCTCGGGCGGCATGACGACGTTGCGCGCGGCGCCGAGCTGCACCTTCTCGAGCGCGTCGAGGAGGTCCTGCTGGGCGACGCTCGAGCGGCCTCGCCGGACGGCGAGGAGCGCCGCCTCGTTCACGAGGTTCGCGAGCTCCGCGCCCGTCATGCCGGGCGTCACGCGAGCGACCTGCTCGAGATCGGCGTCCGGGCCCAGCGCGACCTTCCGCGCGTGAACGCGCAGGATCTCCCTGCGGCCGACCTGGTCCGGCGCGTGCACCGTGATGGTCCGATCGAAGCGGCCGGGCCGCAGCAGCGCTGGATCGAGGACGTCGGGCCGGTTCGTGGCGGCGAGCACGATGACGCCCTCGACGCCGGAGAAGCCGTCCATCTCCGTCAGGATCTGGTTCAGCGTCTGCTCGCGCTCGTCGTGGCCGCCCATGGCGCGCGATCCGCCGCGGGCGCGGCCGATCGTGTCGATCTCGTCGATGAAGATGATCGCCGGCGCGACCTCGCGCGCCGCCTGGAACAGCTCACGCACGCGGCTCGCGCCGACGCCCACGATCATCTCGATGAACTCCGAGGCGCTCGCGGAGAAGAAGGGCACCTTCGCCTCCCCTGCCGTCGCCCGCGCGAGGAGGGTCTTGCCGGTCCCCGGTGCGCCGGTGAGGAGCACGCCCTTGGGCGGCCGCGCCCCGACCTCGCGGTACTTCTCGGGAGCACGCAGGTAGTCGACGATCTCCGTGATCTCGCCCTTCACCTCGTCGATGCCGGCGACGTCCGCGAACGTGACGCGCACCGACTCGGGATCGATCGGCTGCTTCTTCTTGCCGGCGCCGAACATTCCTCCCATCGCAGCCTGCTGCCGCTTGAACATCCACCGGTAGAACAGGACGATGAGGAGGAACGGCGCGAGCGAGATGAGCAGGTTGAACAGCGCGCCGCGCTCCTGGACGAGTGGAGTGGCCCGGACCGTCGCCTTGCTCTTCTCCAGGCTCGACATGAGGTCGTCCTGGGCGAACACCGGCCGCTCGGTCGCGAACCGCTGGTAGGTCTGCCCCTGCTCCTCGCCCGGCACCGGCCGCGGCTGGCGGAGCTCGCCCTGGATGCTCTGCCCGCGCGCGAAGATCTCGGCGACGTTCCCGGCGTCGACCTGCTGCCTGAACTCCGAGTACGAGATCGTCTGCGGCCCGGCCTGGCGATCCTGGAACGTGAAGAGCGCGAACAGCACCGCGTAGATGACGATCCAGCGCGCCGAGGGGATCCACTTCTTCCAGCCCGGCTCGGGCGGCGGCCCGCCCTTGCTGCCTCGCGGCAGTCCCTCGGCGCGCCAGAGGCGATCGCGTGGGCGCTCGGGCTGCTTGTCGGCGTCGCCGGCGCGGTCGTTCGCGGTGTCGTTCGTCTTGTCGACCATGGTCGGCCTTTCGCCGGGCTCGTCCCGTTCAGCGTTCTCGCCCGGCGGATCCTCTCGTTTGCTCGGATTCGCCGGCTCGAGCCGCGGATTCGTCGGGCCGGTCCAGCTCCTGGTCCTCCAGCGACGCCGGGTCGTCCAGCGACTCGAGATGCGAGAACACGGAGGCGCGGGGGAGCACGGCGCGGATGTCCTGCTCAATCGCCTCGAGCAGCCGGTGACCTCGGTCGACGCTCCACGCGCCGGGCACGAGCACGTGGAAGTAGACGAACCGCCGGGACGCCGCCTGGCGCGTGCGCACCGCGTGGAAACGCGTCTCGGGCCCGGAGTAGCGGTCGAGCACCGCTTCGAGCCTCGCCTGCTCGTCCGGCGGCAGAGCGGTGTCGAGGAGCCCGAGCGCGGAGCGCTGGACGAGGCTCCAGCCGGCCCAGAGGATGCGGATCGCGACGGCGATCGCGACCAGCGGGTCGAGCCTGATCCATCCCGTGACCGCCACCGCGCCGATGCCGAGGAGCACGCCGCCCGACGTCCACACGTCGGTCATGAGGTGGTGGCCGTCGGCCTCGAGCGCGATCGAGTGATGCCGGCGACCCGCCGACAGCATGACGCGCGCGCACGCGAGATTGACGAGCGACGCTGCCGCGGAGACGAGGACGCCGAGCCCGACCTGCTCCAATGGCTGCGGCGTCACGAGCCGCCCCACCGCGGACCAGATGATCGCGACGGCGGCGAGGAAGATCATCGCTCCCTCGGCCCCGCTCGCGAAGTACTCGGCCTTGCCGTGCCCGAACGCGTGGTCCTCGTCCGGCGGGCGCGCCGCGTACGAGAGCATCGTCAGCGTGAACACGGCCGCGACCAGGTTCACGAGCGACTCGAGCGCGTCGGACAGGAGGCCGACGGAGCCCGTCAGTCGCCACGCGGCCGTCTTCAGCGCGATGGTGACGACGGCCGCGGCGACCGAGAGCCAGGCGTAGCGGCGCAGGTCGGGCATCGTGCTCACCATCGCGCGTCCCGCCCGGAACATCGCGGAAAATCACCTCGCGAGGTTGCGGACAGGTGGGGCGTCGCTCGTGCCACGGGACCGGCGCGCTCACGCGCCCGCGCACGTCTGCGAGATCACGACGGATGGCGGCGGCGTGAAATCCGGGCGGCGTTGGCTGGCGTCACTCGTCGACGCCCTGGCGCGCCCACGGCATCACCGCCAGCCTCTCGAACGGGATCGGGTCCCCGGTCTTCTCGCTGATGCCGTACGTCCCTGCGTCGAACTTGGCGAGCGCCCTGTCGACCTCCACCAGCAGCGCACGCTCCCGCTCCGCGACGCCGAGCACATGCGCCTGCTCGGTCACCCGCTGCGCCTCCTCCTCGAGGTCGGTCGGACCCTCTGCCGCCGCGGTCGGGGCCGGGTGCGCGGCGTAGAGAACCCCGACCAACCTGCGGCGCTCCTGCTCGAGCTGCGCCCGGAGCGAGGCGAGCTGCTCCGCCGTGAGAGATTCCGCCATGGACCCTCCCGTCCGGACCGTCACGGACCCGTTGGATGCGGGTCCGGGTTCGCGCTGGCCGCTGATGCGCGCGACCTCTCCGGGCGCCGCTCGAGCGCCGCCCGATCCCATCCGCCCAGCGACGCGGCGGCCTCGTACACGTCCTCGCAGAAGGTGCGCACGACCTCGGCCGGATCCACCGCCGCGCGCACCGCGTCGTACGGCAGGACGAACTCACCGAGCCGGTCGTCGTAGCGCGCCGCCGCCGGACGCACCGAGGCGTCGCGGAATCCGCCCGGCTCGGGCGCCGCGTACGCGTAGATCACCGGCTCGTCCACGAACACGCCGGTCTGCGTCCACCCGCCCGGCCAGAAGCCGAACGAGACCACCTCGTGCGAGTACGCCTCTCGAGTGATGGGATCGGCGCCCGGTCGCTCCGGGGCGCGCCGGCCGGAGAACCGCGTCGCCGCGAGATCGAAGCTGCCGAAGAAGAAGTGGACGGGGCTCTGCTTCCCCGCGAACGAGTTCGCGAGCGACTTCAGCGCCGCGTCGCAACGCCGGAGGACCTGCCAGAACCGGTGCGCGGCCTCCGCGTCGTACTCCCGCGGCGCGTCGTCCCGATCGAACGGCACCGGGTTCGGCACCTCCACCGGCATCGTCCAGATGCGGAGATCCACGCCGAAGGCGCGGAGCAGCGCCATGTACTCGTCGTAGAACGAATGGACCGAGCGAGGCACGAGCGGCATCGCCATCGACCGGCCGTCCCCGCGGACCGCCAGCACGTGATCGACGAGGTCCAGCTCGATGTCGAGCGCCTGGTCGCCGTCGCACAGAGGCGACGCCGTCGCGAGCCCGCGCGCGCTGACGCGCAGGGCGGAGTGCCACCAATGGTTCAGCGGGAACGAGCGGGCGAGCAGCGTCTTCCCGACGACCTGCGTCCACATGTGCAGCGCGTCGCGCGTCCCGAGCCAGGGGGCCAGCGGAAGCTCGGGCCAAGGGTTTCGCACGTGCTCGTGAGCCATGTGGCCTCCTGTCCTGTGCGTACCGACCGTGCACACGCGCCGCACGACCTTCGCGAGGCGCGTGGCGCTCGGCGTGCACACCCTATGGGCATGACGGAGAGGACGCGCTCGAGGACGCTGTCGGAGCAGGTGGTCGTGGTGACCGGGGCGTCGAGCGGGATCGGGCGCGCCATCGCCCGCGCGTTCGGCGCCGCCGGCGCGAAGGTGGGGCTCATCGCCAGGACGCGCGAGGCCCTCGAGCACTGCGCGGAAGAGATCCGGCGCGCCGGCGGAGACGCCCTGGTCCTGCCGCTCGACGTCGCGGACGCGGCGGCGGTCGAGCGCGCCGCGGACGACGTGGTCGCGCGCTGGGGGCGCATCGACACGTGGGTGAACGACGCGATGGTCAGCGTCTTCTCGCCGGTCTCGCAGATGACGGCGGCCGAGTACCGCCGCGTCACCGAGGTGAACTACCTCGGCTTCGTGCACGGCACGCTCGCCGCCCTGAAGCACATGCGGCAGCGCGACGAGGGCCACGTCATCCAGATCGGCTCGGCGCTCGTGTACCGGTCGATCCCGCTGCAGAGCGCCTACTGCGCCAGCAAGGCCGCGATCCGCGGCTTCACCGATTCGCTCCGCTGCGAGCTGCTGCACGACCGCAGCCGCATCCGGATCTCGATGCTGCAGCTCCCGGCGGTGAACACGCCCCAGTTCGACGTCGTGAGGTCGCGTCTCCCCAACCATCCGCAGCCGGTCCCGCCGATCTACCAGCCCGAGGTGATCGCCAGGGCGGCGCTGCACGTCGCGGAGCACCCGACGCGCGAGCTCTGGATCGGCTGGAGCGCGATGAAGGCGATCGTCGGCCAGAAGGTCATCCCGGGCCTGCTCGATCGGTATCTCGGGCGCACCGGATACGCGTCCCAGCAGACCGACGAGCCGGTCGACCCGGGGCGCCCCGACAACGTCGACAGGCCCATCCCGGGCGACCGCGGCGCGCAC
>DASSQI010000113.1:0-6778 GCA_035702585.1 Anaeromyxobacteraceae bacterium
GCGCGCTTCATCGACGAGCACGCCCGCATCGCGCGAGCGATCGGGAAGCCGCTCGTCGTCGGCGAGCTCGGGCTGCGACGCGGCGGAGCGTTCGCGCTCGCGGAGCGTCGCGCGATCTACGCAGGGTGGTTTCGCTGCGCCAGGGCCGCCGGCGCGGCGCTGGTCGCACCCTGGATGCTCGCGAGCGACGAGCGGCCCGCCGCGTGGGACCCGCACGCGTTCTACTGGCGGGACGGGTCGGACCCCGCCGACCCCGCGAACGAGTACGCGGACGTCGTGCGGCACGCGGCGGCGGGGTGACGCTCAGTTCACCTGGGTGGTCGGGAAGTGCGGCGCGTCGCCGAGATCCACCACGCCGAAGCGCGCCTCGTACTTCGCGAGGTTGTCCTGCATGGCGGCGATGAGTCGCTTCAGGTGCTTCGGCGTCATGATGCAGCGCGCCCGGACGACCGCCTTGGGGGCCTGCGGCTGCAGGTACATGAGGTCGACCGTGAACTCGGCGTCGGTGTGGTTCACCATCGCGAAGTTGATGAACGCTCCGTTCGCGACGGCCGGGTCGAGCTCGATCTGGATCTGTACGGTCCCGGGGCTCGAGGGCAGGTTCGGGGGCAGCTGTGAGGGCTTGTCGCTCATGCGCACACCGATAGCCTGAAACCCGACCTCCAGCCGAAACAAATCCCGTTCTCCCGCAAGGGAGGTGGCCTCGCGCCGAGATACGGGGATGATAGGCGAGAGACCCGTGAGCACGCCCTCCACCAGCGCCCCGCGCACGAACGAGCCCGACGGACGCGCGTTCGATCTCCCGGCCCTCCCTGGCACGACGTGCTCGGCCGACGCCGCGCTGTTCCTGCACGGTCTCACCGGGTCGCCGTTCGAGATGAGGCACGTCGCCGAGCGGCTCCACCGCGACGGCATGCGCTGCCTCGGGCCGGTGATGCCGGGGCACGGCGGCAACCCCCGCGCGCTGGCAGGCCTGCCGTGGCACGCCTGGGTCGAGGGCGCGCGGCGGAGCCTGTTCGAGCTCAAGGGCGCCCGCCGCACCTTCGTCGTCGGCTGCTCGATGGGCGCGCTCGTCGCGTGCGTGCTCGCGCACGAGCACCCCGACCGCGTGGACGGCCTCGCGCTGCTCGCGCCCGCGCTCCGGCTGTCACGCGCGATCCGCCTCGCCGGCTTGCTGGCCGGGACCCGGTTCGCCGCCGCGCTGCCGCCGATCCCGAAGGGCCCGTCGGACGTGCGCGATCCGGAGATGCGCCGGCGCAACCCGGCGCTCCCGGGCGTACCGCTCTCCGCGCTCGCCGAGCTGCTCGCGCTCGAGCAGCACGTGGATCGGATCCTTCCGGGCGTCGCCGCCCCGGCGCTCGTCGTCGCCGGCGCGCGCGACCACACCGTCACGCTGTCCGGCGCCCGCCGCGTCGCGAGGCGCATCGGCACCGGGCCGGCCGACCTCGTCGTGCTGAAGCGAAGCCAGCACCTCGTGGGGATCGACGTCGAGCGGGATCGCTGCGCAGAAGAGGTCGCGCGCTTCTTCGCCGGCATACGTCCATTCGGCAGCGCGCCGACACAGGAGATGTGAATGCGGGGCTCTTACGTCATGGGCATCGACCAGGGGACGACGGGCACGACCGTCGTCATCATCGACAAGCGCCTGGCGATCCGCTCGAAGGTGAACCTCGAGTTCCGGCAGATCTTCCCGAAGCCTGGCTGGGTGGAGCACGACCTCGAGGACATCTGGGGGAGCGTCCACCAGGCGGTCGCGCGCGCGCTGCGCGAGGCGGGGCTGCGCGGCAACGACATCGCCGCGATCGGGATCACCAACCAGCGCGAGACGGTCGCGCTGTGGGATCGCATGTCGGGCCGTCCGATGCACAACGCCATCGTGTGGCAGGACCGGCGGACCGCGGACGAGTGCGCCCGTCTCAAGGCGGACGGCAAGGAGGCGGCGATCCGCGAGCGGACCGGCCTCGTCATCGACCCCTACTTCTCCGCGACGAAGATGCGCTGGCTCCTCGAGAACGTCCGCGGCTCGCGCGAGAAGGGCGAACAGGGAAAGCTCGCCTTCGGGACGATCGACAGCTTCCTCGTGTGGCGCCTCACGAACGGCGCCGCCCACGTGACGGACGTCTCCAACGCGAGCCGCACGCTCCTCATGGACCTCCGCACGCTCGCTTGGGATCCGGAGCTGCTCGATCTGTTCGGCGTGCCGAAGGCGATGCTGCCCGAGATCCGCGCCAGCTCCGAGGTGTACGGCGTGACGAAGAACGTCCGCGGCCTCCCCGACGGCATCCCGGTCGCCGGCATGGCCGGCGACCAGCAGGCGGCGCTGTTCGGCCAGGCGTGCTTCGAGCCGGGGCTCGCGAAGTGCACCTACGGCACCGGCGCGTTCCTGCTGCAGAACGTCGGCTCCGAGCCGGTCATGTCGCAGCGCGGCCTCTTGACGACGGTCGCGTGGAAGATCGGCGGCGAGGTGAACTACGCCCTCGAGGGATCGTCCTTCATCGCAGGCGCCGCGGTGCAGTGGCTGCGCGACGGGCTCAAGCTCATCAAGACCGCGCCGGAGGTCGAGACGCTCGCGAAGACGGTGAAGGAGACCGGCGACGTCGTCTTCGTGCCGGCGCTCGCGGGGCTGGGCGCGCCGCACTGGCGCCCCGAGGCGCGCGCGATCGTCGCCGGCCTCGATCGCGGCACGACCGCCGGGCACATCGCGCGCGCGGTGCTCGAGGGCATCGCGTTCCAGATCTACGATCTTGCCGAGGCTATGAAGGAGGAGGCCGGTCGCCCGTTCCCGTCCTTCCGCGTCGACGGCGGCGCGAGCGCGAACGACCTGCTCATGCAGTTCCAGGCGGACCTGCTCCAGGTACCGGTCGAGCGGCCGCGGATGATCGACACGACTGCGCTCGGGGCCGCGTTCCTCGCCGGGCTCGCCACCGGCATCTGGACGAGCAAGGACGAGATCGCGAAGTCGTTCAAGATCGGGAAGAGCTTCGAGCCGCGGATGAAGGCGGTCGACCGCGACCGCGCGCTCGCGAAGTGGCGGAAGGCCGTCGCAGCGGCGTGACGCGCTAGAATACGCGCGCTCGCGCGGCCATCCGAGTTGACGGACGGTGAACGCACTCCGGCAGCTTCTGCGCCGAGACGAGCCCGGGCGCGCGGCTGTCGTCACGCACCCGAGCGCCGTCGCTTCCCGGAGAACTCGCGGAAGAACACGTCCTCGGAGTCGGCGACGATCCGGGGCCAATCGGCAGACGCCGGCGCGACGCCGAACTCGATAATTAGGAAACGAAGGAGCTCCTCGATCGTGATCCAGCCCGACGGCGTATGGAGCCTGTTGAGATCCAGGACCTGAGCGTCCCACTTGACCGTGGCCGCCGCCTGCAAGTGGTGTCGCGGAGGGCCCGGCTGGCGCGGATCGTGGCAGCGATCGTACTCCCAGCGCAGCAACGCATCCGTCTCGCGGAGCCCGGCGCTGGGTTGCAGCCGGTACCAGTATGCGAGCGTCTTGAGGCGATACTTCTTGTCGATCTTCTCCGCTTCGACGAGCTGCGCGAGGTGCAGGAACAGCTTCCCGTACACCGTATCGAGAGGAAGCGTTGCTAGCTTCTTTCCTTGCCGGAAGGACACCCCGAACGTCGCCTCGCGGGCGCCTTCGTACAACAGGAGAGGTACGGACGGGGCGATCGTATTCGCGAGCAGCTCTGCGACGTGCCGGCGGAACCGCTCGGCGCACTCGCGCGGCGACCGCCCCTCGATCGGCATACGCTACGCCGTGAGGTAGCGGAGCATCTTGAGCTCCACCTCTGCGATCGTCCCTCGGAGCTTGCCCTCATCGAGCAAGCGAAACGCTTCGCGGCTCGGCTTCCCGACGATCGCCTTCGTCTGGCGGTCGAGCGCGCTTCGCGCCTTTACCCGGATGATGGGGGGTGTCTCCGCGCTCGCCGTGCGAGCGGCGATTGCAGAGCGGCGCACTCTGACTGCCCCGCGTGGCGTGGTCTTCTTCACGAACATGGTTCTAACACGGTGCACGGACATTCGCTGCGCGCCGCGCATGCGGCATGCGCAAACGCTCGACGCGCGCGCTAGAGCTAAAAAAGGCGGTCGAGCGCGTCCTGCACCGAATCGACGCCGACGACCTCGAGCCCTGAGGGGATCTCGGCGTGCCGCGCGTTCCCCGCCGGCAGCACCACCCGCTCGAAGCCGAGCCGCGCCGCCTCGGCGAGGCGCGCCTCGGCCTGGGCCACGGCGCGGACCTCGCCGGCGAGACCGACCTCCCCGAGCACCAGCGTTCGCGACGGGATCGGGCGGTCGCGGAAGCTCGACGCCAGCGCACCGATGCAGGCGAGGTCGCTCGCGGGGTCGTCGAGCTCGAGCCCACCGGCGACGTTCACGAAGAGGTCGCAGCCGAGGATCTCCATCCCCACCTTCTTCTCCAGGACCGCCGCGAGCAGCGCGATGCGGTTGCCGTCCACGCCGAGCGCAGTGCGCCGCGGCGTGCCGAACTTCGTCTCCGAGACGAGCGCCTGGATCTCGACGAGCACCGTGCGCGTGCCCGAGAGCGTCGCGGTGACCGCGCTGCCGGCCGCGTCCTCGGGCCGCTCCGCGAGGAAGAGCGCCGAGGGATTCGGGACCTCGGTGAGCCCCTTCGACCGCATCTCGAAGACGCCGATCTCGCTCGCCGAGCCGAACCGGTTCTTGTGCGCGCGCAGGATGCGGTACGGGTGCGCACCGCCGCCCTCGAAGTAGAGGACCGTGTCGACCATGTGCTCGAGGACGCGCGGGCCCGCGATGGCGCCGTCCTTCGTCACGTGGCCGACGAGGAACACCGGCGTCTCGCTGGTCTTCGCGAACCCCATGAGGCGGGCGGTCACCTCGCGGATCTGCGACACCGTCCCCGGCGCCGACGCGAGCTCCGGCAGGTACTGCGTCTGGATCGAGTCCACGGCGAGGATCGCCGGCTTCAGCTTGTCGGCCGCGTTCAGGACCTTGGTCGCGTCGGTCTCGGCATAGAGGTGGAGGTTCGGAGCGGCGACCCCGAGCCGGTCCGCGCGCATCTTCACCTGGCGCGCGGACTCCTCGCCGGAGACGTAGAGGATGGGACGAGCCGATTGCCCGCGCGCGAGCTGCTCCAGCGCCGCGATGAGGAGCGTGCTCTTGCCGATGCCGGGATCGCCGCCGAGGAGGACGAGCGATCCGGGCACGACGCCGCCGCCCAGGACGCGGTCGAGCTCGCCGATGCCCGTGCGGAGGCGGGTCTCCTCGCTCGCCTCGACCTCGGCCAGCGGAATGGGGCGCGCGCTGTTGCCGCCAGTGTTGAAGCCTCGGGGCAGTCCGCGCGGCTCGGGAGCCTCGACCTCCTCGTGCATCGTGTTCCACGCACGGCAGGACGGGCACTGGCCGAGCCACTTCGGCGACGAGTGGCCGCAGTCGGCGCAGGCGTAGACGGTCTTCGGGCGCGGAGCGAGCTTCGACATCCCGCCGGTTGTCTCACGGCGGGCTGACGTGCTCGGCCGCACCCCATCGGGTTGGTGCGCGAGACGACCCACGCTGCTGCACCAACGAGCGCCTTCCGCGGTGAAGATGCACCGCATGGCGATGCGCTCGCCCGCGTCGAAGCCCCTCCCGCTCTCGCGGCGTCCGCTCGACCTCGCGATCGTCGCGTTCTTCGCGGTGAACCTGCTGTTCACCACGTACGTCGTGAGCCTCGAGCAGGTCGTCATCGACGACCCGTTCGATTTCACGCCGCCGCTGTGGCCGCCCGGCGCCCTGCTCGAGCTCGTGCACTGGTGGGAGAAGACGTACGACCCGCTGCTGCTCGCGCGCCCGGCGTGGTACCGCGCCACGATCTGGCTCGACGTGCTCGCCTTCGGGCCGTTCTACGCGGTCGCCATCTACGCGTTCGCGCGAGGCCGCGACTGGATCAGGATCCCTTGCGTGATCTGGGCGTCGGTCCTCTCCACGAACGTCATCATCATCCTCTTCGACGAGCTGCTGGGCGTTCATGCCACGCCGGCGCCGGCCGTCGTCGTCGCCGCGAACGCCCCCTGGCTCGTCTTCCCCTGGGTCGTCGTCTGGCGCGTACTGCGATCGCCGCACCCGTTCACCGCGGCCCAGGCGACGGCGAACACCGGGCCGGCAGGCGGCAGATGAGCGACTTTCGCGCGCGGTACGGCCCCTGGGCGCTCGTCGCGGGCGCGTCCGCCGGGCTCGGCGAGTCCTTCGCGCGGGCGCTCGCGGCGCGTGGCCTGCACCTCGTCCTGATCGCGCGGCGACGGGACGCGCTGGACTCGCTGGCGGCGGCGCTGCGCGAGGACCACGGCGTCGATGTGCGCGTGGTCCCCTGCGACCTCGCGCGTCCGGACCTCGCCGAGGAGGTCGACCGCGTCGCCGCCGGGCTCGAGATCGGGCTCGTCGTGTACAACGCCGCGCACTCGGTGATCGGCCCCTTCGTGGAGCGCCCGCTCGACGAGCACCTCCGCGTCGTCGACGTGAACTGCCGCGGCCCGCTGGTGCTCGCGCACGCGCTGGGCGGCGCGATGGCGCGCCGCGGACGCGGCGGGATCGTCCTCATGACCTCGCTGGCCGCCTCGCAGGGAAACCCGCTCCTCGCGTCCTACGCGGCGTCGAAGGCGTTCGAGCTCGTCCTCGCCGAGGGGCTGTGGGACGAGCTCGGGTCCCGCGGCGTCGACGTCGTCGCGTGCCGCGCCGGCGCGACCCGCACTCCCGGTTACGCTGCCTCGTCGCCGCGGCGACGCGTCCCGCTGTCCGACCCCGACGACGTCGCGCG
>DASSQI010000114.1:0-14898 GCA_035702585.1 Anaeromyxobacteraceae bacterium
GGCCGCGACCTCGATCCGACGCCGCCGCACGTGCAGTCCCGCAGGCGACTGTCGAGTGACGCGCCAGCCGCGCGCCGGCGCCTCTACTCCATGCTCTCGGAGGGGCGTGCGCAGACGCCGAGGTCGAGCGCCCACAGCAGCGTCGAGGGTCCGGGCTGGGGGTCTGCCCTCGATCGCGCGCTCGCGTCGCAGGTGCCCATCGGCGCCTTCCTGGAGCGCGGGACCACCTCGCGCAGCGCGGACGTCCAGAGCAGCGTCACGGGCCAGCTCGACCTCGGCACCGTGTCGCGCCTCGCCGGTGATCCGTCGCAGGGCGAGAACCGCCGCACGATCCGCCTCGGAATCCGCCTCGCGCCGCGCCTGCGACTCGAGGGCTCGTCGGGCGACGGCGGCGTGTCGGGCGTCGACGTGATGTGGGACCTGCGCGGCGGTCGATAGCCCCAGCCCGACGATCGGCTACACTCGTCGCGCTCGATCGACACCCAGCACGAGGAGGCCCGATGTCTCGTGACCGAAGCATCCGCACGCGTCTGACGCGATGTTCGTGGATCGTACTCGCCGCGAGCCTGGTGAGCGCGTGCGCGCACCAGGCCGGCGCTCGCGGTCCGCGCGAACCCGCGGAGGTCCGGGCCGCGATCGCCGAGGCGAACGCCGGGCTCGCGCGGGCCCTGGTGCGCGGCGACGCACGCGCGATCGCGGAGGTGTTCACCGAGGACGGCGAGATCGTCCCGCCGATGCAGGGCGGCTTCGTCTCGGGGCGACCGGCCATCGAGGCCTACCAGGCGAAGCGCCTGCAGGCGCGCCGCTACCTCGACGCCGTCATCACCACGGCGCAGCTCGGAGTGTCGGGCGATCTCGCGTGGGAGACGGGCACGAACAAGGTCACGCTCCAGCAGGGCGAGAGCGCTCCCGTCACGGTGACCGGGCGCTATCTCACCGTGTGGAGGCGCGATCCCGACGGTCGCTGGCGGATCCGCGCGGAGGTCCCGGTGACCGATCCGGTGGAGTGATCGCCGCCCCGGCGGCTCAGAAGAACGCTTCGATCGACACGTCGACGGGGATCCCTCGCCGCTGCTCGAGCGCGGTCTGGAGCCGCTGCTGGTCGACGCGATCGGCGATGCCCCGTGCCGCGAGCAGCCGCGTCGCTTCCTTCGCGACGTCGGCGTCCGAGTCGGGGTCGTCGTGGATCTCGACGTACACCCGACCGCCGCGGAGCCCGACCTTCACCGGCTCGCGCACGATCGTGACGCGCGTCTTCACCGGCACGAGCTCGAACAGCCGGGGGATGTCCTCCGGATACAGCCGGATGCAGCCGTGGCTCGCCTTGCGGCCCACGCCGAACGGCTTGTCGGTGCCGTGGATCATGATGCTCCCGCTCGACAGCCGCAGCGCGTGAGTACCGAGCGGATTGTCCGGACCTGGGGGGACCCTCGCCGGCAGCTCGGGATCCTCGCGGCGGATCGAGGCCGGGGGGATCCACGTCGGGTTCGCCGTCTTGCCGACGACGGTGAACGTGCCGAGCGGCGTGTGCCACCCTTCCATCCCGACCCCGACCGGAAACGACGCGATCTCGCCGCGAGGCTTCCCGCGCGGCCAGTAGTAGAGCCGCATCTCGGACAGGTTCACCGCCACCACCCCGGGCGCCGCAGCGCGCGGGACGACGAACCGGTTCGGGATGGTGACGGCCGTGCCCTCGTCCGGCACGAACTCGTCCACGCCCGGATTGGCCGCGGCGATCGCGTTGAAGCCGACGTTGTGCTCGCGCGCGATCTCGATGAGCGACTCGCCGTCCCGGACGATCCGGGTCCCGACGGTTCCGAGGACCTCGCCGTCGGCGAGATTGCCGTCGACGAGAGGTACGGTGGCGAGGAGCAGGCTGAGGAGCAGTTCCAAGGTTGCGCGATCCGGTGTTCAGCGGCCCGACGTGAGCCGAGGCGCCGAACGTCGCGGCGCTCCCGCGCACGGGTAAATGACAGGGCCCGTGGCAAGAGGTAGCTTTCGACCGTGAGCGGCTTCTCGTCAAGGGTCGGGTGTGCGGTCGGGCTGATCACCCTCCTTTACGGGCTTCCCGCGAGGGGCGACCGACCGCTCGCCGCGTCGCTTTGCCCCGACACCGGCAGCGTCGTCGCGGTCAGCGCGCGCAAGCGCGAGCTGTGGTTGTGCGACGAAGGATTCCCGCTCGCGAAGTTCCGCGTGGCGCTCGGCCGCGGAGGCCTCGACAAGCATCGCGAGGGCGACGGCCGCACGCCGCTCGGGACGTACGCGCTCGGGAGCCCGCGGGCGTCGATCCAGTACGGCGTGTTCATCCCCATCGAGTACCCGACCCGCGAGCAGGCCGCGCAGGGGTTCACCGGCGGCAGCGTCGGCATCCACGGCCCGCCGCGAGGGCTCGAGGACGTGCAGTACTACGTCACCTCGCTCGACTGGACGCGCGGCTGCATCGCGACAGGGCTGGACTCGGACATCGCCCTCATCGCCGACTTCGTTCGCGCGTACCAGCCTACGCTCGTCATCTCCGATGACGGCGGAGGCGAGGCCGCGACCACCGCCGTGGCGGCGTCGATACCTCCCGCCGAACCCGCTGCGCCGCCCGCGACGAGCGTGCCCGACGCGGGCGGTGGCACCACCAGCGCCCAGCAGCCGTAGGCCGGGCGCGGAACAGGATCGAAGATCGCGCCGTCCCGGAAGAGGACCGCTTCGAGCGCGCACGCGAGCGCCGCGAGCGGCCGCGGGACGAGCGCGTTCGCGGCGATCGTCGCGCTCGTCGCGTGCTGGGCCGTCGCGCTGTTCGTGGCGTTCGAGCCAGGATTCATGTCGGTGGACTCGGTCGTCCAGTACGGCCAGGGCCTGGAGGGCAGGTTCAGCAACCAGCACCCGCTGCTCGGATCGATCGTGTTCGGGTGGTGCGGTCGCCTCGCCGGGTCTCCAGCTGGCGCGCTCGCGCTGCAGCTCGGGCTCGTCGGCGGCGGGTTCGTGCTCCTCGTGCGCGGCGCGGCGCGGCGTCACGGCGCGGCGGCGATCGTCCTGACGCTCGCGTTCCTCGCCACGCCGAGCACCTGGGCGCTCGCGGTCGTCATCTGGAAGGACGTGCTCCTCGCCGGCACCCTCCTCCTCGCCTGCGCGGCGATGCGCGCGACCCGCACGGCAGCGGCGCTCGCGCTCCTCGTCCTCGCGGCGATGCTGCGACACGACGCGATCTTCGCGGCCGCCCCGCTCGCGATCTGCACCGCCTGGAACGCTCCCGGCCTCCAGACCCGCGCAGCGCGCATCGCGACCATCGCCCTCGTCGGCGGCGCGATGCTGCTCGCCCCGCGCGCCCTCGAGCGCGCCGTCCACGCGCGGGACGTCTGGCCGGTGGGTCAGCTGTACGTGTACGACCTCGCGGGCATCTACGTGCGCGAGCCGCAGGCGTTCGCGGGGTCGGCCCTCGCGCGCGCCATGACCCTCGAGGACGTGCGCGTGCGCTACACGCCGTTCACGGGCGGGCCGCTCATGTTCCCGCAGCGTCCGGGCGATCGCGTCTTCTCGTTCCACGACCTCGCGGCGAACCGCGACCTCGCGGGTGAGTGGCTGCGGCAGATCCGCGCCCATCCCGGCGCGTACCTCGCGCACCGGTGGAGCGTGTTCCGTGCGCAGCTCGGGCTCGGCGGGGGTCCCGCGTTCGCGCCGTACCATCGACGCATCGAGCCGAACCCGTGGCAGCTCACGATGGCGCGCGGTCCGGTCCACGACGCGCTCTCCGCGTTGCGCGACTCGGCGCGCGAGAGCCCGCTGTTCCGAGGTTGGTTCTGGTTCGCGCTGTGTGCGCTCGCGGCGGCGCTCGGCTGGCGGCGCATCGCAGGCGACGCCCTCCCCTTCTGGATCGCGACCTCGGGGCTCGCCTACGCGCTCGCGCACCTCGGCGTCTCGGTCGCGGCGGAGCTCCGCTACGTGTACTGGACCGTCCTCGCCCCGTTCGCGGCGGCGGCGGCAGCGCTGTCCTTCCGCAGCACCGCCCACTGCGAGAGCCCGCCCATGATCTCGACGCGGCGCTCCGAGAACCCCGTCACGTTGCGCAGGTCGACGAGGTAGTCGTGGGGTGACGTGCGCTTCTGGTTGAGGCGGAGCGCCTCGAGGATCCGCATCACCCAGTCGCGCTGCGGCACCGGCGTCGTGACGAACAGGCTCCCGCCGGGCGCGAGGAGGTCGAGGCACGCCGCGAAGCAGTCCACGTGCTCGACCACCTCGAACGCGACGATCACGTCGAAGGACCCGGGCGCGAGCCCGATCTCGCGCCACGCGTTCACGTCCCCCACGACGTCCGCAGGCGGCCGGAGATCGAGCCCGACGTGGCGCGTGAAGCCGCGCGCCTCCAGCGCCGGCCGCAGCCAGCCGTCGCCACAGCCGATCTCGAGGATGCGCGCGCCCCTCGGCACGCCCGAGAAGAAGTACTCGACCTTCCTTCTCCGGGCGATGGTGCTCAAGAGCGGCATGGCGCCTCCGCATCCGTCAGGCGACGGCCTTCACCGGCCGCGGCCCGTGCTGCACGCCGGCGCACCCGGACTCGTGGTACTCGGCGTCCTGGTTCACGTTCCAGACGTCGTACAGCCGCCGCCCCGCGACGATGTTCTTCACCGTGAGCATCGCCGTCATCATCGCGTGGTCCTGGTTGTCGTACTTGTGCATCCCGTTCCGTCCGACCGGGTGGAACGTGGGGAACCGCTCGGACAGCTCGCGGCGGAGGATCTCGAGCCGGCGCGCGTAGTGCCCGTCGTACACCGGGTAAGCCTTCGGCTGGCGGACGACGCAGGAGTCGACGAGGTCCTCCTTCCGGCCGAGGCCGACCCTGGACAGCTCGTCGAGCGCGAGGTCGCGGAGCGACTCGTCGCTCGCGGTCCAGAGCTCGTCGTCCTCGAAGCAGAAGTACTCGAGCCCGTAACAGCAGAGCGCGGGGTCCGGCACGAGCTCCGGGGACCACGCCTTGAAGTTCTGGATGCGCCCCACCTTCACGCCCGGATCGTGGATGTAGACCCAGTTGTCGTCGAAGGCGTCGGCGTCGCGCAGCATCAGCGCCACGGTGATGAAATCCCGGTATCGAAGGGCGCGGGCCGCCTCCATCGCGGTCGCCGACAGGCTGGGCGAGAGCGCGCGGTCGAGGGCGGACAGCGGGGCCGAGGAGATCACGTGATCGGCGGCGTGCTCCACGCCGGGCCCGCCCGCGCGGCGCGTGGAGATCTTCCACTGCGCCGACGCCTCGTCCCAGCTGCACCCGGTGACGGTCGTGCCCATCTCGAGGCGGCCTCCCGCCCGCACCATCTTCTCGGCGCAGCGCTCCCAGAGCATGCCGGGGCCGAGCCTCGGGTACCGGAAGTGCTCGAGCAGCGTCTTCACGACCGGGCCGCGGCCCGTCGACCTGCGCCTGGGCGTCACCGCGTTCAGCACCGCCCTCGAAAGGTTGAGTCCCTTGATGCGCTGCGCCGCCCAGTCCGCCGAGATCTCCTGGCACGTCATGCCCCAGACCTTCTCGGTGTACGTCTTGAAGAAGATCCTGAAGAGGCGCTCGCCGAACTGGTTCGTCACCCAGTCCTGGAACGAGCGCGGATCCTCGATCGGAGAGAGCCGCGCGCGCGCGTACGACGCGAGGCAGCGGGCCGCCTCCAGCGGGCCGAGCTTCACGAGCGCCTCGCCGCCACGCAGCGGGTACGAGAAGAACTTCCCGTCGTAGTAGATGCGGGAGGAGCGCGGCCGCTCGAGCATGTCGTCCGGCAGGATCTCGCTCCAGAAGTCCTCGACCTCCCGCGACTTCGAGAAGAAGCGGTGCCCGCCGACGTCGAAGCGGAACCCCTTGTACCGGACGGTGCGCGAGATGCCGCCGACGTACTCGGGGTCGGACTCGAGCACCGTCACCGGCAGGCCGGCCTTGGCGAGCAGGTAGCCGGCGGTGAGCCCCGCCGGGCCCGCGCCGATCACGACGGTCGAGGGCCGGTCGCTTCGCATGCGTTCGACGACGGGATCTCCGGCATTGCGGGCACGCTGCGCACCGTGCCGCGCGCACGAAAGCCGGCGCGCGGGGTTGTCGCGAACGCGGGAGCGCGGACGGAGGCCCCACGACGAGGGGACGCGAACGTGTGGCCCGCTCGCGTCACGCCGATTCGAGAATTGCCGCAGGCGTCCGAAGCGACTCGTGATTCACCGCCCACCGGAGCCGCTCGATTGCCGCAGCATGCACCTGCGCCATTTCGCCGCACCGAACGGCTTCACCATCCGTGCACTCACGGGGCAAATGCGGCGCCGGCTCGATTGCCTCCGCGCACCCGTGCGTCATTTCGTCGCATCTCCGCTCGCACATTGGCACCGCATTCGGCGGCAGCAGCGACGGAGTACGCCCGGGTGCGCATTCCCTCGCATTCAGCGGTTGCGATCCCGGCCTTGACGCGCGTCCAGCGAGCGGCACGCGAAATTGCGCGGCCGCCTGACAGATTGTCGCAGCACCAGCCTCCGCCGCGCGGCAATATGCTCGATAATTGTTACGATTTGGGTACACTCCAGCCGGGTTGCAAGACCGGGGCGCTATTGCCCAACCAACCCCTAGGGGGTCTCCAAATCATGCATAAGAGGACGATGCGGTACGGTGGTGGGCTGTTCCTCGCCGCCGTGCTCGCGCTTGCTGGGTGTTCTGGCAACGACGGCGCGGCCGGTGCGCAGGGCCCGGCAGGGCCCGCCGGCTCGGACGGCACTGACGGTACGAACGGCACCAACGGCACGAACGGCAAGGACCTCACCGCCGCCGCGAAGCCCGAGTCCTGCTCCACCTGCCACAGCGGCGTCGGGGCCGAGCACCAGGCGATCTACAACAGGTACGTCGATCCGACGAAGCTCACCGCGACCATCGACGAGGTGACGAGCACGGCGAACGCCGGCGCAGACGCCGGGACGTACAACGTGGTCGTGAAGTTCACGCTGAAGAAGAACGGCGTGGTGCTGACGGATGCCGACTACGCCGCCCTCGGCCAGAAGCGCTTCTCCGGGACGAAGTTCGTGGCCAAGACCGCCACGACTCCTGCGAACTTCGACACGGCCACGTCGATGAGCTTCGGTACGCCGACGTTCGATGCCACCGCGGGCCAGTTCACGGTGGCCGCCGCCAAGGCGAAGTTCGATCCCACCGCGACCGACTCGTTCCTGTACTTCTACTTCGCCGACGCGCCGATCATCCCGTCGTCGGGGCACTACTTCCTGCCCGAGAACACCGTCAGCGTCGCGAAGGTGTTCGGGACGATCGAGTACGTGTCCGCCGCCAACGTCTCGGCGTGCGAGGCTTGCCACGGCAAGGAGTACGCGAAGCACGGCTACCGCCAGGCGAAGGTCGCCGGGCTGCCGGACATGGTCGCCTGCAAGGCCTGCCACACCGATCAGCGCGTCGGCAGCGACCACGAGTGGCAGGTGCTGGCTGACAATCCGCTCCAGTTCGCCACGACCGGCGTCACGGCGTCGGACCGCGCGACCAAGTACGCGTACGTCGCGACCGTGATGAACGACACGCACATGTCGCACGCGATGGAGTTCGCCTATCCGCAGTCGATGGCGAACTGCGTGACCTGCCACAAGGACAAGCTCGGCGACATCCTCACCGACGCGAACTTCAACATCACGACGTGCAAGAGCTGCCACCCGGTGACCGGCGTCGGCGGGACCGAGGCGACGCGCGCGCCCGCCCTCAAGACGATCCTGTCCGAGGCGATCCACGGCAACATGGATCTCTACGGCAACGCGAGCGGCTGCAACGTCTGCCACAAGGCGGGCGGCATCGCCCCGACGTTCAGCAAGATCCACACCGGCTACAACGCCGCGATCTACGACAACGCCGGCGCGAAGTTCTCCGCCTCGTTCAAGACGAAGGTCGACTCCGCCTCGTTCGACAGCGCGACGAACAAGCTCACCGTCAACTTCAGCGTCGAGGGCGCGGCCGCGAACGCCATCGTCAAGCCGACGCTGGTGGTCAGCCTCTACGGCTACGACACGAAGGACTTCATCGTCAGCGGCCACTCCAGCCAGTTCACCGACAAGACGCCGAACCTCGAGTGGTCGGAAGGCGCCGTGATCCGCGGCACCACCACCCCGGCCGCCACCAACCGCCTCGTCGTCGCTCCGGCGACCGCGACGGCTGGGAACACCCAGTGGACCGTCACGGCGGACCTCACGACGTGGAAGGCCATGCTCGCCGACGGCACCGTCAAGCGTGCCGAGATCGCGTTCCTGCCCACGGTCGGGCGTGACCAGACCAAGGTCGTGAGCGCCACCAACCCTGCGATCGCGGTGCCTGGCATCGCGCAGACGTACGACCTCGTCGCGAAGGCCCTCGTCGCCGACACGGCTTCCTACGGCAAGGACATCGTGGCCGTCTCGAAGTGCAACGCCTGCCACGACGCGCTCGGGACGACGTTCCACGGCCCGAACTACGGCAGCGCCGGCGTCGTCGGATGCCGCCTCTGCCACGTCGCCGGCGTCGGCGGCGGCCACCTCGAGATGCAGTCGCGCTCGATCGACTCCTACGTCCACGCGATCCACCGGATGCAGGTGTTCGACGTCGGCACCGTGGACTTCAGCGATCCGGTCGCGGCGATGCGCTACACGCACCACACCGAGTCGACCTACCCGAACTTCACGATCCTGAGCTGCGAGTCGTGCCACAACCCGGGCAAGTACGACGTGCCGGATCAGTCCAAGTCGCTGCCGGGCGTCCTCTCGGCGTCGGCGGCCTTCAAGGGCGACCGCGCGATCGGCACCGTGGGTTCGGTCGTGGTCGGCCCTGCGTCGAGGGCCTGCGGCTCCTGCCACCGCGCAGGGATGATCAACGAGGACGACGCCGGCAAGCTCGCGTCGTTCAACGCGCACGCGGCGTCGTTCGGGACGCAGGTCGACGCGACGCCTGGCGCCTTCGACGCGGCCGTCGCGAAGATCATGGCGCTGTTCAAGTAGCGAGGAGCGCGAGGTGGGCTCCGGCCCACCTCGCCTCCCCTGACTCACGCAGCTCGAAGTGAGACGAGGCGAGCAGAGATGCTCGCCTCGTCCTTTTTTGTGCGTCGTCCTGGCGTCAGGCCGCGTCGTCCGCGCGCAGCTCCTCGGTCGAGACCGGCGGCGCCGCTCCCCGGCGAGAGGCCACCATCACGTAGATGGCGGGCAGCACGAGCAGGGTGAGGAGCGTCGACGTGACGAGCCCGCCCATGACGACGACCGCGAGCGGCTTCTGGATGTCCGCGCCCGACCCCGTCGCGTAGAGCATCGGCAGGTGGCCGATGAAGCTCGTGAGCGCCGTCATGAGCAGCGGCCGGAAGCGGAGCTCGCAGCCCTGCTCCACGGCCTGCGTGACCGACAGGCCGCGGTCCCGGAGCTGCCGGACGAAGGCGATGAGCACGACCCCGTTCTGCACCGCGATCCCGAGCAGGACGATGAACGCCACCGCCGCCGACACCGAGAGCGGCAGGCCGAACGCGACGACCGCGGCGATGCCGCCGACGAGCGCGAACGGCAGGTTGAGCAGCACGAGCGCCGCGTCACCCGCCGAGCCCAGCGCGAGGTAGAGCAGCAGCAGGATGAGCAGGAGCGCGATCGGGACGACGATCGCGAGCCGCGTCATCGCGCGCTCCTGGTTCTCGAACTGGCCGCCCAGCTCGACCCAGTAGCCGGGCGGCAGCTCCTTCTCGATCCCCGCGACCCTGGCGCGAACGTCGTCCACGAATCCGCCGAGGTCCCGGCCGCGCACGTTGGCCTCGACGACGACGCGGCGCATGCCGTTCTCGCGGCTCACCTGGGCCGGCGCCTCGACGAGGCGGACGTCGGCGAGCTGGGCGAGAGGGACGCGGATACCCTCCGGCCCGGGCACGAGGAGGCGGCCGATCTCGTCGATGTCCTTGCGGCGCTCCTCGGGGAACCGCACGGCGACCGCGAACCGGCGCTCTCCCTCGAGGAGCGTCGTCGCGACGCGCCCTCCGATCGCCGTCTCGATGGTGTCGTTCACGTCGGCGACGCGGATCGCGTGCCGCGCCGCCGCCTCGCGATCGATGACGAGGTCGTACTGGGGCATTCCCGAGACCTGCTCCACCTTGACGTCACCGGCGCCGGGCACCGACCCGACGAGGACGGCGGCGCGGTCGGCGAACCGCTTCAGGACCTCGAGGTCGGGGCCGAACACCTTCAGCGCGAGGTCGCTCTTCACTCCCGAGACGAGCTCGTTCACGCGGAGCGCGATCGGCTGGGAGAACGAGAGCCGCAGCCCCGGGATCTCGCCGAGCACCCTCTGCATCTCCTCGACGAGCGCCGTCTTGTCGCGTCCGGCGCGCCACTCGCGCCGCGGCTTCAGCATCACGAACACGTCGGTCTGCTCGGGGCCCATCGGATCTTCCGAGATCTCGGCGCGGCCGGTCTTTGACACCACCGCCTCGACCTCCGGGAGCTCCCGGAGCCGGTCCTCCACGTAGGAGGAGACGTTCACCGATCCGGCGAGCGACGCGTTCGGCAGGCGCACGACGTTGATCGCGATCGCGCCCTCGTCGAGCGGCGGCATGAACTCGGTCCCCACGAGCGGGACGAGCGCGGTCGACCCGACGAGCACGGCCCCCGCGATCGCGATCGTCCTGCGCGGACGAGCCACGGCGCGGCCGAGCAGCCGGAGGTACGCGCGGTGGAACCGCCTGACGAATCCGAACTCCTTCTCGGGCGCCTGCCTGAGGAACAACTCGGAGAGGACCGGGACGAACGTGAGCGCCACCACGAGCGACACGAGGAGCGCGATCAGCATCGTGCTCGCGAGGGGCGCGAACATCCTTCCCTCGATGCCCTGGAGCGCGAAGAGCGGGACGAGGATCACCGCGATCACGAGCACCGAGAACGCGACCGGCCTCGCGACCTCGCGCACCGCCATCGCGACGACGTCTCGCCTCGCCCGGCCCGGATCACCGGCCAGGTGACGCCGGACGTTCTCGACGACGACGATCGAGGCGTCGACGACCATGCCGACCGAGAACGCCAGGCCGCCGAGGCTCATGAGGTTCGACGTCAGCCCGACGCGGCCCATCACGATGAAGGCGACGAGGAACGTGAACGGCAGCGAGAACAGCACCACGAGCGCGGTCCTGAGCTCGGCGACGAACAGGAAGAGGACGATCACGACGAACACGCCGCCCTCGAGCAGCGCGTCGACGACCGTCTGGATGCACGCCTCGATGAGCGAGGTGCGGTCGTAGAACACGTTGAGCCTGGCGCCGGGCGGCAGCGTCGCCTGCGCCTTCGCGACGGCGTCCTTGACGCGCGAGACGACGTCCTTCGAGTTCGCGCCCTTCAGCATGATCACCATGCCGGCGACCGTCTCGCCCTTCCCGTCCCGCGTCACCGCGCCCTGCCGCGGCTCGGCTCCGACGACCACGTCGGCGACGTCGCGCACGTACACCGGCGAGCCGTCGTGCGCGCCGAGCACGACGCGCTCGATGTCGGGGATGCCGCGCATCAGGCCGACGCCGCGGAGGTACGTCTGCTCCCAGCCGCTCACGACGACGCCGCCGGCGGCGTTGCCGTTCGACTGCTCGAGCGCCTCGGCCACCTGGCGGACGGTGAGCCCGTACTTCACCAGGCGATCCGGATGCACCAGGACCTGGTACTGCTTCACCTCCCCGCCGAAGCTGTTCACCTCGTTCACGCCGGGCACGGGGCGGAGGAGCGGCGCGACGACCCAGTCCTGCAGCGTGCGGAGCTCGCCGGGCGAGAAGCCCTCGCCCTCGACCGTGTACTGGAAGATCTCGCCGAGGCCGGTGCTCGTCGGTCCGAGCTCCGGGTCGACGCCGTGCGGCAGCTGCTCACGCGCGGCGGCGAGCCGCTCGAAGACCACCTGGCGCGTCCAGTAGGTCTCCGCGCCGTCCTCGAACACGACGACGACCTGCGAGAGCTCGGCCTTGGAGAGCGATCGCACCTGCACGACGCGCGGCAGCCCGCGCATGGCCTGCTCGATCGGGAACGACACCCGCTGCTCGACGTCGACGGCGGCGAGGCCCGGCGCCTTCGTGAGCACCATCACCTGGGTGTTCGTGACGTCGGGGAAGGCGTCGATGGGCAGCCGGGTCCACGCCACGGCGCCGGCGACGGCGAGGACGAGCGCGGTGACCAGCACGAGCAGCCGCCGCGCGAGGAGCCATTCGATGATCCGCATCGTCGCTCCTAGTCCGCGCAGCCCGCGCCCATCTTCGAGCGCAGGACGTCCGACTTCAGCAGGAACGAGCCGTCGGCGACGACCGTCTCGGCTCCGGTGAGCCCGCTCTTCACCTCGACCCACTCGTGCCAGGTCCGCCCCGGCTCGACCGGCCGGCGCACCCAGTACTCGCCGTGGTGATGGACGAACACGAACGAGCGCCCCTCGTCCGCCAGGACGGCCGACCTCGGCACGGCGACGGTCTGCTCGTCGGCGGGGAGGAAGATCCGCACGCTCGCGAACATGCCCGCGCGGAGCCGCGCGTCCGGGTTCTTCACCGCGACGCGCACCTTCACCGTGCGCGTGCGCTCGTCCATCGCGGGCGCCACGAAGTCGACCGCTCCCCGGAACGTCTCGTCCGGGAATGCCTTCACCGTGACCTCGGCGCGCAGGTCGCCCCTGCCGCGGTGGCCGACGACACCGGCGAGCTGGTCCTCCGGCAGATCGGCCCAGACCCAGACCGCGGAGGTGTCGCCGATCGTGACGACGCTCTCCTCCGGCCCCACGAGCTCGCCGCCCACCGCGTGCATCTCGAGGACGACGCCGTCGGCCGGTGCGCGCAGCACGAGCCGTCCCTCCCCGCGTGCGCGCGCGAGGTCGGCGCCGGACATGCCGAGCCGCGCGAGCTTCTCCTCCGCGGCGCGCACGCGGATCTGCGCCGCCTCGAGCTCCTGGCGCGACTGGAGGTACTCCTTCTCCGAGGAGATCCGCTCGGCACGCAGCTGCTCCTGTCGCTGGTGATTCGCCTTCGCCAGCCGCAGCGCCGCGCGCGCGGCGAGGGCATCGCTCTCGGCCTCGCCGACGCCGACGCTCTCGACCTCGATGAGCGGCTGGCCGCGCTTCACGCGCTCCCCGAGCCCGACCCGCACGGCGCGGATGGCGCCCTCCACCCTCGGGGCGACGTGCACGACGCGGCGCTCGTCGAACTTCACCTCGCCCGTGACGCTCAGCGGGGCCTCCACGCTCCTGCGGGCCGCAGTCGCCTTCTTCACGAGCCCGCGCTCGAGGAGCCGCGCCGGGACGCGTACGACGCCCACCTCGTAGCGGCACTCGTCGCACTCGTGCGTCTTCCTGGCGTGCTCGCAGGTCGCCGCGAACAGCTCGTCGACCGGCCGGTCGAGATCGCTCGCCCCGGCCTGGTGCGGCTCACCGCGCTCGTGACCCGCGTCGTGGTCCGCGTGGCCGCCGTGGCTCTCGTGGGCGTCGCCGGCCTCCGGGTGCGCCTGCCCCTGCCCCTGCCCCTGCGACTGCGCCTGCGGCTGCGCGGAGGGGCTCGGGCGCGAGCACGCGAGGATCGCGATTGCGAAGAGGACGATGCAGCGCTTCATGGGATCTCCTGTCCGGAAACGATGTAGGACGTGCCGCAGTCGAGCTCGCGCTGGCGCGCGCTCGCGAGCGCGGCACGGCGGGCCTCGAGGAGGACGCGGCGGGCGTCGATGACGTCGATGAGGTTCGCCTCGCCGAGCTCGAAGCTCCGCTCGAGGGTGCGCGCCGACTCCTCGGCGCGTGGCACGATCCGGCCCGCGTGACGTTCGGCGTCGGCCGTCGACCGTTCGCAGGCGCTCCGCAGCTGCGCCGCGGCGCCCGCGAGCTCGCGGCGAGCCGCCTCGGCGGCGGCCGCCCTCCCGTCGGCGCGCGCCTTCGCCCTCGCGAGCTGCGGGCCGTTCCAGTTCCAGAGCGGAAGCTCCGTCGAGAGCGTCACGCCGGCGGCGCTCCGATCGAGCTCGCTCGCGTAGAACGCGCCCACCGAGAAGGCCGGCACCCGCTCTCGCCGAGCTGCGGCGACCTCGGCGCGAGCCGCCTCGAGCTGCGCCTCGGCGGCGCGGATGCGCGGGTGCGTCTCGGTTCCGAGCGACGGCGGGATCGGCGTCGGCGCCGGCGGCTCGACCCGGCGGACGGTGCGCGCGAGCCAGCTCGAGAGCTGCGCCAGCGCGACGTCGCGCTCGGCCTCCGACTGCAGGCGCTCGCCGCGGACGCGCTCGAGCTCGATCTCGATCCTCGGCACCTCGACCGGTCGCGCCTCGCCCGATTGCACGCGGCGGCCGATCAGCGTCGCGAGCGTCGCGACCTGCTCCTCCGTCAGCGCGAGCGTCGCCGCCAGGGACTGCTGGTAGGCCGCGTCGACGTAGAGGCGCCTCAGCTCCAGCGCGACCTCGCGTCGAAGCGCCGCCGACTCGGCGTCGGCCGCCGCGGTCTCGGCCCTGGCGGCGGCGATCCGTGGGCCGCGGCGAGCGAGCCACTCCAGCGGCACCGCGACCGAGAGGTCCCACTCGTTCCGGGTCGCGTCGCCCTCACGCGCCTTGCCGCGCCCGAGCGTCGCCTCGATCTCGGGGTTCGGGACGGCTGACGCGACGTCGATCCCGGCTCGCGCCGCGACCGAAGCCGCCCGCGAAGACGCGAAGCGCGGGTCGCGGTCGATGGCGGCCGCGACGTCGGCCCACCGGAGGGGTTCCGTTTCCGCGGCCGCTGCCGCCGTCACGACGACGGGCAGCGCTGCCGCGGCGAGCAGCAACGTTCGAAGCACATCTCCTCCCGATTGCGAGGTCCAACCGCCGCGCGGGTGCGCACGGCATCGGAGCGTCGCGCGCGCGCGTGCGCG
Source organism: Anaeromyxobacteraceae bacterium (assembly GCA_035702585.1). GTDB lineage: Bacteria > Myxococcota > Myxococcia > Myxococcales > Anaeromyxobacteraceae > DASSQI01. Next base: position 14,817 of record DASSQI010000114.1, read on the forward strand.
CACGAGACGCTCGGGCGGCCAGCGGACGTGGCTCGCGCCACGCCTGCGGCGCTGACGTCGGGAAGATCAGGCTATCGGAGGA
>DASSQI010000115.1:0-6769 GCA_035702585.1 Anaeromyxobacteraceae bacterium
CCGTCTCCCGCGGGCGTCGCGCCGGTCAGCGCCAAGGCCGCCGAGCCCGTCCCGACGCCGCCTGCGCGCGGCGGCTCCTGACGGCTGCGCCCGTCCGGCGCGCTCCGCCCGACGGGACTCGCAGGACGAGTGCGGTTCGCCACCGGCGAGGTGCTGGGCGCCACCGGAGGCGAGCCGCTCGCCTGAGCGCTTCGGCCACGGGCGGGTCCCGGAGTAGGATGCGCCGGCACAGGAGAGCTCATGGCCCGAACCGTCGCCGCGCAGGAAGCCGTCGCAGTCATCCAGTCCGGTCATCGGGTGTACCTGCACAGCGTCGGCTCGGCGCCGAAGCACCTCGTCGACGCGCTGACGGCGCGCGCGCCGGAGCTGCGCGTCGTCGAGATCGTGACGTGCCTCGCGCAGGGCGACGCGCCGTACGCGGCCCCCGAGCTCTCGAAGAGCTTCCGGGTGAACACCGTGTTCGTCTCGGAGTCGCTGCGGGCGGCGGTGCACGAGGGGCGCGGCGACTACCTGCCGGTGTTCCTGTCGGACACGCCGAAGCTGTTCCGCAGCGGGCTGCTCCCGCTCGACGCCGCGCTCGTGCAGGTCTCTCCCCCGGACCGCCACGGCTTCTGCTCGCTCGGAATCTCCGTCGACATGTCGCGCGCCGCCGTCCAGTGCGCGAAGGTCGTCATCGCGCAGATGAACCCGCGGATGCCGCGGTCGCACGGCGACGGCCTCATCCACGTGGACGACATCGACTACCTCGTCGAGGGCGAGCAGGAGCTGCCGGAGGTGCGCCACGGAGCGCTCACCGACGTGCAGCTCGCGATCGGCCGTCACTGCGCCGAGCTGGTGGACGACGGCGCGACGCTGCAGGTCGGGGTCGGCGCGATCCCCACCGCGACGGTGGCCGCGCTGCGCGATCACCACCGCCTCGGCATCCACAGCGAGATGATGTCGGACGGCATCGTCGATCTCATCGAGCGCGGCGTCGTCACCGGCGAGTGCAAGCGGGTGCACCCGGGCAAGGTGGTCGTGACGTTCGCGCTCGGCACCCGCAAGCTCTACGACTTCATCGACGACAACCCGCTCGTGCAGATGCTCGACGTCGCCTACGTGAACGACACGGCCGTGATCCGCCGGAACCCGAAGGTCACCGCCATCAACAGCGCGATCGAGGTGGACCTCACCGGCCAGGTCTGCGCCGACTCCATCGGCGACCTCCAGTACTCCGGGGTCGGCGGGCAGATGGACTTCATCCGCGGCGCCGCGCTCTCCGACGGCGGCAAGCCGATCATCGCGCTCCCCTCCGCGACAGCGTCGGGCGAGCCGCGCATCGTCGGGCAGCTCCGCCCCGGCGCCGGCGTCGTCACGACGCGCGCCCACGTCCACTTCGTCGTGACCGAGTACGGCATCGCCGATCTGTTCGGCAAGAACCTCCGCCAGCGCGCCGCCGCCCTCGTCGCGATCGCGCACCCGGCCCACCGCGACGCGCTCGCCGCGGAGGCGCGCCGCCGCTTCGGGAGCTGGTAGCGGCGTTCTCATCTGACATCGGCGCCGGCCGATTGCGAACCGAGCGACGGCGCCGACGATCGTCAGCAGATCGAGCGGTGACGCGAGCTTCCGCCAAGGCGCTCGGCGTCGGAGCTCCGCAGCCGGACGTACCGCAGCCCGGTGAAGCGCTCGGGTCCTTCCCCGCTCATCCAGCTTTGCGACGGAGGTGGAGCGCCTGCACGCCGGACTTGAACCGCTGCGTCGACAGGAGCTCGAGGTGCCGCGCGCTCGACAGGCCATGAAACAACGTCGGCCCACGGCCACTGATGACGGGATGAACGACGATGCGGTACTCGTCTATGAGCCCCAACTCCTCGAGCGCAGTCGCGAGCCTGGGCGCTCCGACGAGGACCCCCCGCTCGGTCTTCGCTTTCAGCGCCGAGATCGCCTCGCCAAGGTTCCCCTCCACCTTGATCGTGTTCTGCCACGGAAAGTCGCTCCGCGAGCCCGACACGACGTACTTCGCCTTCGCTTCCAGCTTCTGTGCCCACTCGCGCATCGCGCGCGGCGCCTTTTCGTCGCGTGCCACCGCGGGCCAGGCGCCCTCCATCAGCTCGTAGGTGTGGCGCCCGAAGAGCATCGCCCCGCTCTGATCCATGAGCTGCGTCCAATAGTCGTGCAGCTCGTCGTCCACGATCCCCTGGGTGTGATCGATGCACCCGTCCAACGTCACGTTGAGACCGAAGGTGAGGAGGCCCATGGCGTGGGATTCTACGGAGGCTTCAGGTCGCCGGCTTCACCCTGGGCTTCAACGGGTCCCGACGGGCGTGAACCCCGGCGGAGTGGCGGCCGCAGTCGCGCGTCGTGAAAGCCCGCCGCCCGCCCCTTACGCTCCGGGATGCAGGAGGACGCCGGTGAACGGGAGCCCCGAGCGCGACGACGGCAGGAGCGCGGCCATCCGGCCCGGGACCATGACGGCGCTCCTCGAGGAGATCGCCCGCACCCCCGAGGACGCCGGAGGATGGTCCGGAGTGCTCCGGCCCGGCGCTGCGATCGGCCGGTTCGAGCTCGTCGCCGAGATCGGCCGCGGCGGATTCGGAGTCGTGTGGGAGGCCCGTGACCGTGAGCTCGGCCGCTCGGTCGCGTTCAAGGCCGTGCGCGCCGGCGCGAACGCCGGCGTCCGCGAGGAGCGATTGCTCCGCGAAGCGGAGGCTGCCGCCCGGCTGTCGCACCCGAACATCGTCACGCTCCACGACGTCGGGCGCTGTCCGCAGGGTCCGTACCTCGTGCTCGAGCTGCTCCGCGGGCGGACGCTCGCGGCGCGCGTCGCGCACGGCGCGCTGCCGGTGCGAGAGGCCGTGCGGATCGCAGGCGACGTCGCCCGCGGCCTCGCCCACGCGCACGCGCTCGGCGTCGTCCACCGCGACCTGAAGCCGGCGAACGTGTTCCTGTGCGACGACGGCCAGGTGAAGGTGCTCGACTTCGGGATGGCGCACGCGTTCGGAAACCGCCGCGTCGACGGCGGCACTCCGGCCTACATGGCCCCGGAGCAGTGGACCGGCGCGCCCGAGGACGAGCGCACCGACGTGTTCGCGCTGGGCGTGCTCATGTACCAGATGCTCGCGGGCGAGCTGCCGTTCCCGGATGTTCGTCCGGCGCGGTGGCGCGCGGCGCCGCGGCTGCAGGTGCCCGGGTCCCGCGCGCTCGGCGACCTCACCGCCGAGATGCTGCGGAAGGATCCGGTGCGCCGTCCTCGCGACGGTGCGCGCGTGCTCGAGGCGCTGTCGCAGATCGCGCACGCGCTCGACGGCAACGGCGCGCACGGCGCCCCCGCGGCTCGCCGGCCCGCGACCTCGGAGGCCCGCCGCGGCAGGCGCGCCGCCGCACCGGCGCGTCAGCCGGCCGCGTCGATCGCCGTCCTCCCGTTCGTGGACCTCAGCCCGGCGAAGGATCAGGACTACTTCTGCGACGGAATCGCCGAGGAGCTGCTGAACGCGCTCTCGGCGGTGCCCGGGCTGCGCGTGGCCGCGCGCGGTTCGTCGTTCCAGTTCAAGGGTCGCGCCGTGGACGCTCGCGAGGTGGGGAAGGCGCTCGGCGTCGCGACGCTGCTCGACGGCAGCGTCCGCAAGGCCGGGAACCGGGTCAGGATCGCCGCCCAGCTCGTGAGCGCCGCCGACGGATACCAGCTGTGGTCGGAGTCGTTCGACCGCGGCCTGGAGGACATCTTCGCGACGCAGGAGGAGATCGCGCAGGCTGTCGTACGGGCGCTGCAGCTGCGCCTCTCGCACCCCGAGGACGCGCAGCTCACGCGCGTGTGCACCCGGAACGCGCAGGCGTACGAGATGTACCTGCGCGGCCGCAGGTTCCTCATGATGCACGGCGAGACGGGCCTGCGCATCGCGCGGCAGATGTTCCGGGGCGCGATCGAGCTCGACCCCTCGTTCGCGCAGGCGCATGCGGGGCTCGCCGACGCGGACTTCATGATGCTGCAGTGGAACTTCGACATCGAGAAGGCCCGCGAGCGCAGGGCGGAGGCGCTCTCCGCGAGCGAGGAGGCGCTGCGGCTCGAGCCGGCGCTGGCGGAGGCGCACGTCTCCCGCGCGAACGTGCTGTCCCTGCTCGGACGGGCGGACGACGCCGAGCGCGACTTCCGCAGGGCGCTCGAGCTGAACCCCGCGCTCTCCGACGCCTGCTACTTCTACGCGCGCCACCTGTTCGGATCCGGCCGCCTGCGCGAGGCGGCGGAGATGTTCGAGGAGGCCGCCCGCAAGAACCCCGACGACTATGCGTCGCTCTGCCTGCTGACGGCGGTCTATCGCGGCCTGGGACAGATCGAGCGCGCGACCTCGGCGGCTCACCGCGCGGCCGCCGCCGTGGAGCGGCGCCTCCGGCACGACCCCGACGACGCTCGCGCGCTGTACCTCGGCGCAGGCGTCTACGTGGAGATCGGCGAGCGCCAGCGCGGCATGGAATGCCTCGCGAGAGCGCTGGAGCTCTATCCGGACGACCTGTCCACGCTCTACAACGCGGCCTGCCTCTACGTGCAGATCGGCGAGTTCGACAGGGCGCTCGACGCGCTCGACCGGGCCGTCGCGACCGGCCGCGGCTCGCGGAAGTGGTTCGACAACGACAACGACCTCGACCCGCTCCGCGGCCACCCCCGGTTCCGCGACATCACCGCGCGGCTGAGGAGCTGACTCGGTCGCCGCACCGCCATCCTGGCTGGCGGTGCGGTCGACTGGAGCCTTCCCCGTCCCTAGGTTCTTCAGGGGACTCGAGGTGCGCCGACGTCCACGCTCTCGCCGCACGACATGGCTCCGCCGCCTCGCGATCTTCGCCGTCGCGTTCGTGGCGCTCGGCGTCGCGATCCACTTCGCGATCGACCCGATCGCCACCTGGCGCACCCGCGTCGCGCTGAACGACACGCAGAACTATCGCGGTCGCTTCATCGACGTGGACGTGTCGCTCCACGATCTCTCGTACACGATCCGGGGGCTGCGCATCGAGAAGCTCTCCGCCGGCGGCTCCGCGCTCCCGTTCTTCGAGGCCGAGCGGGTCGACGTCGGCGTGTACTGGAGGGAGCTGCTCCACGGGAATCTCGTCGCCGCGATCCGGCTCCTCCGTCCCAAGCTGAACCTCGTGGCCGCCGAGCAGAAGCGCGAGCGGCAGCTGGAGGAGAGCGGGAAGGTCGGGTTCCAGGTCGCAGAGCTCGCGCCGGTCCGGCTGGACCGCGTCGAGGTACAGGAGGGTCAGGTCCTCTTCGTCGACGCGACCGCCAAGGAGCGCCCCGAGCTGTGGCTGCACGGCGTCGAGGCGACGCTCGAGAACTTCGCGACGCGCAAGGCGCTGGGTGAGGGGCAGCCGACGGTGCTCGCGCTGCGCGGCGTCCTGCAGAGGAGCGGCAAGGTCACCCTGTTCGCGACGATGGATCCCCTCGCGAAGTCGCTCACCTTCTCCGGGCAGGCCCGCCTCGAGGGGCTGAAGCTGGTGGAGCTCGGCGAGCTGCTCGTCGCGAAGACCGGCATCAACGCGAAGGGCGGCACGATGGACATGTCGGCGCGGTTCGTCGCGGAGAACGGCGCGATCCGCGGTGGCGTCCGACCCGTCCTGAAGAACCCCGAGGTGGGCCAGGGAAAGCCTGGACTCTGGGAGAAGCTCAAGGCCGGGCTCGTCGACATCTCGCTCGATCTGTTCAGCGACGACATCCCGGGTCGCGACGGCGTCGCGACCACGATCCCGATCCGCGGCGAAGTCGACGCGCCGCAGGCGCAGGCTGTGCCGACCATCCTCGGGATCGTCCGCAACGCGTTCGTGACGGGGCTCGCGGACAGCCTCGCCAACCTGCCGCTCCCGCAGGCGAGCAAGCCGGAAGGCGTCGTCCGCCAGGCCCGGCGCGCCCTCTCCCGGGACGAAGGGCCGCCGCGCGCCCAGCCGAAGGAAGAGAGATGAGGGAACGCGCTCACCGGGTGTGGAGACTCTGGCTCGCCGCGGCGCTGGCCGCTGCCGTCGCAGGGTGCGCGCAGGTGCGCAGGGTCGGCGACCAGGGCCGCGGCCGCGGCGACGAGAAGGCCGGCGAGGGCCAGCCGTCGACGTCGGCTGCGCCGCCGCGCCACGAGGGCGAGCCGTCGAGCTCGGCCGCGCCGCCGCGCGACGAGGGTCAGCCCGCCGAGCACGGCCGGCCTCCATTGCCGGCGACTCCGAGCAGCCTCGTCACTGCTGGCGCAGCGCGTCAATTGAAAGAGGAGCTTCGAAATAGAGGTTACCTGAAGGCTCAGTCTTCGGGGCCGGAGCTCGACGCCGCCACCTCCGACGCGGTGCGCCGTTTCCAGCAGGAAGAAGGGCTCGCCGCGACCGGTTTTCCCGATCGTGAGACGCTGCGGCGATTGAACGTCGACCCGAAATCGGCTTACCGCTCGGCGCCCGACGAGACGCAGCCGGAAAAGCGGAATTGATTGATCTCGACAATTCCCTGAAGGGTCGCACTCGGCTGGAGAGGGGTTGCCCGCCCGTGCGTTCGTGTACATTTCAGATCCGCCCCGGAACCCCACCCGTCACGGAAGTTCGCGCTCGGAGCGAGCTGCGCGCCCGTCCGCGCGGCGGGGCCGCTGGCACCGCAGAGGACACAGAGGTCATGAGCGAGAGCACGATCACACGGGACTGGGAAGGCGACCGGCTCGTCATCCGCATCAACGGCGTCTTCGACCGCGCGTCGGCGTGGGCCATCCGCGATCGAGTCGAGCGGGAGACCGCGCAGCAGGTGCTGCTCGACTTCAGCCTCGTCCGTGAGTTCTCC
>DASSQI010000116.1:0-28806 GCA_035702585.1 Anaeromyxobacteraceae bacterium
CGTCACGAAACGTCGGCTCGACCTTCACTATTCGTGCGTTTCAACCGGTTGAAGTACCGACATGCACGAGCCGGTCCAGACCGGAGACGTGGGTGACAGGTTACCCGTTCGCCTTGAACTCGTCGGAGCGGATGCCGTACCGGCGCAGCAGCCGGTGCAGGCTCTCGCGCTCCATGCCGGCGCGCTCGGCGGCGCGCGTGACGTTGCCGCCGAACTCCTTCATGAGGGCGGAGAGATAGTCGCGCGAGGTGCGGTCGCGGGCCTGCTCCACCGCGTCGCGGTAGGGCAGGGCGGCGAGGAGCTCGCCGGGCGGAGGCGAGGACGGCGCGGCGGCGACGTCGGGCGGCAGGTCCGACGCCTGGATCTCGGAGCCGCGCGCGACCGCCACTGCGCGCTCGACGGCGTTCTCGAGCTCGCGCACGTTGCCCGGCCACGCGTACGAGGTGAGCACGCGCAGCGCCTCGGGCTCGAACCCCGACACCTCCCTGCGGAACGCGCGCGCGTACTTCTCGAGGAAGTGCGCCGCGAGCAGCGGGATGTCCTCCATGCGCTCGCGCAACGAGGGCAGGCGGATGGGGAACACGTGCAGGCGATAGAAGAGGTCCTCGCGGAAGCGCCCGCTCGCGACCTCGGCGCGGAGATCGCGGTGCGTCGCGGCGACGAGGCGGACGTCCACCTTCACGGGCGTGTTCTCGCCGACGCGGCGGATCTCCCGCTCCTGCAGGACGCGGTTCAGCTTCACCTGCGTCGGCAGCGGCAGCTCGCCGACCTCGTCGAGGAACAGGGTTCCGCCTTGCGCCTCCTCGAACAGGCCCGGCTTCGCGCCGGTCGCGCCGGTGAACGCGCCGCGCGCGTGACCGAACAGCTCGCTCTCGACGAGCTCGGCGGGCAGGGCGCCGCAGTTCACCGGGATGAACGCCTTCGCGTGGCGCGCGCTGCGGTGGTGGAGGGCGCGGGCGGCGAGCTCCTTGCCGGTGCCGGTCCCGCCGAGGATCAGCACCGTGATGTCGAGCCCGGAGGCCTGCTCCAGCAGCGCGAACGCCTCGCGCATGCGGGCGCTCTTCCCGACCAGGTTCTCGAACGCGTAGACGCCCTGCAGCTGGCGCCGGAGCGTGTTCGCCTCGTCGACCAGCCGCTTCCGCTCCGCCGCGCGCTCGATGACGCGCCGTGCCTCGTCGGGATCGAACGGCTTCTCGAGGTAGTCGTAGGCGCCGTCCTTCATCGCCTGCACTGCGTCCGAGACGGTGCCGTACCCCGTCATCATGACCACCTCGGTGGACGGGGATCGCGCCTTGGCCGCGCGGAGCACCTCGAAGCCGCTCGCGCCGGGCATCCGGATGTCGGACACGACGACGTCGAACTCCTCGGCGGCGAGCAGCGCGAGCGCGCGGGTGCCGTCCGAGGCCGTCGTGAGCCGCCAGCCGTCCTCCAGGATCTTGGCGAACAGCTTCAGCATGTTCTCCTTGTCGTCGACGACGAGGACGCGCGCGCTCACGCCGGCCTCCCTTCACCGCCGTGCGGAAGAGACGCGGTCGTCGGCTCCTCTTCACCGGCCTGCGAAAGGGAGGGGGCCGCCGGCCTCCCTTCACCGCCCTGCGGAAGCCTGAACGTGAAGCGCGCTCCCTCGCCAGGGCTCGACGACGCCTCCACCTCTCCGCCGTGCGCGCGGGCCAGCGCGCGCGATACGGCGAGGCCGAGGCCGGTGCCCTGGGGCTTCGTCGTGAAGAACGGCTCGAAGAGCCGCGCGCGGACGGTCGCGTCGATGCCGGGGCCGTCGTCGCGGACGTCGACGCTGATCGCGCCCGCGTCCTCGCGCACCGCGACCTCGACGGTGCCGCCCGGACCGGCGGCCTCGGCGGCGTTCCGGACGAGGTTCGACAGGATCTGGCGGACCTTCGACGGGTGGCCAAGGACGGTGCCGCTCCCCTCGACGCGCACCTCGACGCCGTCGAGCAGGCGCGCGTCGCGAAGGCGCGCGACGACCTCGTCGCACACCTCGCGGAGCTCGACGGGCTCGCGCGTCGCGTGGAGCGGGCGCGACAGATCGAGCAGCCCCTCGACGATCTCCTTGCAGCGCAGTGTCTCGTCCTCGATGACGCGGAGGTCCTCCTGGGCGGCGCTGTCGACCCGGCTCCGCAAGAGCTTCGCGTAGCCGAGGATGACGCCGAGCGGGTTGTTGATCTCGTGGGCGACGCCCGCCGCGAGGCGGCCGATCCCGGCGAGCTTCTCCGTCTCGACGAGCTTCTCCTGGTGCTCCCTGAGCGAGGCGGTCATCCCGTTCCACTGGCGCGCGAGATCGCCGAACTCGTCCGGTGAGTCGATCTCGATGCGCGCGTCGAGGTCGCCGGCGGCGAGCCGCGCCGCGCCCTCTCGCAGCTGCGCGAGCGGGCGCGCGATGGACCGCCCCACGGTGTACGTGACGACCGCCGCGAGGATGGGAGCGCCGACGAGCAGCGCGGCGAGCCAGCGGAACGTGGCGCGCTGGATCGCCTCGACCTCGCGCTGCAGCGCGTCCATCTCGGCCTCGAAGCGGTGGACGAGCATCTCGACCCGGTCCTGGATGCGCGTCACGACGAGCTGCGCGCGCGCGTGGGCCTCGCGGACGTCGGTGACGTTCCCGGCGATGACCGCGGGGACGATGTTGTCGCGGAAGATGCCGTCCAGCTCGCGGCTCGCGCGCTCGATCTCGTCCACCCACGCGCGCTCGTCCACGCCGGGGGCCCGCTCGCGCAGCTGCGCCGTGAGCACGCGGACCCGCCGGGCCGCCTCGGCGTAGAAGCCGATGTGGCTCTCGTCGCCGATGATGATCGTGTGCGCCTGGTGTGCGTACTGATCGCGCACCGCGCTCGCGAGCTCGAACGAGAGGCGCACGCCCTGTTCCTGCTCGCGCATGCGCTGGACGCCGCGGTCCATGCGCGCGATCCCGCCGAGCGCCACGTACGAGGCGACGCCGAAGATCGCGACCAGTCCGCCGAAGCCGAGGAGGAGCCTGCGCGCGGTTCCCGACCATCCGGAGAGCGCTCCGGAAAGACGAGTGCTGGATCCGGCAGGGCGACTGCTGGATCCAGAAGGGCGAGTGCCGGATCCGGAAGGGCGAGTGCTGGATCCGGATGGGCCAGCGGTGGAGTTCTCAGGCATGAAGCCCCAGTGCCGATGCATGTGTGATGCCGCGAGTCACAGTCTTAGTAGTCGCTGATTTCAGGCGCTTCTCCAACAAAGCGACGTGATTCCTGCGGTTACAGGTGACTGCGGAGATCACGTCCGGCGACCGGCGCATGCGGCGCAACATGCGGGAATCATTGAAAACCCATTCGGGCACCATCCTTGCTGAGCCAGGTCCGCACTGGAGACCTGGATGGTGAACGACGCAGGACGAATTGCCCTCGTGGCGGTGATGGTGTGCGCGGCCGCTCCGGCCGCCGGGGGCGTCGGCGGAGATCACGCCGCGACGGCGACCGCCGACCCGGAGCGCGCCGCGGCCGGAGATCCCGTCACCGAGGCGGAGGCGCGGATCGGTCACGTGGTGCGGCTCGAGGACCTGCTCGCGCTCGCCCGCGCGCGGAACCCCGACGTCCTCGAGCTGCGCGAGCGGGCCGGGGCGGCGCGCGAGCGCGCGAGCGGCGCCGGCCGGCTGCCGGACCTCGAGCTGCAAGCGGAGATCCAGAACACGCCGCTCACGAGCCCGCTGTCGTTCCGCGAGTCGGAGATGTGGATGCTCGGCCTCCGCCAGACGTTCCCCGCGCTCGGCACCCGCGCGGCGCGCGGCCGCGCCGCGAACGCCGAGGCCGGCGTCGCCTCCGAGTCGACGCGCGCGCGCGAGCGAGACGTCGTCCGCGACGTCCGCCGCGCCTACTGGGAGTACCACCGCGCGGAGCAGGCGCTGCGCATCCGCCGCGAGGTGATCGACCTCACGCGCAGGGTCGCCGACCTCGCGCGCGCCGCCTACGAGTCGGGGCGCGGATCGCAGCAGGACGTGCTCCGCACCGCCGTCGAGGTCGCGCGGATCCAGGCCGAGCTCGGGAGCGACGAGCAGGCGCTGCGCTCCGCGCAGGTGATGCTCAACGCGCTCACCGGACGCGAGCCGGACGCGGCGCTCGGGGAGACCGCCGAGGTCCGCTCGCACGACCTGCGGCAGGGCCTCGACGAGCTCGACGCGACGCTCGTCGACCGGCGCCCGGAGCTCGTCGCAGCGCGCCGCGCGATCGAGCGCAGCGAGGCGTCGCTGGATGCGGCGCGCCGCCAGGCGCGGCTGCCCACGCTCATGGTCGGCGTCGACTACGGCTACATGCCGCGCAAGGAGGAGACGGCCACCGCCGCGGCGATGCCCGCCGAGGAGAGCCCGGCGGCGACCGCGGCGCCCGAGATGGACCGCCACTTCTACACGGTGATGGTGGGCGTGAACCTCCCGTGGCTCAACCCCGGACGGAAGGACGCGGTGCGCGAGGCGGAGCGGTCTCTCGCCGCGGACCGCCGCGCGCTCGACGCGATCCGCGCCACGTCCCGCTTCCAGCTTCGCGACGCGATGGCGCGCTACCACGCGGCCCGCATCGCCTTCGACCAGATGGACCGCGACATCGTCCCCAAGGCGCGGCAGAGCCTCGAGGCGGCGCAGGGCGCGTTCGGCGTCGGGCGCGGCGACGCGCTCGGCCTCGTCGACTCGCTCCGCTCCTACCTCGCCATCCGGCTCGAGCGCGAGCGCGCGCTGGCCTCGCTCGAGGCCGCGCTCGCCGACGTGGAGCGCGCGATGGGCGACGACGTCGAGGCGAACCGCACCCCCGCACCGCTGAACGTCCAGGAAACGCCATGACCCCGCACGACGAACGAGACCCGATGCACCACGACCACGACCACGAGCCGATGCCCGAGGGCGAGGAGCACGCGCCTCCCGGGACGCACACCGCCGCGATCGTGCGCTGGGCGCTCGTCGCGCTCATGGCGCTCGCCGCCGTGGGCGGATGGGCCGTCTACACCGGCGCCTTCCAGTCCGGGCCGTCGGCGAACGCGCAGGTCTACCAGTGCCCGATGCACCCGTCGGTCATCCAGGACCACCCCGGCGACTGCCCGATCTGCGGCATGGACCTCGTGCTCGTCGCGAACCCGGCGGCGCCGGGCGGCGGCAGCGCCGCGCCGAAGGCCACGCCCGCGGCGACCGCGTCGAGCGACACGGGGAGCGGCGCGCCCGCCGGCGCCGGGAAGTACTGGTGCCCGATGCATCCCGAGGTGACGAGCGACGACCCGAACGCGACCTGCGAGAAGTGCGGCGGGATGAAGCTCCTGCCGCGGCCTCCGGACAAGGGCGGGGAGCACGCGGGGCACGGTGACGGCGCGCACGGGGCGCACGCGGACGGGGCGCACGCGGGACACGGCGACGCCGCGCAGTCGGGCAAGGCCGGCACCGCGTCCGCGACGCCGGGGACCGTCCCCGGGCTCACGGAGGTCATGATCTCGCCGGAGCGCATCCAGCTCATGGGGATGAAGACCGCGCGCGCGGTGCGCGAGAACCTGTCGCCGGAGCTGCGCACCGTCGGCTTCGTGTCCGCGAACGAGGGATCGATCGCGATGATCCACACGCGCTTCTCGGGGTGGATCGAGGACCTGCGCGTCGCGCAGACGGGCCAGCCGGTGCGGCGCGGCGAGGTCGTGGCGACCGTCTATAGCCCCGATCTGCTCGCGGCGCAGCAGGAGTACCTGAACGCGCTCCGCTGGCAGAAGGGCGAGGCGCGCAGCGCCGACTCGGAGCGGCTGACGAACTCGCTCGCGACCGATGCGCGGCGCCGGCTCGAGCTCCTCGGGATCTCGGAGCAGGAGATCGCCGCGCTCGCGAAGAGCGGCAAGCCGCTGCGCGCGATGAGCATCCGCTCGCCCGTGGCGGGCTTCGTCACCGAGAAGAACGCGCTGCAGGGGCAGTTCGTCGGGCCCGACACCACGCTCTTCACGATCGCCGACCTCTCGACGGTGTGGGTCGTCGCCGACGTGTACGAGTACGAGGTCGCGCGCGTGCGGACGGGACAGACCGCGCGCCTGCAGCTCGCGGCGTATCCGGGCGAGGTGTTTCGCGGCCGCGTCGAGTTCATCTACCCGACGCTCGATCCCCAGACGCGCACCCTCAAGGTGCGCATCGCGTTCAAGAACCCGGGGCTGAAGCTCCGCCCCGGCATGTTCGGCGACGTCTTCCTCGACCTCGGCGCCTCGCAGGGCGTCGCGGTCCCGGCCGACGCCGTCGTGAACACCGGCGACGCGCAGTACGTGTTCGTCGTGCTGGGGGAGGGCCGCTTCGCGCCGCGCCCCGTGCAGACCGGCGCCCGCGGTGACGGCAAGATCGCCATCCTCTCCGGCGTCCAGGCCGGCGACGAGGTGGTCACCACCGCGAACTTCCTCGTCGACTCCGAGAGCCGCATGCGCGCCGCCATCGAGGGCTTCGGCGGCGGCGCAGCGAGCTCCACCACCTCCGCGCCGCAGGCGCAGCAGCACCAGCACTGAGGCACGAGATGGTCGAACGCATCCTCGATTTCTGCGCGAAGAACCGCTTCGTCGTCCTGCTCGCCGTCGCGTTCGCGACCGCCGGAGCGATCTGGTCGATCCGCAACGCGAAGCTCGACGCGATCCCGGACCTCTCCGATCCGCAGGTCATCGTCTTCACGGAGTGGATGGGGCGCAGCCCGACGCTGGTCGAGGACCAGGTCACGTACCCGATCGTCTCGGCGCTCGTCTCCGCGCCGCACGTGGAGGACGTGCGCGGCTACTCGATGTTCGGGATGTCGTTCGTGTACGTCGTGTTCGAGGAGGGCACCGACATCTACTGGGCCCGGAGCCGCACGCTCGAGTACATGAGCGGCATCCGCGGCCGGCTGCCCGAGGGCGTGAACCCCGTCATCGGCCCCGACGCGACCGGCATCGGCTGGGTGTTCCAGTACACGCTCGTGGACAAGAGCGGCCGCCACGGCCTCGCCGACCTGCGCACGTTCCAGGACTTCACGCTCCGTTACGCGCTGGGCTCGGTCGAGGGCGTCGCCGAGGTCGCGAGCCTGGGCGGCTTCCAGAAGCAGTACCAGGTGACGGTCGATCCGAACCGGCTGCGCGCCTACGACGTGACGATCGAGGACGTCATCCGGGCGATCCGCGACTCGAACAACGACGTCGGCGGGCGGGTGGTCGAGTTCTCCGGGCGCGAGTACTACGTGCGCGGCCGCGGCTACGTGCAGGACCTCTCGGCGCTGGAGCGGACCGCGGTGAAGGCGCGCGGCGCGAGCGGCGTGCCGGTGCTGGTGAAGGACCTCGGCGAGGTGCGGTTCGGCCCCGACATCCGGCGCGGTTTGCTCGAGTGGAACGGCGAGGGCGAGGCGGTGGGCGGGATCGTCGTGATGCGCTACGGCGAGAACGCGATGCAGGTCATCGAGCGCGTGAAGCAGAAGCTCGAGGAGCTGAAGCCGGGATTCCCCGAGGGCGTCTCGTACGAGATCGCCTACGACCGCTCGAGCCTCATCTCCCGCTCGATCGACACGCTGAAGAAGGCGCTGCTCGAGGAGGCGATCGTCGTCTCGCTCGTGATCATCGTCTTCCTGCTGCACTTCCGCTCGGCGCTGCTGCCCATCCTGTCGCTCCCGATCGCGGTCGCGCTGTCCTTCATCCCGATGTACCTGCTCGACATCCCGGCGACGATCATGAGCCTCGGCGGCATCGCCATCGCGATCGGCGCCACCGTCGACGCCGAGATCGTGATGATCGAGGCGTGCCACAAGAAGCTCGAGCGCGCGCCACCGGGCGCCGACCGCCACAAGCTGCTCGCGGAGGCGGCGCGCGAGGTGACGCCGGCGATCTTCTTCTCGCTCCTCATCATCGCGGTGGCGTTCCTGCCGGTGTTCACGCTGACGGGGCAGGCCGGCCGCATGTTCACGCCGCTCGCCTACACGAAGACCTTCGTGATGCTGTCGGCGGCGATCCTGTCGATCACGTTCGCGCCGGCGATGCGGGACCTGCTCATCCGCGGGAAGATCCACTCCGAGGCGAAGCACCCGATCTCGCGCGCCATCATCCGCGTGTACAAGCCTTTCGTCTTCGTGGCGCTGCGGCGCCCGAAGTCGACCATCGCGATCGGCCTGCTCGCGATCCTCTCTGCGGTGCCGCTCGGGATGAAGCTCGGCCACGAGTTCATGCCGCCGCTCGACGAGGGCGACCTGCTCTACATGCCGACCACCTTCCCGAACGTCTCCATCGAGGAGGCGAAGCGGGTGCTGCAGTACCAGGACCGCATCCTGAAGAGCTTCCCCGAGGTCGAGACGGTCTTCGGCAAGGCCGGCCGCGCCGAGACGCCGACCGACCCCGCGCCGCTCACGATGGTCGAGACCACCGTGCGGCTGAAGCCGCACGAGGAGTGGCGCTCGGTGTCGCAGCGCCGCTGGTACTCGAGCTGGGCGCCGGAGTGGCTGCAGCGGATGCTGCGCCCGATCTTCCCCGACCAGCGCAAGATGAGCTGGGACGAGCTCACCGCCGAGATGAACAAGGCGATGCAGTTCCCCGGCTGGACGAACGCCTACACGCAGCCGATCAAGACGCGCGTCGACATGCTGTCGACGGGCGTCCGCACCCCGATCGGCGTGAAGGTGCTCGGGACCGACCTCGAGCAGATCGAGAAGGTCGGCGTCACGCTCGAGCGATTGCTCGCGCCCATCAAGTCGACGCGCAGCGTGTTCTACGAGCGGAACACCGGCGGGCTCTACCTCGACATCGTGCCGAACCGCGACGCGCTCGCGCGCTACGGGCTCACCGTCGGTGACGTGCAGCGGACCATCGAGGCGGCGATCGGCGGCGCGCCGATCAGCACGACCATCGAGGGGCGCAACCGCTTCAGCATCAACGTCCGCTACCCGCAGGATCTCCGCAGCGACCTCGACCGGTTGCGGCGCGTGCTGGTGCCGGTGGGGCAGGGCGGGGGCGCGGGCGGATCGGGCGGGATGGGGCTCAACACCGACGCGGCGATCCCGCGCGTGATGCTCGCGCAGGCGATGGGCGGCATGGAGGGCGGCGCGCCGTCGTCGCCGTCCGGTCCGGCGCGTCCTTCGACCGGCGGCGGAATCGCGACCGACGCTCCGAGCCTGCAGTTCCCGTCGATGCCCGGCGTCCAGGGCGGCACCGCAGCGGGCGCGATGGGCGGCTCCGGGGCGAACGGCTCAGCGGGCCGCGCCGGCACCGCCGCGACCACCTTCGTGCCGCTCGGCCAGCTCGCGGACATCCGTGTCGCCGGCGGACCGCCGATGGTGCGCGACGAGGGCGGCCTGCTCGTGGGCTACGTGTACGTGGACATGGACCAGGGCCAGCGCGACATCGGCGGCTACGTGGACGAGGCGAAGCAGGTGGTCGCGAACGCGGTGGCCTCGGGCGAGCTGAAGATGCCGCAGGGCTACCTGCTCGAGTGGACCGGCCAGTACGAGCTGCTCGAGCAGATGAAGACGCGGATGAAGATCGTGCTGCCGCTGACCTTGCTCATCATCGTGGTCCTGCTCTGGTGGCACTTCAAGAACGTGACCGAGGTGCTCATCGTCCTGCTCTCGATCCCGTTCGCGCTGGTCGGCAGCGTGTGGCTCATGTACGCGCTCGACTACCGGCTCTCGACGGCGGTGTGGGTCGGCATCATCGCGCTCGTCGGCCTCGCCGCGCAGACCGGCATCGTGATGATCGTGTACATCGACAACGCGTACGAGCGCCGCCGCAAGGCGGGGAAGATCCGCGACCTGAACGACATCATCTGGGCCCACATGGAGGGCACCGTGATGCGCGTGCGGCCGAAGCTCATGACCGTCGCGACGATGCTCGTCGGCCTCGTCCCGCTGCTGTGGGCGCAGGGCTCCGGCGCCGACGTGATGAAGCGCATCGCCGCGCCGATGGTGGGCGGCCTGCTCACGAGCGCGTTCCTCACGCTCGAGATCATTCCGGTCGTCTACACCTACTGGCGGCAGGAGCAGATCCTCTGGGATCGGCTCCGCGAGCTCGACCCGCCGCGCCTGACGCGGCTCCAGATCCTGGCGGCCATCCAGAAGGCGGGCTGGGCCCTCCTCGCGGCGCTCGCGGTGTCGCACTTCTACGTCGCGCTGCCGCGCTGGGCGCTCCTGCTCGCGTTCGCCGTCGCGCTCGTCGCGGTGGTGGGCGGGCTCGTCGCCTACGTCGCGGCGCGCCCCGCCGCGAAGCGCCAGGTCTGGCCGGAGCAGAGCAGGCTCGCGGCTTAGCGAGCCCGCATCACGGCGGGGATGCGATGCCGTTCGACGTCAAGCGGATGATGTGGGGCGGTTTCCACGTCCTGGTGGAAGCGTCGGGCGCGAAGTAGCCGTGGCCCCGGCGGCGGTGCGAGTCGGGCTCGCCGTACGAGTCGGCCGCCGCGGCCCGCGGTTCGCGGCTCACGGCGCGAGCGCCTCAGCGCTCCGGATGCGGCGTCTTCGGGAAGGCCATGAAGCCCTTGCCGACCCACCAGGTCACGACCTCGACGCGAAGCTGGCCGGCCTTCACCGTGGGGTCCTTGCTGGCGAGCTCACGGGCTTCTTCCGGCGTCTTCACCGCGTAGATGCACGCGCCGCGGAACGTCGGGTCCTGCTGGTTGTCGAACGGGCCGCACACGACGGCCTTCCCGAGCTTCCACATCTCGCCGAGGTGCGCGAGGTGCGCCGACTGCAGCGTGTTCGCCTCGGGCTCGGGCAGCTTCTTCCAGGTCGGCGCTCGCATCAGCAGCACCAGCTGGAAGGACTCCATCTCGAACGGCGCGCCCTCGGGGTGCTTCGGGGCTGCGCTGCCCGGCGACTCCCCGGCGATCGAGGTCGCAGGAACGGCGAGGACCGTGGCGCAGGCCGCGAGCGCGACAGCGGCGATGACGTGGCGCATCGTTCACCTCATGGGAGGTCGAAGCGTATGCGAGCGCCGGCCGCGCATCACCAGGAACGAAGGGGGCGCCCGCGATCACGCGAGCGCCCCTCTTCGCCGCCTGTGCGCGCCCCGGAGCAGCGCACCTGCAGCGGCCTGCGAGCCGTCACTTCTTCTTCGAGACGAGCGACGGGATGTCGACGTCGATCTGCATCGTCCACATGAAGTCGGACCGGTTCGGCTGCGTGTCGCGGTTGAGGAAGAACACGGGGCCGGTGAGGAGCGCCACGGACGGCGTGAAGTAGAGGACCCCCGCGACGCCGGCCGCGCTGAACGCGTTCCTGCCGGTCTGCACGTCGGCGGCGAGGCCGAGCCCGCTGAGCCACGGCTGGCCGACGTTCAGCGTCGGCGACGTGACGCTGCCGATGAACATCGTCTGATCGGCCTTGCCGTTCTCGTCGACCCACAGCTTGTCGTCGAGGCCGTAACCGATGCCAGCGGAGAGCGTCGCGCCGACCCCGGGAACGGTCTTGCTGAGGATGCCGTACACCATCGCGAAGTTCGTCGCCGCCGTGATGCCGGCGTTCGCGACGCCGATCGAGAGGCCCGGCTGGAACTTGAACAGCTTGTCCTCGAGCAGCGTCACCTTCCCGTTCAGGACGAGCGGGTCGTTCGACGGATACAGGAGGTCGAAGCCGACCTCGGCCTGCACGACGTCGGACGGCAGGACGCCCATCGTGAGCCCGACGGTGGTCGGGTACGACGCGTCACGGCGGAAGTAGGTGTCGTACGTGAGGTGCGGCACGAGGAACGGCTGCGTGTACGTGGTGGACGGAGCCCAGACGACGGTGCTGGGAGTTGCGCGCGCTGCGCTGGCAGCACCGAGCAGCATCACGGCGACGGCGAGGCGGTGCAGATGCTTCACGTGGGCTCTCCTTGGTGGCGATTCGGAGTGAGGTGATCGGGGGCAGGGGCACCGGCGCGCCGTCGACGCGCAGACGAGCTGCTCGGCCGCGTCGAGGCGGCTGCGCCGGTGCTCCAGGGAAGAGTCTCAGCGGGTGCTCGAGACCGGGATGGGCGCCGACAACGGGGCGTGCGCCATGCCGGCCGGCGTGATCATGCCGCCTCCGTCGCTGTCGGCCGTGATGTAGCCGCGCTCGCCGGACTCGGACGAGTCCATGCCCGACCACTCGTCCTGCTCATCGGCGCGCAGCGGCGTGAGGGCGGCGACGACCTTGAGGATCGCCCAGGAGAGCCCGGCCGACCACGCCAGCGTCACGACGACGCCGACCGCCTGGATCCCGAGCTGGCGCAGGCTGCCGTTCGCGCCCGCGGAGTTCACGGCCGTCGTCGCGAGGACGCCGGTCGCGAGCGCGCCGAACGTCGCCGCGACGCCGTGTACGGCGAACACGTCGAGGGAGTCGTCGAGGCCGAGGCTCGGGCGAGCGCGGACGGCGAGCAGCGACAGGATGCCGGCGACGCCGCCGATCAGGAGCGACGCGAGCGGCGTCACGAAGCCCGCCGCGGGCGTGATCGCGACGAGACCCGCGACCGCGCCCGACGCGACGCCGACGCCCGACATCTTGCCGTGGAAGTAGACGAGCTCGGCGAGTCCCCACGCGAGCGCCGCGGCGGCGGGGGCGAAGAAGGTGTTCGCGAACGCGTAGGCGGCGACGCCGTTCGCGGCGAGCGCGCTGCCGCCGTTGAAGCCGAGCCAGCCGAACCACAGGAGCCCCGCGCCGAGGACGACGAACGGCACGCTGTGCGGGAGGACGGTGGGGTGCTTCAGCCCGCGGCGCTTGCCGAGGACCATCGCGAAGACGACCGCGGCGGCGGCGGCGTTGATGTGGACCACCGTGCCGCCGGCGAAGTCGAGCGCGCCGAGGTTCCGCAGCCAGCCACCGGGGGCCCACACCCAGTGCGCGACGGGGGAGTAGACGACGACGCTCCAGAGCGCGACGAAGACGAGGTATGCCTTCAGGCGGACGCGCTCGACGATCGCGCCGGAGATGAGCGCCGGGGTGATGAGCGCGAACATCCCCTGGAACAGCATGAACGCCGTGTGCGGGACCGTCGCCGCGAGATCCGCGGCAGGATCCGCGCCGACGCCGCGCAGCCCCGCCCACGAGAGGCCGCCGATGAACGCGTTGACGCTGCCGCCCGGCGAGAACGCGAGCGTGTATCCGACGAGGGCCCAGAGGACCCCGACGAGCGCCATGCAGGCGATCGACAGGATCATCGTGTGCACCACGTTCTTCGCGCGGACGAGCCCGCCGTAGAAGAACGCGAGGCCGGGCGTCATGAGCATGACGAGGCCGGCCGAGACGAGTACGAGCGCGGTGTCGCCGGTGTCGATCTTCGGAGCGTCCGCGGCGAGAGCCATCGCCGGGAACGCAAGGGTGAGCAGCGCGGTCAGCATCAGTTTCACGGGGCCTTCCTCCACTCCGGGTTTGGAGACGGAGGGGTCGGTTGCAGCCGCTGTGCCGCTGCGCCGCGCGCTTCAGCGCGCGGAACGCGCCGAAGTCGCGCTGCGGCTCAAAGACGAACGTTGCGAAGGGCCGACGCGGCAAGGCGGGAGCGCTCCAGATGGAGCGCTCCCGCGGGTGATAAGCGCGACGTGCCGCGCGAGCGTGCAGGTCCGTGCTCGGCCCCTGAGCACGGAGCAGACCCCGCGCGCACTTCACCGCGCCTTCGGGGGTGACGACAGGTTGGGATTCAGCGGGCCTGCGTCTTCGCCGACGTGACCGTGGACTTCGCGGGCGCCCTGGTGGGCGCCTGCTTCGGTGCGGGCTTCTTCGCGGCCGGGGAGGACTTGGTCGCGGCGGAGGACTTGGAGGAAGGCTTTGGTGCCGTGGAGGGCTTGGTGGCGGTGGGTGTCGCTGAGGCCTTCGTCGCTGCTCTACGCACCGTCTGCTTCGGTGCGGACTTCGGTATAAGCCTTGGCGACGAGGTGGTTGTTGCGCGCGATGAATCGCGCGCCGCATCGCGAGCTGAAGCTCGCGCGGGTTCGGGCAACCTGAACGTCGGCGAGATCGCGGTGGACGGAGGCGGTCGCGGCGGCGCCACGTAGGGATCGTCGTCGCTCGCGCTGCGCAGCTCCGGCGGCGTGCCGTCCTGCACCCGGTACGCGCGCGAGGACGCGTGCGCGTCGACGGCGCGCTCGAGCCAGCCGCGCGCGGCGCCCGACACCGCGGCGCGATCCATCGCCGCCGACGCCGCGAGCAGATCGCCTCCGCGCGCCTCGATCGCCGCGAGGTAGTACGCCGCGCGCGCGCGCTCCACGGCGGGCGTCGCGCTGCTGTCCCCCAGGAGGCGGTTGAGCGCGAGGCGCGCCTCGTCGGGCGCGATCGCCCCGGAGAGCGCGAGCTTCGCGAGGCCGTACGTGGCGCGGGCGTGCAGCGGTGACGCGGCGAGCGCGGCCCGGTAGCTCTCGTCGGCCTGGGCCGCGTGGCCGGTGCGGCGGAGCGCGTCTCCGCGCAGCGCGAGGGCAGGAGTGAACCGTGGGTGCTGCTCGAGCGCCGCGTCGAGCGGCTCTCGCGCGAGCTCCGGCTGCCCGGCGAGCATCGCCACCCGGGCCTGCACCACTCTCGCCCACGGCGCGGCGCCGGCGCGGTTCGCGGGCGCGAGCGCGGAGCCCGCCTCGTGCCGGCTCACCGCGAGCATGCTCGTCGCGAGGTCGGCCCATACCGGGGGCGTGTCCTGCGCCTCGCCCTCGGCGAGCAGCGCCTCGGCGCGCGGCGCCGCCGCCTCGTCCCGGTAGTCCGCGGCGAGCATCGCCAGCGCGAACGCGCGCGCAGCGCCGGCGTTCACCGGGTCGAGCACGGTGAGCGGCTCGAGGAGCCGCGCCGCGTCCGTGTAGGACGTGAAGGTGTCCCCCGCGAGCAGCTCCTCGGCCCGGGCGAGGCCCTGAGCGACGACCTGCCTGCGGTGGTGAGCGCGAAAGGCGAGCGCCGCACCCGTCAGCGCCACGATGACGATGGCGAGGGCGACGAGCTGAGCGGTCCTGCGAGGAGTCCAGGCGGGCGAGTCACGCTTCGACCGCGGAGCGTCGTCGCGGGAAGACTCGAACTCGTCCGGGTCGCCTGATCCGGAGGGGCGAGGCATGCGAGGCGAGCGGGCCGAGGCCCGCCCGGGTGGGATCAGGGAGTCTTTTCCTCGCGCTCATCCTCGCGAGCGACACCGGACAGGACGTCGTTCACCGACGGAAAGCGCATGATCTCGCCGCGCGCGATGCGCCACGCCTGCTGGACGATCCACGACAGGGAGCGGTCCTGACGGTTCGCCTCGGCCTGAATCTCGTTCAGCATGTCCTCGGGGAAGTACAGGGATTGCTTGCGCTTGTCGGTACCGGGCATTCGCGCTCCAGGTGTGGGACGTCGTGTGCTGAAGTCGCTTGTATGCCGCGCTTGCCCGGCTGGTCAAGAAGGTTGACTACCATCAGGGTGCGTCAGGAAGGCGCGCGACGGTGTCGCGCAGTCACGGGACATGGTCAGGCCCCGGGCAAGAGGCGACGCGACGGCTCCGCGAGCAACGTGAGCGCGTGGAGTCGGGCGAAAAAAAAGAGGAGCCGGCTGATGCCGGCTCCCCGCTGGGCCCAGAGGGGGAGGGGGGGGACCCCTAGGCCCATTCCAATGTCGTCTCAGCTCGCAAAACCTGGGGCCGGGATCCTTCATTCCCGCGGCGGCCGGCGTTGCTTCGAGACGCCCGACAAGCTTCGGAAAACAGGTAACCTTACCCGAAGTGCTCCTGCCATGAAAATCACCCGCGCCCGCCTCGCCTCGCTGCGCCCGTTCGAACGCGCGGTGGTGGCGACCTGCAGGGCTCGCAACCTGTCGATCTCGCAGGGCCCGGTGCTCGTCGCGCTCTCGGGAGGCCCCGACTCCACCGCGCTC
Source organism: Anaeromyxobacteraceae bacterium (assembly GCA_035702585.1). Classification (GTDB taxonomy): domain Bacteria; phylum Myxococcota; class Myxococcia; order Myxococcales; family Anaeromyxobacteraceae; genus DASSQI01. Next base: position 15,738 of record DASSQI010000116.1, read on the forward strand.
GCGGCGGTGATGGCGGCGCTCCGGGACGCAGCCGTGGCGGGACCCGTCCTGGCTTGCCACGTCGACCACCAGCTCCGCGCCGGCAGCGCTGCGGACGGCGCGGCCTGCGAGGATCTCTGCCGCTCCCTCGCGGTGCCGCTCCACCGCGTGCGGGTGGACGTCGGCGGCGGCAACCTCCAGGCGGCCGCGCGCCGCGCCCGCTATCGCGCCCTCCGCCGGGTCGCCGACGAGGCGGGAGCGCGGGTCATCGCGACGGGTCACACGCGCACCGATCAGGCCGAGACGGTCCTGCTGCGGCTCGTCCGGGGGGCCGGGGCACGCGGCCTCGCCGCGATCCCTCCGCGGCGGGGCCGCCTCGTCCGCCCTCTCATCGACCGCTCGCGAGCCGAGATCCTCGCGTACCTGCGCGACCGCGGCCTCGGCTGGTGCGAGGACCCGAGCAACGCGACGCCTCGCTTCGACCGCAACCGGGTGCGGAGCGAGGTCATGCCGCTCCTCGAGTCGCTGCGGCCGGGCGTGGAGGCGTCCCTCGCGCGGGCAGCGGATCTGCTCCGCGAGGACGAGCGCGCGCTGGAGGCCCTCGCGAGAACACTCCTGCCGAGGGGGGCCGAGAAGGTCTCGCGCGCCGTGCTCGACGGCGCCCCGCTCGCGGTGCGCGCGAGGGTCGTCCGCCGACTGTGGCGCGACGCGACGGGCAGCCGGCGCAGCCTCGACGCGGGGCACGTCAGCGCCGTCCTGCGCCTGCTCGACCGGCCAGGCCCAGGGAGCGTCAGCCTGCCCGGGGGGCGCGTCGCGGCGGTCCGGCGAGGCGAGCTTCGCATCAAAACCGCGTGATCTCCGACTGCGTCGGAGAAACGGGGCTGTTATAGAGGTGGACGTCGCGAGGGCTCGTCCGCCTGTCAAGTCGTTTCGTGAAATAGGTGAGCCCCACTCGGTGGTTCCGAGTGTCGATGCCTCTTCGGAAAGGGAAGCTGAACTTGCGCCAGTCCTACAAGACCGTCCTGCTCTGGGTCGTCCTGATCCTGATGTTCGTGGCGTTTTACCAATTCTTCGCCCAGCACGGCCGCGAGTCGCATCGACTGGACTTCTCCGAGTTCATCGCACGCGTCGATTCGGGCGCCGTCCGCGAAGTCACGGTGAAGGACAACCTGAACTACGCGGGCAAGCTGAAGGACGGCACCGAGTTCGAGACCACGGGTCCCGTCGATCCGATGGCCACCATCTTCGACCGGCTGAACAAGGCCGGCGTGACGGTGCGCTACGACAAGCCGGAGCAGGGGTCGTTCTGGGTGACGGTGCTCGTGCAGTACCTCCCGCTCGTCTTCCTGTTCCTCCTCTTCTTCTTCTTCATGCGCCAGCTCCAGTCCGGCGGCGGCAAGGCGATGAGCTTCGGCAAGTCGAAGGCGAAGCTCATGACCGAGCATCACAACAAGGTCACGTTCGCCGACGTCGCCGGCATCGACGAGTCCAAGGACGAGCTCGAGGAGATCATCTCGTTCCTGAAGGACCCGAAGAAGTTCACGCGGCTCGGCGGGCGCATCCCGAAGGGCGTGCTGCTCATGGGCCCTCCGGGCACCGGCAAGACGCTGCTCGCGCGCGCCGTCGCGGGTGAGGCGGGCGTGCCGTTCTTCTCCATCTCCGGGTCCGACTTCGTCGAGATGTTCGTCGGCGTCGGCGCGTCGCGCGTCCGCGACCTCTTCGAGCAGGGAAAGAAGAACGCCCCCTGCATCATCTTCATCGACGAGATCGACGCGGTCGGCCGCCACCGCGGCGCCGGCCTCGGCGGCGGTCACGACGAGCGCGAGCAGACGCTGAACCAGCTCCTCGTCGAGATGGACGGCTTCGAGTCGAACGAGGGCGTCATCCTCATCGCCGCCACGAACCGCCCCGACGTCCTCGACCCCGCGCTGCTCCGCCCGGGCCGCTTCGATCGCCGCATCACGGTGCCGCGCCCCGACCTCAACGGCCGCCTCGGCATCCTCCAGGTGCACACGAAGAAGACGCCGCTCGACGGCAACGTCGACCTCATCCAGATCGCGCGCGGGACGCCGGGCTTCTCGGGCGCCGACATCGAGAACCTCGTGAACGAGGCGGCGCTGTTCGCCGCGCGCCGCAACAAGGAGCGCCTGTCGCTCGACGACTTCGAGTTCGCGAAGGACAAGGTGCTCATGGGCACCGAGCGGCGCTCGATGATCATCTCCGAGAAGGAGAAGCGCACCACCGCGATCCACGAGGCCGGCCACGCGCTCGTCGCGAAGATCATCCCCGGCACCGACCCGGTCCACAAGGTCACGATCATCCCCCGCGGCCGCGCGCTCGGCCTCACGCAGCAGCTCCCGCAGGAGGACCGGCTCAACATCAACCAGGAGTTCGCGACGAACCAGATCGCGATCCTCATGGGCGGCCGCATCGCCGAGGAGATCACCTTCGGCCAGAAGACGACCGGCGCCGGCAACGACATCGAGGTCGCGACGAACCTGGCGCGCAGCATGGTCTGCGAGTGGGGCATGAGCGAGAAGCTCGGGCCGCTCGCCTTCGGCAAGAAGGAAGGCGAGGTGTTCCTCGGGCGCGAGATGGGCTCGGTGCAGACCTACTCGGAGCACACCGCGCAGGAGATCGACGCCGAGGTCCGGCGCATCGTCACCGACCAGTACGCCCGCGCGAAGAAGGTGCTGCTCGAGAACCAGGCGCTCCTGAACCGCATCGCCGATTCGCTGCTCGAGTACGAGACGATCGACACCGCCGACATCGACGTCCTCGTGTCGGGCGGCTCGATCTCTCGCCCGCCGCCGCAGAAGACGATCGCCATCGCGCCCGGCGACAAGGCCCGCCGTCCAGGCCTGCTCGACGCGATCGCGGAGCCGAAGCCGGCGACGAGCAAGGCGTAGGCGGCAGCAGCGCTCGCGAGGTCGCGTGGACGCGATTCGCATCGGGGTCAGGATCTTCGAGGGTCCTGGCCCCTTCTTCATGGGCATCGTGAACGCGACGCCGGACTCGTTCTCCGACGGGGGGCGCTTCCTCGCGCGCGACGCCGCGTTCGCCCAGGCCGAGCGCCTCGCCGAGGACGGCGCCGACATCATCGATCTCGGCGGCGAGTCGACGAGGCCGGGCGCGCCGCCGGTCCCGCCCGAGGAGGAGATCGCCCGCGTCGTGCCGGTGATCGCGGCGCTGCGCTCGCGCGGCGTCGACGTGCCGATCTCGATCGACACGCGCCGGGCGGCGGTGGCGCGGGCCGCGCTCGACGCCGGCGCCGATCTCGTGAACGACATCTCGGCGCTCGCGGACCCGGAGCTCGCGGCGCTCGTCGCGGAGCGCGGCGTGCCGGTGGTGCTCATGCACATGCGCGGCTCGCCCGCGGACATGCAGTCGCGCGCCGTCTACGGCGACGTGGTCGAGGACGTCGCGCGCGAGCTCCTGGGCGCGCTCGCCCGCGCCGAGGCGGCGGGGGTGCGGCGCGAGCAGACCATCCTCGATCCCGGCATCGGCTTCGCGAAGACCGCGGAGCACAACCTCGCGCTGCTCGCCGCCACGCCCCGGCTCCGCGCGCTCGGGAGGCCGCTGCTCGTGGGGCCCTCGCGCAAGGCGTTCATCGGCGCGCTCACCGGCGCTTCCGTGGAGGACCGACTCCCCGGGACGCTCGCCGCGGTGACCGCCGCCATCCTGGGCGGGGCCGAGCTCGTCCGGGTCCACGACGTCGCGCCTGCGCGCCAGGCAGGGCTCGTCGCCGCGGCCATACGGGCGGCTTCCCCGTCGGGCGGAGCGGCACCAACATCCGGGTAACACGCGGGTTCGTCCCAGGGCTTGATGCTCCGCCCGCGTCACCGTAGGGTGCCCCGCGATGCCTGCCCGTGAAGCGATGACGCCCGCCACGCCTGCCAGCACGACCACTCCTGCGAGGCAGCCGAACACGGCCGCCGCGCCTGCGCCCGCACCGGTGCGCCGGCTCTTCGGCACCGACGGGGTGCGCGGCGTCGCGAACGTCCACCCGATGACCGCCGAGATGGCGCTGCAGCTCGGCCGCGCGCTGGCGTGGCTCGTCCGGAGCGGACCGCACCGGCACCGGATCGTGATCGGGAAGGACACCCGCCTTTCCGGGTACATGCTCGAGCAGGCGATCGCGTCGGGCATCTCGTCGATGGGCGTCGACGTCATGCTCTGCGGACCCTTGCCCACGCCGGGGATCGCGTTCATCACGCAGTCGATGCGCGCCGACGCCGGCGTCGTCATCAGCGCGAGCCACAACCCCTACCAGGACAACGGCATCAAGTTCTTCTCGCGCGATGGCTTCAAGCTGCCCGACGAGGCGGAGCTGCGCATCGAGCGGCTCGTCTTCGGCACGCCCGCCGACGGCGACGGCGCCGAGGACTTCCAGACGCTGCGGCCGACGGCGACGATGATCGGCCAGGCCCAGCGCATCGACGACGCGGTCGGCCGCTACGTCGTGTTCCTGAAGGCGCTCTTCCCGCGAGAGCTGCGGCTCGACGGCGTCACGGTCGTCGTGGACTGCGCGCACGGCGCCGCCTACAAGGTGGCGCCCGCGGTCTTCGAGGAGCTGGGCGCGAACGTCGTCCGGCTGAACGTGAAGCCCGACGGCAAGAACATCAACGACGGCTGCGGCGCCGTGCACCCGGAGGCGATGGCGAAGGCCGTCGCCGAGCACGGCGCGCAGATCGGCATCGCGCTCGATGGCGACGCCGACCGCGTCATCGTCGCGGACGAGCACGGCAACATCGTCGACGGCGACGCGATCATGGCGATCGTCGGCCGCGACATGCTGCGCCACGGCAAGCTCGTGAAGAACACGGTCGTCTCGACGGTGATGAGCAACGTCGGGCTCGAGCGGGCGCTGCGGCAGGTGGGCGGCTTCGTGATCCGCACGCAGGTCGGCGATCGGTACGTCGTCGAGGAGATGCGCCGGCACGGCTACAACTTCGGCGGCGAGCAGTCGGGGCACCTCCTGTTCCTCGACAACGTCACGACCGGCGACGGCGTCTGCGCCGCGCTGAACCTGCTCGCGGTGATGCTGCGCGAGGGGAGGCCGCTCTCGGAGCTGGCGCGCTGCTTCGAGCCCGTGCCGCAGGCGCAGGTGAACGTCGTCGTGCGCGAGAAGCGGCCGCTCTCGGAGCTCGCCGCGGTGCAGGACGCGATCGCGAGCGTCGAGCGGGCGCTGGGCAGCGACGGACGCGTGCTGGTGCGCTACTCGGGCACCGAGAACAAGGCGCGCGTGCTCGTCGAGGGGCCGGACGCCGACCGGATCACGGCGTACGCGCAGCAGATCGGCGAGGCGCTGAAGAAGTCCCTCGGCTGACGGCGGCCTGATCCCGCGGGGGGACGCCGGGCGGCGATCGTCCGCCGCGTGCCCCACTCCTGCGCTATGTTCCGCGCATGCGGAACATCCGTCTCGGCGTCAACGTCGATCACGTCGCCACGCTCCGGCAGGCGCGCCGCGCCAGCTATCCCGACCCGGTCACCGCCGCGGCCGTCGCGGAGCTCGGCGGCGCCGATCAGATCACCGTCCACCTCCGCGAGGATCGCCGGCACATCCAGGACCGCGACCTGCAGCTCCTCCGCCAGACCGTCCAGACGCGCCTCAACCTCGAGATGGCGGCGGTCGACGAGATGGTGCGAGTCGCCCAGTCGGTGCGCCCGGAGACCTGCACGCTCGTGCCCGAGCGGCGCCAGGAGATCACGACCGAGGGCGGGCTCGACGCCGTCGCGCGGCGCGACGAGCTCGCGAGGGTCACGGCGGCGCTGCGCGACGCGGGGATGGGCGTCTCGTTCTTCATCGATCCCGAGGTCGAGCAGGTGAAGGCGTCGCAGCGGGCCGGCGCGAACATCGTCGAGATCCACACGGGCCGGTACTGCGACGCGCGCGGCGAGGGGGACCGCCAGCGCGAGCTGCAGCGCGTCGCGGGCGCGGCCGCCGCGGCGACGAGCCTCGGCCTCGCGGTGGCGGCGGGGCACGGGCTCCACTACGCGAACGTGATGCCGATCGCGGCGATCCCCGAGATCGAGGAGCTGAACATCGGTCACGCGATCGTCGCGCGCGCGGTGCTCGTCGGGCTCGAGCGCGCGGTGCGCGAGATGAAGGAGCTCATGCGGCAGGGGGCGGCGTGATCGTCGCGCTCGGCATGGACGTCGTCGCCGTGGACCGCATCCGCCGCCTCGTCGCGCCGGAGTGCGGCCCCCGCGCGACGCGGTTCCTCGAGCGCTGCTTCACCGAGGCGGAGCGCGCGTACTGTGACGCCCGCCGGGATCCCGCGACCCACTACGCGGCGCGGTTCGCGGCGAAGGAGGCGGCGATGAAGGCGCTGGGCGCGTCGCGGTTCACCGACTTCGAGATCACGCGCGGCGACGGCGCGCCGAGCCTCACGCTCCACGGCGCCGCGGCCGCGGCGCAGGCGAAGCTGGGTGGGCGCGTTCACCTCACGCTCACGCACGACGCCGGCGTCGCGGCGGCGGTCGTGGTCCTGGAGGCGCCGTGAGGATCTGCGGCTCGACGGAGATGCGCGCGATCGATCGCGCGGCCATCGACGGGCTCGGCATCCCCGGCATCCAGCTCATGGAGCGCGCGGGCGCCGCAGTCGCGGCGGCGGTGCAGCGGCGGCTCGCGAGGCCGTCGGTCGTCGTCTACTGCGGACCCGGCAACAACGGCGGCGACGGCTGGGTCGCGGCGCGGCTGCTGCACGGCCGCGGCGCGGCGGTCCAGGTCGTCTCGGCCGCCGAGCCATCGTCGCTCACCGGCGACGCTCGCGCGGCGTTCGAGGCCGCCGAGCGCGCGCAGGTGCGCTGGACGAGGCTCGACTCGCCGCCGCCCCAGCCGACCCCCGGCCCCGCGGTGGTCGTCGACGCGCTGCTCGGGACGGGCCTTTCGCGACCGCCCGACGCGCGGCTCTCGGAGGCGATCGACCGCGTCGACGAGGCCCGCGGTCGCGGCGCGCACGTGGTCGCCGTGGACGTCCCGTCCGGACTGTCGGCCGACACGGGCCAGCCCCTCGGCCGCTGCGTGCGGGCGGACACCACCGTCACGTTCGCGTTCATGAAGCGCGGGCTCGCGCTCTTCCCGGGCGTGACGCTCGCGGGAGAGGTCGAGGTCGCGGACATCGGCATCCCCGCGGAGGCCGCGTCGCGCGTGCCGCGAGAGTGCGAGCTCTTGACGGAGGCGGAGGTCCGCGCGCTCCTGCCGCGGCTCGCGCCCGACGCGCACAAGGGCGCGGCGGGTCGCGTGCTCGTCGTCGCCGGATCGGCGGGGAAGAGCGGCGCCGCGCACCTCTCCGTCGCCGGCGCGCTCCGCGGCGGGGCGGGGCTCGTCACGCTCGCGTCGCGGCCGGAGGTGCTGCCGGTCGCGCTCGCCGGGCGCCCCGAGGCGATGAGCCTCGCGCTGCCCGGAGACGGCCCGCTGGCGCTGCCGGATCTCGATCCGCTCGTCGACGTCGCGCTCGCGTCGGACGCGATCGTGATGGGGCCCGGGATCCCGCGCGGCGACGGGACCGCCCGCTTCCTGCGCCAGCTCGCGGATCGCGCGCGCGTGCCGTGCGTCATCGACGCGGACGCGCTGAACGCGCTCGCCGACGCGCCCGACCTGCTCGCGAGCTGGCCGGTCCCGGCGGTGCTCACGCCTCACCCCGGCGAGATGGGCCGCCTCGCGAAGCTCTCGATCGGAGACGTGCAGCGAGATCGCATCGGCCTCGCCCGCGAGAAGGCGAGCTCCTGGGGGTGCGTGGTGCTGCTCAAGGGCGCGCGCACCGTCGTCGCGGACCCCGAGCAGCCCGCGGCCGTGATCCCGACCGGGAACCCGGGGATGGCGACCGGCGGGACCGGCGACGTCCTCGCCGGACTGTGCGGCGCGCTGCTCGCGGGCGGCATGGGCCCGTTCGACGCGGCCCGCGCCGCCGCCTGGATCCACGGGCGGGCAGGGGATCTCGCCGCCAGGCGCCACGGTCAGCGCGGGATGCTCGCGGGCGACCTCGCCGACGAGCTGGGCGCGGTGTGGGCGGAGTGGGGCTGCTGATGGAGCGCGAGGTGCTCTCGCTCACGACGCGCTCCGCGCGGCAGACGTTCGACCTGGGCATGCGGCTCGGCGAGGCCCTCGCGCCCGGGGACGTCGTCGCGCTCGTCGGCGAGCTCGGCGCCGGGAAGACGCAGCTCGTCCGCGGCGCCTGCGACGGCGCGCACGTCCCGCCGCGCGAGGTGGCGAGCCCGTCGTTCGCGATCGTGGGCACGTACGGCGGCCGCATCCCGATCCACCACGCCGACCTCTACCGCCTCGCCGACGAGGACGAGCTGCACGCGACCGGCTTCTTCGACCTGCTCGGCGGCGCCGGCGCGGTGCTCGTGGAGTGGGCCGACCGGCTCCCCGGAGCGCTCCCCGAGGAGCGCCTCGAGATCCGGCTGGAGCACGGCAAGGCGATGAACACGCGGCGCCTGGTGCTGACGGGCACCGGGCCGCGGCACGCGGCCCTGGCGCGCGCGATCGTCCCCGCGGTGCGCGGAACCACGGCGCGCTGAACCACAGCGCGTGATCTCGGTCCCGCGGCAGCGGCTTCGCCGCTGCGCGACGGGTCAGCGCCCGAACAGCCCGCGCAGCTTCTTCTTCGCCTCCTCCTCGACCTGCTGCTTGCGCTTCTCGGCCTCGTCTCGCGCGCGCTGCTCCGCGGCCTGGCGCTCGGCGTCGGCGCGCGCCTTCAGCTCGGCCTTCTTCTGCTCCGCGGCCGCGCCGACGTCCCCGTCCTTGACCCCGAGCGCGCGAGCCGCCGCGGCGGACCCGGCCTCCTTCAGGATCGCCTGCACCACGGCCTCGATACCGAGGTCGCCGACCGTCGGGCTCCAGACCGGACCGGAGAGCCGGAACGGGACCGGGATGGCGTTGGCGGGCTTCGCGCGGCCGCCGGTGAGCCTCGAGACGAGCTCCGGCGTGAGCGAGATCGTGCCGGGCATGTCGAGCGTCCCGTCGAGCCGGACGCCGCCCTGCAGCGCGAGCGCGGTGTCGCCGCGCTGGATCTGGAGAGGCTTCGCGAGCGTCGCCGTGCCGCGGTCGATCTTGAACTCGAAGCCGAGATCCTTCCCGAGGCTCGTCACGCCGCCCTCCGACAGCGCCTTCGCGCCGAAGGGGAGCTTCGTCGCGATGGGCCCGGTGATCGACGCGAGGAGGTCCTTCCCGAGGAAGGCGCCGTCGTGGAGGGCGCCGGCGAGGGCGCCGGTCGCGGCCTTCGCGATCTGCCCCATCTCGAACCCTTTCCCGGCGAGATCGAGCTTGCCGTCGAGCTTTCCGGTCACGACCTTGCGATCCCACAGCATGGCGGTGCCCGCCTCGGCGCCGATCCCCTTCAGCTCGGTGACGACGTGGAACGGGGCGTCCGGCGTCGCGAGCCGCACCTGCGTGCCCGCGGCCGAGACGGTCCCTCCGAGCACCTCGAGGCGCGCCTCCTCCATGGTGATCTCGTCCTCGCGGACGCGCACGCGGGCCACGACGTTCCTCGCGTCGACCTTCTTCACGCGGAGCAGGTCGAGCTTCACGCGCGCCTCGCCCGAGAGGCCCGCGAACGTCTTCTTCTCGAGCGGCTTCGACTCCGGCTTGTCCGGGGGCGTCGGGATGAGGAGCCGGTCGAGGTCGAGCCTCGCGCCCTGCAGCTCGGCGTCGAACGTGGTGGTCGGCTGCGCCTTGGTCCCGCCGAGCGTCGCCTTCGCCTTGCCGCTCAGTCGATCGGCGAGCAGCACGAGGTCGAGGCGCGAGAGGTCGAGCTTCTGGTCGTTCCCGGCCCGGCTCCAGGTTCCGGCCGCGGTGACGGCGAGGGGATCCCCGGGCTTCTTCGCGATCGATCCGCCGGGGCGCAGATCCACGCCGGCCGCGTCCGCCGCGACGTCGAACGCGACCTGCCCCCCGCCGCCGAGCGCGCGCACGTTCGCGGTGACGAGGAGCGGCGCGCCGGCGCCCTTCGACAGCGTGCGCGGCACGTCGAGGCGCACCGACGCGAAGTCGAGGCGGAGCTCGATCTGCTGCGACGCCTGCGTGCCGCCGCCGCGGATCTGCAGCCCGATGGGACCTGCGATCTGGCCGGCGAGCTGCTTCTTGAGCGGCGGGTAGTAGGCCGCGAGGAGCGCGGGATCGAGGCCCGAGCCGACGATCTCGAGGCCCTGCACCCGGGGCGTCGCCCCGAGGAAGTCGGAGACGTTGCCCTTGCCGGTGAGGCTCGCAGGGCCGGCGTCGAGGCGCAGCGAGGCGATCCGGACGGTGCCCTTGTCGAGGTCCGCGTCGAGGTCCGACTGGAACACGACGTCGAGCGGCTTCCCGCCCTCCTGCGCCTCGAACCTGAGCGCGGTCGCCTTGAAGCCGCCCTTCACGTGCGCGGGGCCGCTGCCCCCGGGCACGAGCGCGCCCAGCACCGCGTCGAGGTCGGCCTGGAAGTGGCCGCCGCGAAAGCCCGTCGTGGGTGGCAGGAAAGGCGCGAGCGGCGCCAGATCGATCGGCTGGGCGCGCACGACGACGGCGGTCGGCGTGGGCGTCAGCGACGGCGGCAGCGGGGCCGCCTTGACGCGCACCTCGAGGTTCTGCTTCTGCGCGAGCACCGCCGCGTTGAGGACGACCTCGAGCGGGCGGCCGGCGGCGAGATCGCGGACCTCCACGTCGAGGTCGTTCACCGCGACCTCGGGCGCGTTCGCGACCGAGCGATCGACGAACGCGATGCGGGCGTCCTGCACCGCGGCGCGATCGACGTGCACGAACGACAGGTCGGACTCCTTCGCGGGCTGCTCCGGCTTCTTCTCGGCGCCGGCGCGCTTCGCGAGCGCGTCGGACACCCGCTGCGCGTTGGTGGTGCCGTCGGGCAGCCGGACGACGTTCACCCGCAGGCCGTCCAGCACCGCCTCTCTGACGTTCACGTCCTTGCCGCGAGACAGCGCCGCCCGGAGGAGGTCGACTTCCACCTCGGCGCGCTGCAGCGTCGCGAGCGGCAGATTCTCTCCCGGTCCCGCGCCGACCTGCACGCCCGTGACGCGCACGCCGAGCCCTCCCAGGAACTTCGTCCGGATCCCGTCGACGGTGACGGGCCGGCCGAGGTCGCGCGACAGGAGGTCGGTCTGCTTGCGCACCTGGGACAGGAGAATCGAGTCGAGCGCGAGCACCGCGACGACGACGGCGACGACGAGGACGAGCACGACGCCGCCGACGACGAGCGGCCAGCGGCGGCGGCGGGGGTGGGCTTGGGTCATGGCCTCCCTTTACTTCAGAGTCGGGCGACGAAGGGCTCGCTTGTCGGGGCGGGCGGCGACGTGGCCAGATCGTATAGCGTCACCTCGACGCTGCGGCCTCGCACGAGCATCCGGGCCGCGGTTCGCGGCAGCGAGAACCGGCGCCTGCCGGCGCTGCCGGGGTTCACGACGAGCCGCCCGTCCTCGATCGAGACCGCCGGCCGGTGCGAGTGGCCGTGGACGACGATGTCGGCGGGCCGGCGGGAGATCGCGCGCGCGACCCGCGGCGCGAACCGCGTCCGCGCGCCGAGCTCGTGGACGACGAGCGCGGTGAGGGCGCCGAGCTCGATCCAGAGCAGCTCCGGCAAGGACTCGCCGAACGGGCCGAGGTCGTTGTTGCCGCGGGCGGTCCGGACGGGCGCGATGCGCTCGAGCGCCGCGACGATGGGCTCGCGCGTCACGTCTCCCGCGTGCAGCACGAGGTCGCTGCCCCGCAAGAGCTCGGGCAGCTGCGGGTCCAGGTAGTCGTGGGTGTCGGAGACGATCCCGACCGTGAGGGCGCCGCCCGCGGCGCGGCTCACGGCGCGTGCGCCGCGTACCCTCCGGCCCCCTTCGGCTCGAGGCGCTGTCCGGTCCTCCGCCACGCGTCGAAGCCTCCCTCGAGCGCGAACGCGCTCTCGTGACCGGGGGTGGTGGTGTCCATCATCGACCTCCGTTTCCTCACATTGGAACCTCCTCACACGCTGCGAATGCGCGGCCGGATCGGCACCCCGCTGCTACACTCGGCGCCGCATGACACTCCGTGGCGCCACCCTCGTCCTCGTCTCGATGCTCGCCGGATGTTCGCGCCCAGGGCCGTCGCCCGAATACGCGAGCGCGCGGGAGAAGCACGCCGCGGTGCTCGCGGCGCACCCGGAAGACGCCGCGGCGCGGCCGGAGATCGAGGACGTGCTGCGGCTGCTCGAGCGGGTGCCGGCGGACAGCCCCGACGGCGCGTCGGCGAGGGAGCTGCGCGAGCGCATCCTCTCGGAACGGACGGCGCTCCAGGACCAGGCGTCGCAGCGAGCGAGCGCGGTGGAGAAGGCCGCGCAGCCGCCCGCCTGGCCCTCCGCCAGCGAGATCGGTCGCCCGCCTCCGGCGGCGCCGCCGCTGAAGCCCGGGATGAAGCTCGACGAGCTCGCCGCGCTGAGCTGCTTCGAGCGCCAGCCCGGAGAGTTCCGGCTGACGCTCGACGGCGCGAAGGAGCGGCCCGTGGAGTCGTGGGTCGTGAAGGGCGAGCCGGAGTGCCGCGAGAAGTACGCGGCGTACGCCGACAAGCTCGTGCTCGCCGCCGACGGCGCGGTGGTCGCGATCCGGCCCGCGGCCGAGGCGAAGGCCGTCTCGAAGGACGTCGTCGTGGAGCGCAAGGTCGAGCGACAGGTGCAGCTCGTGCGGATGCCGGACGGCCGCTGGGGGATGCGCGGCGCCGACGGCGACGTCGAGCCGATCCCGCCCGGCGCCGAGGTGCGGACCGTCGACGGAAGCCCGCTGCCGCCCGAGGCGAGGCCGTGAAGGATCGCCTGCTGCTCGGCAGCCTGAAGCTCGTGCCGAAGGGAGTCCTTTCGCGCGTCGTGGGCGCCGCGACGCGCCTCCCCGCGCCGGCTCCCGTGCGGACGCTCGCGATGCGCGCCTTCGCGGCGCGCTACGGCATCGACCTCGACGAGTGCGGTCGGCTGGAGGGGTTCCGGACGTTCGGCGAGTTCTTCGCGCGCCCGCTCCGGCCCGGCCTGCGCCCCATCGCCGGCGGCGATGAGGTGGCGGTCTCGCCCGTCGACGGCGTCGTCTCCGAGTGCGGCGTCGCGGATCGCGGCCGGCTCATCCAGGCGAAGGGCATCGACTACGG
>DASSQI010000117.1:0-3028 GCA_035702585.1 Anaeromyxobacteraceae bacterium
TGAGGCGGATCGCGGCGGCTCGAGACACGACGGGTCGAGAGGAGGTCTGTGCCTCGGTGAGCACCTCTTGAGGATGTGCCCTCCTTGGCGGGTCTGCACGGGACGGGACAATTCCCCAGCAGGCGCGGGTCCTCCGCGCGCCCCGCCTCGTCCCGGGGCCGGGGCCTGCCTCCTCCCCCGCCGTCTGGAACCCGACCGGTCGGACGTGCCGACGGTCTGCGATGACAACTCCGTGACGTCCGCCTCCCACAACTCCCGGGTGCAAGACGACAACGACCTCACGCTGGGCAAGGGCGGCGATCATCGGATCGCGCTCGCCCAGTCGATCCCGTTCTTCGCGGTCCATGCGGTCGCGATGGCGGCGCCGTTCATCGCGCCGATCTCCTGGAAGTGGGCGGCCCTCGCCGCCGCGAGCTACGCGCTGCGCATCTTCGGGATCACCGCCGGGTACCACCGGTACTTCTCGCACCGCGCCTACCGGACCGGACGCGCGTTCCAGCTCGTGCTCGCGGTGCTCGGCACCACGGCCACGCAGAAGGGACCGCTCTGGTGGGCGTCGCACCACCGCGACCACCACCGGTACTCGGACACCCCCGAGGACATCCACTCGCCGAAGCAGAGCGGGTTCTGGTGGAGCCACGTCGGCTGGATCCTGTCGAAGCGCTACGACGCCACGAAGCTCGATCGCGTGAAGGACCTCGCGCGCTACCCGGAGCTGCGGTGGCTCGATCGCTGGCACCTCGTGCCCGTCGCCGGCTACGCGACCGCGCTGTTCCTCGCGTTCGGTCTACCCGGCCTGCTCTGGGGCTACTTCGTCTCGCAGGTGTTCGTCTGGCACGGCACGTTCCTCGTGAACTCGCTCGCGCACGTGATCGGCCGGCGGCGCTACGAGACCACCGACACGTCGCGCAACAGCGCGCTCATCGCGTTCATCGTGCTCGGCGAGGGGTGGCACAACAACCACCACCACTACCAGTCCACCGCGAACCAGGGCTGGTTCTGGTGGGAGCTCGACGTCACCTGGTACGGCCTGCGGGCGCTGCGCGCGCTGCGGCTCGTGTCCGAGCTCCGCACGCCGCCGGCCGCGGTGCGGGACGGCGCCGCGCGAGCGAGCGAGAGGGACTCGAGCTCCACCGCGGCTGCGGCGTGACGTCGCGCCGCGCCGATCGACTCGACCGGTCAACTCGTCCTGGCCCGGGCTGCCGCCGCGCGCTAGAAGCCGCGGATGGCCGCCGATACCTCGTGGCAGCGATACCGACGACTTCGCTGTGACGTCCCAGCGCTCGGGCTCACCGTGGACCCGAGCCGGATGCGCTTCGACGACGCGTTCGTCGCGCGGACGGAGCCGCTCGTGACGCGGGCGTTCGACGCGATGGAGGCGCTCGAGCGCGGCGCGATCGCGAACCCCGACGAGAACCGCCGGGTGGGCCACTACTGGCTGCGCGCGCCGGCGCTCGCGCCCGATCCGGAGACGAGGAGGGAGATCGAGGACGCGCTCGGCGCCGTGAAGCGGTTCGCGAGCGACGTCGTCGAGCACCGCATCCACACGCCGCAGGGACAGCGCGTGAACGCCGGCATGCCGTTCCAGTCGGCGCTGCTCGCCGGCATCGGCGGATCGGCGCTCGGGCCGATGTTCGTGGCCGACGCGCTCGGGGAGCCGGACCTCGCGGGCGTCGCCGCTCGCGGGCTGCCCGGCATCCCGGTACACGTGCTCGACAACACCGATCCGGAGGGCTTCGTCCGCGCGATCGCGCTGCTCGCCGAGCGCGGCCTCCTCGATCAGACCCTCGTCCTCGTGACGAGCAAGAGCGGCGGCACTCCCGAGACGCGGAACGCGATGATCGCGGTGCGTCGCGCGATGGAGAACGTGGGGCTCGACTTCCCGCCGCGCGCCGTCGCGATCACGCAGCGAGGCTCGCAGCTCGATCGCACCGCCGAGGGAGAGCGCTGGCTGGCGCGCTTCCCGATGTGGGACTGGGTCGGCGGGCGGACCAGCGTGACGAGCGCGGTCGGCCTGGTGCCGATGGCGCTGCAGGGACTCGACGTGGACGCGTTCCTGGCGGGCGCCGCGACGTGCGACGAGGCGACGCGCGTGCGTGACCCGCTCCGGAACCCGGCGATGCTGCTCGCGCTCACGTGGCTCCACGCGACGGGCGGCGTCGGCGGGCGGAAGGCGATGGTCGTCCTGCCGTACAAGGACCGGCTGGTCCTGCTCAGCCGTTACCTGCAGCAGCTCGTCATGGAGTCTCTCGGGAAGCGGCTCGACCTCGCCGGCAACCGCGTCGACCAGGGCCTCACCGTCTACGGCAACAAGGGGTCCACCGATCAGCACGCGTTCGTCCAGCAGCTCCGCGACGGCGCGAACGACTTCTTCGCGACCTTCATCCGCGTGCTCGACGCGACCGGCGGCCTGCGGCGCGAGGAGCTCGCGGGGCCGGCAGGCGACCCCGAGGTGGAGCCGGGGGTGACGGCGGGCGACTACCTGCACGGCCTGCTCCTCGGCACGCGCGCCGCGCTCCACGACAACGAGCGGGAGTCGATCACCATCACGGTGCCGCGCGTGGACGAGCGGACGGTGGGCGCGCTCATCGCGCTGTTCGAGCGCGCGGTGGGTTTCTACGCGTCGCTCGTCGGCGTCAACGCGTACCATCAGCCCGGCGTCGAGGCCGGGAAGAAGGCTGCGGCCGCCGTGCTGGCGCTGCAGACCCGAGTCGTGGCGGCGCTCGACCCGACGCCGCGATCGGCCGAGGCGATCGCGATCGCGATCGGGGAGGCGGACGTCGAGACGGTGCTGCACCTGCTCGAGCACCTCGCCGCGAACGGCCGGGCGCGCCGCGAGGGCGAGGGTCCGTCGGCGCGCTTCGCGCGGGCCTGAAGTCGCTCTCCGCCCGGCGAGGTTACAGGTACACCGAGCGGCGGTCCGCCACGTCCTCGTCGACCATCTGCTGCAGCGCGGCCCGCGAGCGCTCGGTGATCTCGAGCACGCGCGCAGGGTCGTCCGCCGCCGCCGGGCCCGCCGCGCGCGTCT
>DASSQI010000118.1:0-2473 GCA_035702585.1 Anaeromyxobacteraceae bacterium
GGCGCGTTCACGCGGCCCGCGATCATTTGCCGCACCACGCGCACGCTGCCAGGGTCCACCGCGCCGAACAGCGCGAGGGCGTCGACCGGGGCCGCGCCCGCGAACGCGTCGTCGAGCACCGCGAGCGCGATGCGCCAGGGCTCGCGGATGGCGCGGTCGCTGCCGGCGAGCGGGATGGGCCGGAACGTGGCGAGCCGCTCGTAGCGTTCGTAGCTCGCGAGCAGGAGCTCGCTGCCCCAGGCAGTGCCGTCGTCGCCGGCGCCCGTCCCGTCCCAGGCGAACGCCAGCGCCGGCCCCTCGAGGCCGTGCTCCCCCATCGCGGCGGCCGCGTGCGCGTGGTGGTGCTGCACGGCGATGGCGGGGATGCCGTCTCGCGCCGCGCGGTCGAGCGCGTAGCGCGTCGACATGTACCCCGGGTGAAGATCGTGGGCGAGCACCTCGGGGCGCACGCCCAGGAACCGCTCCATCCGCGCGACGTTCCACTCCAGCGATTCGAGCGTCTCGAGGTTGTCGAGGTCGCCGATGTGCGGCCCGAGATGGGCGGTGTCGCCGAGCCCGATGCAGAACGTGTTCTTGAGGTGCGCGCCGCAGGCGAGGACCGGCCGCGCGAACCGCCGCCGCACGCGCGTGCCTCGCGGCACCCAGCCCCGCGATCGCCGCATGACGAGGGGCTTCGAGCGGATGACGCGCGCGACCGAGTCGTCGGCGCGCGCCTCGATCTCGCGATCGTGCACGAGGAAGAGGTCCGCGATCCCGCCGAGCCGCTCCAGCGCCTCGGCGTTGCGGAACGCGATCGGCTCCTCGGAGAGGTTCCCGGAGGTCATCACGAGCGGGCGCCCTGCGTCGCCGAGCAGCAGGTAGTGCAGCGGGGAGTAGGGGAGCATGAGCCCGAGCAGCTCCGTGTCCGGCGCGACCTCGCGGGCGATCGCCGTGCTCGCGCGCCGCCGCGCGAGCACGATGGGGCGCTCGGGACAGACGAGCAGCTCGACCTCGGCCGCCGAGAGCTCCGCGAGCTGCTCCGCCGCCGCGAGATCGGGGACCATGACGGCGAGCGGCTTCGCGTCCCGGCGCTTGCGCGTGCGCAGCGCGCGCACCGCGGCCGAGCTCGTCGCGTCGCAGGCGAGGTGGAACCCGCCGATGCCCTTCACCGCGACGATGCGGCCGTCCGCGAGCGCGCGCGCGGCGGTCCGGAGCGCGGCGTCGCCGGTCGCGACGACCTCACCGTCGCCAGGGGCGACGAGGCTCAGGGTCGGCCCACAGCGCGGGCACGCGTTCGGCTCCGCGTGGAAGCGCCGGTCCGACGGATCGCGGTACTCGCGCGCGCAATCCGCGCACAGCGTGAACGCCGCCATCGTCGTGAGCGGCCGGTCGTACGGCACGCCCGCGGCGATGGTGAACCGCGGACCGCAGTTCGTGCAGTTCGTGAAGGGGTACCGGTAGCGGCGATCGGCGGGGTCGCGCAGCTCGCGCAGGCAGTCGTCGCAGGTCGCGAGGTCGGCGGGGATGGAGACGCGCAGGTCCCCGGGGACGCGCTCGCTCTCGACGATCGCGAACCCCTGGACGTCCTCGAACGGGATCTCGTCGACGCGCACCTCGTCGTAGCGCGCGGGGGCCGGCCTGTCGCGCTGCAGCCGCTCCCAGAACGCGTCGAGCGCCGCGTCGGCCCCGAACGCCTCGATGACGACGCCCCTCGAGTCGTTCCGGACGCGGCCCGAGACGCCGCACGCCAGCGCGGTCCGGTGCACGAACGGCCGCATGCCGACGCCCTGGACGATGCCGGTGATGACGAGCCGGCGGCCCGAGCTCGCGCCGCGCGCGCTCACGGCGTCCGTTCCCACCAGAGGTCCGGCGCGGCCGGCTCTTCCCGGCGCCGCAGCTTCACGCCGAGCGCCTCGAGCGTGCGGACCACCTCGGCGAGCGCCCCGGGGACCGCTGCCGCGACCGGAGGCGACAGCCCGACCGCGAGCACGACCTCGCCCGGAACGACGCCCACGAGCAGCACCTCGCGCGGAGCGATGCCCTGGAACTCCATCGCGAACAGCGCCTCGCGCAACCCAGGCTCGTGGGGGCTCATCGGCAGCACGGGATCCTTCGCGAGCAGGCGCGTCTTGTCGAGCACCCGCATCTCCCCGGGCGAGCCGCGGACCTTGACGGTGTCCACCACGACGACCGCCTCGAAGCCCGCGAGCACGTCCGGGAGCGCGGCGCCGGGCGTGCCGGCCTCCACGACCGATAGCTCGCCCGGCACCTCGTACTCGGCCTCTAGACGCTTCACCACGTGCGCGCCGAGGGCGTCGTCGCCCATCAGGACGTTTCCGATGCCGACGACGGCGATGCGCCCCATGCGGAGGGTGTCTATCATCCGGTGGCCCGTGCCGCACGCTGCCAGGTTTCCGGGCGCCCCCCTGCCATCCACCCAGCGAGCCCAATGGCCCAGACCCGTCGACCGCGCCTCACCCTGATCCTCGGCTCC
>DASSQI010000119.1:0-14270 GCA_035702585.1 Anaeromyxobacteraceae bacterium
AGCTGGACGAAGAGCTCGTCGAAGACCTTCGGGTGCTCGGCGAGAGCGTCGGCGAACGTCATGCCGGCCTCGACCTTTCCCTTCACAGTCAGCAGCACCTTGCGAAAGGCAGGGTTGTCGGCCTGGTTCCCGATGATGTCGAGGGCCTGCACCAGCGGCAGGCCGGCGTCGATCATGACCGAGAACTGCCGGGTGAAGACGAGCAGGTCCTTCTCGGTGACGCCGCCGATCCCCGGGATCGTGAGGTTGATCTCGCGCGCCTTGCGGCGGACGCGCGTGGGCTCGATCCCCATCTGCTGCAGGCGATTGCGCACCGCCTGCTCGTCGAAGGCCTCGACCTCGCCCGAGCGCTTCTCGCCCTGACGCGTGGTGCCCGACCAGCGCCAGACCGGAGCCTTCGCCGACTCGGTCGACGCCTTCGTCATCGTGTTCGCGGCGGCCTGGGCCATGAAGTCCTCGCTCGTCCTTCGCGACGCTGCCTAGTCTAGTGGAACTCGTCCCACGAGCGAACGACGCTACCGCGCCGCCACTGGAGGTGGACGTGCGATGCCGGATCCCGTTGTGAGCATGTTCCGCAGCTCGTCGGGCTCCGAAGACCGCGCCATCGCCTCGTCGAGCGTGATGAGGCGCTTCTGCAGCAGGCTCGCGAGGGATTGATTGAAGGTTTGCATCCCGAACTTCGCCTGGCCGACCTGCATCTGCGAGTAGATCTGGTGGATCTTGTCCTCGCGGATGAGGTTCCGGATCGCGGGGTTCGGGATCATCACCTCGAGCGCGAGCACGCGCCCCGCGCCGCCGGTGCGCGGCAAGAGGTTCTGCGTGAGCACACCCTCGAGGACGAACGAGAGCTGCGCGCGGATCTGCGGCTGCTGGTACGGCGGGAAGACGTCGACGATGCGGTTGATGGTCTGCACCGCGCTGTTCGTGTGCAGCGTCGCGAACGCGAGGTGACCCGTCTCGGAGATGACGAGCGCCGCCTCCACGGTCTCGAGGTCGCGCATCTCGCCGATGAGGACGACGTCGGGATCCTGCCGCAGGATGTACTTGAGCGCCCGCTTGAACGAGTCGGTGTCGGCGCCCACCTCGCGCTGGTTCACGAGGCAGTTCTTGTGCGGGTGCAGGTACTCGATCGGATCCTCGATCGTGATGATGTGCTCGTGCCGATCGGTGTTGATCTTGTCGATGATCGACGCGAGCGTCGTCGACTTGCCGGAGCCGGTCGGGCCAGTCACGAGCACGAGGCCGCGCGGCTTCTTCGTCAGCTCGGCGACGACTGGCGGGAGCCCGAGCTCCTGGAACGTCAAAATCTTGAAGGGGATGGTGCGGAAGGCGCCGGCGACCGCGCCGCGCTGCATGAAGATGTTCGCGCGGAACCGGGAGAGCCCCTTCACGCCGAAGGACAGGTCGAGCTCGCTGTCCTCCTCGAACTTGTGCTTCTGCGCGTCGGTGAGGATGGAGTAGCAGAGCTGCTTCGTCTCGATCGGCGACAGCGGGCCGGTCTTGAGCGGCACGAGCTTGCCGTCGATGCGCAGCTGAGGCGGCGAGCCGGTCGTGATGTGGAGGTCCGAGGACCCCTTCTCGACCATCGCCTTCAGGAGCTGGTGCAGGTTCGCCACGCGTCCTCCTCGCCCGTCAGAACTTGTCCGGCGCCGTGTTCCCGAGGGCCTCGGCGAGGCTCGTCACGCCCATCTTCACCTTGTTGAGCGCGCTCATGCGCAGCGTCCGGAACCCGAGGCGGATCGCCTCCTGCTTCAGCTCCGCCGTCGAGCAGCCCTGGATGATGAGCTCCTTCAGGCCGTCCCAGAGCGGCATCACCTCGTAGACGGCGACGCGCCCCTTGTAGCCGCGGTCGTTGCACGCCTTGCAGCCGCCCGGCTCGAACACCTGGAACGTGCCGATCTCCTCGGGCGCGAAGCCGCCGTCGAGCAGCACCTGGTCCTCGACCACCGCCGGCTTCCGGCACTCGGCGCAGAGGCGGCGGCAGAGGCGCTGGGCGACGATGGAGTTGAGCGAGGCCGTCACGAGGAACGGCTCGATGCCCATGTTGAGGAGTCGGGAGACCGTTCCCGGCGCGTCGTTCGTGTGCAGGGTGGAGAGGACGAGGTGTCCGGTGAGCGCCGCCTTCACGCCGATCTCCGCCGTCTCGAAGTCGCGGATCTCGCCGACCATGATGATGTCGGGGTCCTGGCGCAGGAAGCTGCGGAGGGCGGCCGCGAAGTTGAGGCCGATCTCCTCGTGCATCTGCACCTGGTTGATGCCGAAGAAGTTGAACTCGACCGGGTCCTCGGCGGTGCTGATGTTCCAGGCCACCTCGTTGAGCTTCGAGAGCGCCGAGTAGAGCGTCGTCGTCTTGCCGGAGCCGGTCGGGCCGGTGACAAGCACCATCCCGTACGGACGGTCGATCGACTCCATGAAGTCCTTCAGCTGCTGCTCCTCGAAGCCCAGCTTCGTCATGTCGAGCTGGAGGTTCGACTTGTCGAGGAGGCGGAGCACCACCTTCTCGCCGAAGAGCGTCGGGCACACGGAGACGCGAAAATCCATCTCCTTGCCCTTGCCGATCTTGAGCTTGATGCGGCCGTCCTGCGGCAGCCGGCGCTCGCTGATGTCGAGCTCGCTCATGATCTTGAGGCGCGAGATGATCGCGCTCTTCAGCTTCATGGGCGGCTTCATCACGTCGTACAGCGTGCCGTCGATGCGGAAGCGGACGCGGAAGTCCTTCTCGTAGGGCTCGACGTGGATGTCGCTGGCGCCCTTCCTGATCGCGTCCATCAGGATGAGGTTCACGAGCTTGACGACCGGCGCCTCACCGGCGCTCTTCTCGAGGTCGACGACGTCCTCGCCCTCGGCGCTCTCGACGATCGAGAGCTCCGAGTCGTCGAAGCCCTGCATCAGCTCGTCGTACGAGGGCCCCTTCTCGGCGTAGTACTTCTCGATCGCTTCCTTGATCGCGGCCTCGCTCGCGACCACGACCTCGACGTTGTAGCCGGTGAGGAACTTGATGTCGTCGATCGCGAAGATGTTCGACGGGTCCGTCATCGCGATGATGAGCGAGCTGCCCGCGCGATTGACCGGCACGCACTGATGCTTCTCGGCGGTCGCCCGCGGGACGAGCTTCAGCACCTCGTCGTCGATGTCGAAGTCCTTCAGGCTGATCGCCGGGACCCCGTACTGCTTCGACAGGAACTGCGTGAGATCCTGCTCGGCGATCGCTCCCTGCTTCACGAGCAGGGAGCCGATGCGCGCGCCGGTCCGCCGCTGCTCCTCCTGCGCCTTCTGGAGCTGCTGCAGCGAGATCAGGTTCTCGCGGACGAGCAGCTCGCCGAGCCGCCCGGTCATCGTCGTCTTGTGAGCTGAGGGAGGAGTGGCCAAGGCTCGCCGACTCTACCAGCGGGCTTGCAGGCGAACAAGGAAAGGGCCGCGCTATCTCCCGGCAATCCTTGGTCAAAACGGCGACCGGAAGGATCACATCGGCGACTGCTGTCGGAGCAGCTCGCGGGCGCGGCCCACGTCCTGGGCGATCTGCGCGCGGAGCGCGTCGAGCGACGGGAAGCGCCGTTCGTCCCGCAGCCGCGCGATGAACGCGATGCGGAGCCGCTGGTCATACAGATCGCGGTCGGCGAAGTCGAGGAGGTGCACCTCGGCGACCACGGGGCCGCTCGCCTGCACGGTAGGCTTCGTGCCGACGTTGCACACACCTTCGAGCGGCCGCGGGTCGAAGGCGCCGCCGGGATCCTGCAGGAGCACGCGGACCGCGTATACCCCGTTCGCGGGGAGCATCGCCTCGGAGCGGACGTTCGCGGTCGCGAACCCGATGCCGCGCCCCAGGCCGGCGCCGCGCTCGGCGACGCCGTCCACGTCGTACGGGCGCGCGAGGAGCTGCGCCGCGGCGTCCACGAGCCCCTCGAGCAGGAACTCGCGGATCTTGGTCGAGCTCGCGACGAGGCCGTCCGACGTCACCGGCTCCACCACCTCGAGCGTGATCCCGCGCCCGTCGAGGAGCGGCCGCAGCGCGCGGCCGCGGACGCGATCGCGCCCGGCGGTGAAGTCGTAGCCGACGACGACGTCGCTCGCGCCGAGCCGGTCGGCGAGGTCGCGCGAGACGAACTCCTCGGCGGTGGTGCGTGCGTAGTCGCGGTCGAACGTCTGCACGACGGCGGCGTCGAGGCCGCACTCCGCGAAGAGCTCGAGCCTGCGCGGGAGCGGCGTCAGCAAGGGCGGCGCGAGCTCGGGCCGGAGCACGCGCACCGGGTGCGGGTCGAACGTGAGCACCGCCGCCTTCGCGCCGCGCGCCGTCGCGAGCGCGCGCGTCCGCTCGAACAGGCGCCGGTGACCGATGTGCACGCCGTCGAAGTTCCCGATCGCGACGGCGCAGCCGCGCAGCGAGCCGGCGTCCTCGATCGATCGAAACACTTCCATCACAGGTACCCCCGCCCGAAGGCGTGCGGGAGCAGCGCCCCGAGCGTCGTCCGGACGACGGCGCCGCGCTGCCCGGCGAGGAGGACCGGCGTCTCCGCGCCCGCGAACTCCGCGAGCACCTGCAGGCAGGCGCCGCACGGCGGAGTGGGCCGCGCCGTCCCGCTGGCCACCGCGACCGCGCTGATGCGGCGCCCTCCCGCGAGCGCCGCCGCGCCGACCGCGTTCCGCTCGGCGCACACCGTGAGCCCGTAAGAAGCGTTCTCGACGTTGCACCCCGAGTAGACCTCGCCGTCGACCTGCACCGCGGCGCCCACCTTGAACGCGGAGTACGGCGCGTACGCGCGCCTACGCGCGTCGCGCGCGGCGCGGAGAAGCGTGGCCTCGGCATCGTTCGTGCTCGTGCGTGCCAGGGCGCGCTCCCTATCCAGCGGCGAACGGCAGGAACGCTGTGAGCAGCGCCGCGAGCCGCTCTCCCTCCCTCGCCGCGATCGTCTGCACCTCGGCGTGGCTGAGCGGTGCTCCGTGCAGGCCGGCGGCGCGGTTCGTGACGAGCGAGATGCCGGCGACGCGTACCCCCATGTGCCGCGCCGCGATCACCTCCGGCACGGTCGACATCCCGACCAGATCCGCGCCCAGCGTCCGCAGCATCCGGATCTCGGCCGGCGTCTCGTAGCTCGGCCCCGGCATGCACGCGTAGACCCCGCTGTGGAGCGGGATCCCGAGCCATCCGGCGCACGCCTCGAGCTGCGCCCCCAGCGCGACGTCGTACGCGTGCGTCAGATCGACGAAGCGCGGACCCACGCGATCGTCGTTCTCGCCCGTGAGCGGGTTCGCGCCGGACAGGTTGATGTGATCCGTGATGCGTACGAGCGCGCCGGGCTCGAACGCCGGGTTCACGCCACCCGCGGCGTTCGTGACCACCAGCGTCTTCACGCCGAGACCGCAGAGCACCCGCGCGCCGAACGCGACGTCGTCCGCGCCCCAGCCTTCATAAGCATGCGCGCGACCCTGCAGCGCCGCGATCGGGATCGTGCCCGACTCGGTGGGCAGGTTCCCGAGGATCAGTCGGCCCGGATGCCCAGGGACACGCGACACGGGGAACTCCGGGATGTCCTGGTACGGGATGACCGTCGGTTCGAGGAGGCGGTCGGCGAACGTGGCGAGCCCCGATCCGAGGACGACGCCGGCCCGCGGCCGCACGCCGGATCGTCCCCGCACCAGCGCCAGCGCGTACGACAGTCGGCTGTGCAGATCGGCCTTCTTCAAGAGATCTCCCCGATGACGAGCGGGCCCGGCGTCACCCGTTCCTCACCGATGCGATACGCGGCGAGCACCCGCTGCGCCACGCGCCCTACGGGCTCACCTCCCTCACGGTGGTGGAGGAGGCACAACGCCTCACCTCGGTCGACGGCATCGCCGACCTTCTTCTGGACCAGGATGCCGACCGCGGGATCCACCCGGTCCTCCACGCGGGCGCGCCCGGCGCCGAGCGCCATCGCCGCGAGGCCGATCGCCTGCGCGTCGATCGCCTCGACGTAGCCGCCGCGCGGCGCTGCCACCTCGGCGACGGAAGGTGCGGAGGGCAACCGCGCTGGGTCCTCCAGGGCGCGGACGTCGGCGCCCTGCGCAACGGCGATCTCGACGAACTTCTCCATCGCGCGGCCGCTCGCGACGGCGTCCCGCACGCGGCGAAGCCCGTCCTGCCGAGTCGAGGCAACACCCGCCAGCACGAGCATCTCGGCGGTGAGCACGTCGTTCACCTCGCGCAGGTCCTCGGGACCACCGCCGCGCAGCAGCTCGAGGGCCTCCTTCACCTCGAGCGCGTTGCCCACCGCGCGCCCGAGCGGCTCGTCCATCGCCGTGAGCAGCGCCGATACCCGCTTGCCGAAGCCGCGCCCGATGCCGCAGAGCGTCCCCGCCAAGGCCTCGGCGGCAGCCCGGGTCTTCATGAACGCGCCGCTCCCGACCTTGACGTCGAGCACGAGCCCGTCGATCCCCTCCGCGAGCTTCTTCGACATGATCGAGGCCGCGATGAGCGGGATCGACTCGACGGTCGCGGTCACGTCGCGCAGCGCGTACAGCTTGCGATCCGCCGGGGCGAGCCGGTCGGTCTGGCCGATGAGGGCGCAGCCCGTCGCCGACAGCACCTTCCGGAACTCCTCGACGGACAGGCCGATGCGAAAGCCGGGGATCGACTCGAGCTTGTCGAGGGTACCGCCGGTATGGCCGAGCCCGCGGCCCGAGATCATCGGGACCTTCACGCCGCACGCCGCGGCGATCGGCGCGAGCGTCAGCGAGACCTTGTCGCCCACGCCTCCGGTGGAGTGCTTGTCCACCT
This sequence comes from Anaeromyxobacteraceae bacterium, assembly GCA_035702585.1. GTDB lineage: Bacteria > Myxococcota > Myxococcia > Myxococcales > Anaeromyxobacteraceae > DASSQI01. The sequence goes on from DASSQI010000119.1 coordinate 6,755, forward strand.
TCGGCCCCGGAATGTCCGAGAGGTCGAGCACGTCGCCCGACAGCAGCATCGTCTCGGTCAGCGCAACCGTCTCTTCGCCGTTCATCCCGCGAAAGAAGACCGCCATGCAGAAGGCGGCCATCTGGTAATCGGGGACGCTTCCGCTCGTGTACCCGGCGACGAGCGCGCGGATGTCCGACGCGTGGAGAGCGCCGCCGTCCCGCTTCCTCTGGATGAGCTCCTGGGCGCGCACGTTCGCTGGAGCTATGCCACGCTCTCCATGAGCTTGTCGTCGATCTCGAAGTTCGCGTGCACGTGCTGGACATCGTCGAGGTCGTCGAGGAGGTCCATGAGCTTCAGCATCTGGCGGGCCCTGTCCGGATCGGTGAGCTTCACCGTGTCCTTCGGGACGAACGTCAGCCGGCGCGCCCCGAGCTTCATGCGCCGCTCGAGCGCGCTGGCGACCTGGTGCAGGTCGTTCGGGTGCGTGCGGACCTCGAACCCGTCGGCGCCGTTGTTCACGACGTCCTCGGCGCCGGCCTCGATCGCGACCTCCATGACGTCGTCCTCGGTGGGGCCCGGCTTCACCTCGACGACGCCGCGGCGCTCGAAGTTCCACGCGACGGCGCCCTCCGCCGCGAGGTTTCCGCCGCCCCTCGAGAAGCTGGTCCGGACGTCGCCAGCGGTCCGGTTTCGGTTGTCGGTGAGGCACTCGACCAGCATCGCGACGCCGCCGGGGCCGTAGCCCTCGTACATGACCTCCTCGTAGGAGACGCCCTCGAGCTCGCCGGTGCCCTTCTTGATCGCACGCGTGACGTTGTCGGCCGGCATGTTCGCGTCCTTCGCCGCGTCGATGGCGGCGCGGAGTCGCGCGTTGCCGTTCGGATCGCCGCCGCCGGTGCGCGCCGCGACCGTGATCTCCTTGATGAGCTTCGTGAAGATCTTGCCCTTGGCCGCGCCCTGCGCCTCGACCTTGCGCTTTATCTTCGTCCATCGGTTGTGGCCGGACATGCGCTTCCCCTCGAAAAAGCCAGAAACACCGGGGAGGTAGCATGCACGATCGACGTCTTCAAGCACGAGCGCGACTGCGTCGCTCACGCCGCGATCCCTATCGGGGCGCCGCAGCCGTGGACGCCGTCGGTGCGAGCACCGCCGAGCACGCCAGGTTGTCGGCGACGTCGGCACCGGCTGTCTCGAGGCGCACGAGCGCGCCGGCGTCGCATCGCGGAGCGGGAGCGGCGACGCCGATGGACGACACGGCGTCGCCGTTCGGAGCCTCGAGGATGAGCGCCGGAGCGCGATCGTTCGCGAGCCCGCCAGCGACCGCCGAGCCTCCGCACTGGAGGACGGATCTCTCGATCGCGAGCTGGTAGCGACCATCGTACGCTCCGCCCACCACGACACCGCTCGACCGGGCCGGGATCGCGCCGCCCGAGCGCCGGGCGATGGTGCACCTCGTGAACGCGCCGCTCGGTCCGCGCTTCGCGAGGCGGAACCCCGCGAGATCGAGCGGCTCGGCGCCGAGGTTCGCCACCTCCACGTACTCGCCGCCGGCCTCGGGCGACTCCGCGTCCGCGAGCACCTTCACGATCTCGGCGCGTACGGGTCCGGCGAGCTCGGTGGAGATCGTGAACTCGACGACGACGCTCCGCCCCCGACCCTCGAGATCGAGCACGAGTCGACCGTCCGCCGACCTCACGCCGTGCGCGAGCACGGCCGCGTACGACGACCCGGGGACGAGCGGCGACTCCGGCGCGAGCACCGCCCGACGACCGCCGTCCTGCAGCTCCGCGCGAACGGCGACGATTCGCTCCGCCGGGAGCGGCTCTCCCGCCTCGGCGAGCCGCTTCACCTCGCGCAGATCCTCGGCGAGGCAGAGCGCGAGCCGCCTCCCGCCCAGGACGTCGTCGGCCAACAGCGGCTCCGACGCGGTGAACTCGATCTCGAGATCGCGGGAAGCCACCGTTCCCGTCGGCGCCGCGGCGACGACGCGCGGGAGCGGCTGCGGCAGCGGCTCGCACCCGCTCGCGAGGACACCGGCGGCGACACTACCCGCGGCGATGCTCGCGAGCAGCCCACGCGCGCTCATCTCGCACCTCCGTGGCCGGTCGCCGCAGGCGACCCTCCGGACGACCAGAGCCCGCCGGTGATGGCGTCCAGGATGCCTCCGAGCTCGGCGATCTCGATCTCGCGCTCGGCACGCTCACGCGCCGACGCGGGCGGCGCGGCGACGAGGGAGAGCAGCATCCGTTGCCGCTCGAAGTAGAGCCGCGTCGCACGCTCGACGGCGTCGACGGAGGCCTTCGCCGCGGCGTCCGCGTCGGCGGCGAGTTTCAGCTCCGCGTCGGCGAACGCGACTCCGGCGAGATCCCACGCGAGCCGCACCGAGACCTGCGTACCGGGCGTGTGTCGCACGTAGTCGACCTCCGACGTGGAGGTGAGCCCGACGACGTGGTACCTGCGGTCGTCCTGCTGCACCTCGGCGCTCAGCTTCGGGAGGAGCGCGGCAAGCCGCGCACGCCTCGTCGATGAAACCCGTGGCCTCGCCCTGACGGCCTGGCGGGCCGCGGCAGCCTGCACGTCGCTCAGCGCGGGCTCGCTGCTCGTCGCACGCTGGAGGAGCGCCGCCGCCGCGACGTCGAACTCCTCGGCTGCAGGCGGCCGAGGCGGTGGACGGGGGGATGGAACAGCCACGACGCCGGTGAGCGCGATCGCGAGCGCAACGGAGATGGGGAGCATGGCGACCGCTGAAGCAGCGGTCACGCCAGCGAGGATCCGGCGCGATCAGGGTTCGAGGCGGACGCGTGGCGGACCGGAGGCCGCGGACGAGTCGAAGGGCTAATCGTCCGCCGCAGCGATCTCGGCTCGCACCGGCGCCATTTCCCTCAGCCGCTTCACCTTCGCCTCGAGCAGGTCGATGACGTGGTCGACCTCCTCGCGCGTGTTGAACCGGCCCAGCCCGAAGCGGATCGACGCGTGCGCCAGCGCGTCGGAGACGCCCAGCGCGCGGAGCACGTACGAGGGCGCGAGCGATCCGGAGGTGCACGCCGATCCGGAGGACACCGCGACGTCCCGCAGCGACATGAGCAGCGCCTCGCCCTCGACCCCGGCGAAGCTGACGTTCAGGTTGCCGGGGAGCCGCGGCTCGAGCGCGCCGTTCACCGTGACGCCGTCGATGCGCTCGAGGATTCCGTCGCGCAGCCGGTCGCGGAGCGCGCCGACGCGAGCCGCCTCCTCCGCCATCTCGGCGCGCGCGAGCCGCGCCGCCGCGCCGAACCCGACGATGCCCGGCACGTTCAGCGTCCCGGGCCTGAGGCCGCGCTCCTGCCCGCCGCCCGCGAACAGCGGCGCGATGCGCGCGCGGGGGTTGCGCCGCACGTAGAGGGCGCCGATGCCCTTCGGACCGCACATCTTGTGCGCGGAGAGGGAGAGGAGATCGACCTGCGCACGCTCGACGTCGAGCGGGATCTTCCCGGCGCCCTGCGCGGCGTCGACGTGGAACAGGGCTCCCGCCGCGCGGGTCACGCGCCCGATCTCCTCGATCGGCTGCACCGTCCCGACCTCGTTGTTCGCGTGGATGATCGACACCGCGATCGTGTCGGGCCGGAGCGCCCTCTTCACCTCGTCGGGGTCGACGATCCCCGACGCGCCGACCGGGACGAGGGTGACCTCGAACCCGTCGCGTTCCAGGGCCGCGAGCGCATCGAGCACCGCCTTGTGCTCGATCCGGGTCGCCACCAGGTGGCGGCCCTTGCCGGCGTGGAACCTGGCGGCCCCCACGAGCGCGAGGTTGTCGCTCTCGGTCGCGCCGCTGGTAAAGACGATCTCCTTGGGTGACGCGCCGATGAGCGCGGCGATCTCCGCGCGGGCGCCTTCCACCGCCTCCTCGGCGCGCCAACCGAACACGTGGCTGCGGGACGACGAGTTCCCGAAGTCCTCCCGGAAGTACGGCAGCATCGCGTCGAGCACCCGCGGGTCCACGGGCGTCGTCGCGTGGTAATCCATGTAGATCGGAATCTTCATCGAGGCTCGGGTGCTCTTACACGGGCAGCGGCTTCCTTGAAAGGGATGCCGAACGCCAGAATGTAACGTAAGAGAACCGACGATGCGTCTCCTCTCCCGCCTCCTCCTCGCCGCGATCGTCTTCGCGGTCGTGGCCGCGCTGCCGGCGCTCTCCACGAGCGGCGGCGCCGGCGCGGCGACCGACCTGGGGCTCGCGCGCCACCTCGCAGAGGGCTCGCTCGTCGCCTTCCTCATCGCGTTCGGGGGCGGCGTCCTGACGAGCCTCACTCCCTGCGTGTACCCGCTCATCCCCATCACCGTTTCGGTGTTCGGCGCGCGGAGCGCACGCTCTCGCCGCGAGGCGATGCTCCTCTCCGGCCTGTACGTCCTCGGGATCGCGGCCATGTACTCGGCGCTCGGCGTCGGCGCGGCCGTGACGGGCAAGGCGTTCGGCAGCGTGATGCAGAACCCGTGGGTGATCGGGTTCGTCGCGCTGATCTTCGCCGCGATGGCCGCCTCGATGTTCGGCGCGTTCGACCTGCAGCTCCCCGCGTCGTTGCAGACGCGCCTCTCCGCCGTCGGCGGCGCCGGGCGCGCCGGTGCGTTCGGGATGGGCCTCGTCGCCGGGATCATCGCCGCGCCGTGCACCGGACCCGTCCTCGCGGCGGCGCTCGCGTTCGTGGCGACGAAGGGATCCGTCGCGTTCGGGTTCGGCATCATGTTCGCGTACGCGCTCGGCATCGGACTGCTCTTCTTCGCCATCGGCGCGTTCTCGGTCTCGCTCCCCAAGAGCGGGCCGTGGATGGAGACCGTGAAGAGCGCGTTCGGCGTCGCGCTGCTCGCCGCGGCCGGCATCTTCCTCTCGCGCGCGCTCCCCGGCGTCCGCGACGTGTTCTCCGCAGCGCACGGCGCCGCGTGGATCGCGGCCGCGGTCGCCGCGACGGGCGTGCTCGTCGGTGCGCTGCACGCGAGCTTCGGCGGACCCGTGAGAGAACGGCTGCTCAAGGGAGCCGGCGTGGCCCTCACGGTGGTGGGCGTCGTCTACGCGATCGGCGCCGGCGACGCGCGCAGCGCCGCGGCGTCGCCCAAGGTGTGGGAGCACGACGAGGCCGCCGCCCTCGCGCGGGCTCGAGCCGAGGGGAAGCCCGTCGTCATCGACTTCTGGGCCGACTGGTGTGCTGCCTGCAAGGAGCTCGACCGCGACGCGTGGGCGGATCCGGCCGTGCAGGACGCGGCCTCACGGTTCGTCATGCTGAAGATCGACGCCACCGAGGAGTCGCCGGAGGTCGAGGCTATCTGGGAGAAGTACGGCATCGTCGGCATGCCGACGGTGCTGTTCATCGACTCGAGCGGCCGCGAGCTGCCCGCCGACACGCGCGTGCAGTCGGCTATTCCCGGTCGTGAGATGCTGAAGCGACTCGAGTCGGTCGACTCGCTGTGCGCGGTAGCAACCTGCGTGACGCGCTGGTGACCGCTCGCCACGCGGCGCCGAGCGCACGGTTCGGTGACGCGTCCTGCGCCGGAGCGATCTCGGCGGGCGCCGGCGTGAGCATGTCCTCGGGGAAGAGGTCCGGCAGGTCCTCGACCGCCGCGGGCACCGGCGCTTTCTCCGGCGGCTCGACGCGGATGAGCCGAGAGCACGGTTCCGTCGCGGCACCGCCGGTGATCCCCTCGAAGGAGTCGATGAAGCCCGGCAGCCGCTCGAGGGTCCTCGCGACGAGGTCGCGCTCAGCGTCGGTGAGCCGCGGGATCGCCGCGAGGTCGTCCGGCGAGATCGACGCGCCGTCCGTGAGCAGCTTCACCACCTCGTCCGCGGCGGCGACGAGCTCGACGAGCCGCGGCTCCGCCGCCCCGAGGACGGCGCCCGCGCCGACGTGGTGGAGCGATACGACGTCCGCCACGATCGGCGGCAGCTCCCATCGCGCGGCGAGCACGACGCCGAGCTCGACGTGGTACCGATCGACGACCTCCAGCCACGAGTCGATCGGCAGCGGCTCGACCATCACGCAGCGGCTCTCGACGATCTCCTCGATGCAGGCCACGGTGAGGACCTTCCCGAAGTCGTGGAGGAGCCCGCACACGAACGCCTCCTCCACCGGGAGCCCGCGCTTCCTCGCGAGCTCCTGGCACAGCGCCGCCGCCGCGAGCGACTCGAGCCAGACGTGCCGCTTCAGCGCGGCGAGCGGCCCGGGCGCGCGCGCGTGGGCGCCGAGGCCCGACGCCATCGCGAGGCGCCCGACGTCCTGCGCGCCGATGCGGCCGATCGCCTGCGGCAGCGTCGTGATCGGCGCCCCGCGGCTGTAGAACGCCGAGTTCGCGACGCGCAGGGCGTCGGCCGCGAGCGCCTGATCCGACTCGACGAGGCGCGCGAGCTCGTCGAGGCCGTAGTCGTCGCGGCGCACGAGCTCCTGCACCCGCATCGCGACCGCCGGATACGGCGGCACCTTCACGGCCTGCCGCGATACGAGATCCACGATGGCTGCGTCGAGGGCGCTGGTGTCCGGATCGGGCATGTCGTCTCCCGCGCCGCGTACTGCAAGCCGCTTGCCCTTCCTGCCTCTCGACGTGCTCCGTCGAGCCGGGAGTCCCGCGTCACCCTGGGTTGGCGCGAGGAGGCCCCCAGACCCGCGCCGCTACCCTACAATCACCGGCCATGCTCGCCCTCGGCCTCGCCGCGCTCGTCGCGATCACCAACGCCCAGACCGACGCCTCCCAGCGTCCTCCGCCCGCCGTGAAGATGCGCTCCCCGGAGCGCCTGCCTTCGCTCGTCTCCGCCGAGACGCTCGGCGCGGGCGGCTCGGCCCTCTTCGCGACGGCCGGCTTTCCGATCCTGGGCGCGGCCTGGGCGCAGGGGCTCACCCCGACGGTGGACGGCGGCGCGGCGCTCGAGCTCGACATGGCGCTGAGCGAGCTGTTCGCCGGCCCGACGGTGCGCGTGGGGCTCTCGCGGCGCGGAGCGACGTCCGTCGCGTTCACCGGCCGGGCGGGCTACTACGCCGACCTCGGCGCGGACTGGGTCGTCTCGAGGAACCGCGCCAACGACGGCTTCCAGCTCTCGCCCGGCGTCGCCGCGTCCACCCGGACGCGGGCGGGCGGCCTCGTCACCGGCGCGTTCGAGCTCCCGGTCACCGCCACGATCCGGCACGGGGGCGCGATCGTCGCGCCGCGGGTGTTCGCGTCGTACGAGGCCCCGCTGTATGGCGACATCTCGTTCGGGGCACGGGCGGGAGCCTCGGTGCGCGCCGCGAGCGGCGGCGCGCCGCTGGCCGACCGCGACGCGCGGTTCGCCGTCAGCCTCGGGGCGATCTTGACGTACCGCCTATTCTGACAGCCGTTCCGACGCGTCTGTTGTAGGTCAGCGATAACGTCCGCCTAACGGTTCAGCGATCGTGTCCCCCCCTGTACGAGGGAGGGATGGAGCTGATGAGCCAGGAGCAGTGGCGGCGGGTGGACGTGTTGCGGCGAGTCGAAGCGGGAGCGCTGACGCGCGGCGAGGCTGCGCAGGTGCTCGGTCTTTCAAAGCGTCAGGTGCGCC